>DATKWE010000244.1:0-3797 GCA_035529735.1 Desulfobacterales bacterium | reverse complement strand
TTTCAGAAAAAGGGCTGCCGGCAACCAAAGTGACGGGAAAGTGGCTTTTCCCGCTTTATCTGGTGGAACAGTGGCTGGAGAATGAAACCATCAACTATCCAAAGCCAACGGTTCCCTTACCCCCTTACCAGGGCCTTCTGATCATCACCGGGAGCAACGATATCCTTCTTGATCGTACGATTTCCCTGTTCAATCGCCTGCATCCCGAGCATTTGGCGGTCTTTGGAAACCTGGGAAGCATGGGAGGGATTCGGGCGCTCCGGCGCAATCTCTGCCATATTGCATCGAGCCACCTGCTTCAGGAAAACGGGCAGGACTATAATTTCGGCTTTGCCAGAGAGGAGCTGGAGCAGTTGCCGGCGGTGGTCAACTTCTGTCAGCGGCAGCAGGGACTTTTGCTGGCAAAAGGGAATCCAAAAGGGATTCAAAAAGTAGCCGATTTAGGGGAACCCGGCATAAAGATCGTCAATCGCCCTTTGGGCACCGGAACCCGGTTGCTCTTTGACGGAGAACTTAAAAGGGCCGGAATCATAGGAGACCAGATCAAAGGGTACCAACTGGAGTTTCAGCGGCACTTGGATGTGGGGCTTGAGGTGTTGTCCGGCAGGGCGGATGCAGGTCCCGGAATCGAGGCAGTGGCGGGTCTGCTGGATCTTGATTTTATACCCCTGCGCTGGGAGCGCTTTGATTTTCTTGTTCTCAAGGATCGGTTTTTCGAAAAAGGCGTACAACTCTTTTTAGGGCTTTTACCTGAAGCCGCCTTTCGGAAATTGACTCAAGATCTGAAAGGATATGATATGAGTCTCTGCTCGAAGATGGTTTTCCCCCCGAAATAAGTGGAAAAAGACAAGACGCTATGGTTCAAATCCGTTCTCGTTCAAAGCGCCGAGTCACTTTTTTAAATGCGGATTAAAGTCTTTTGGATTTGGGATATGTTGAAGGCGGTGTGAATATGGACTGTAAACGGAAAGTTTTGAATAAAAGAATGGGTCCTGCGATTCTGATTTTCCTTGCCCTTTTGCTACTCCCCTTTACGGCCAACGGAGAATCAAAGACAATCAAGATGGCCACGACCACGAGTACAGAGAACTCCGGACTGTTGAATGTCCTGCTGCCTGAATTCACGAAAGAGACCGGTATTGAGGTCAAAGTCTTTGCCAAGGGGACCGGGGCCGCCATCCGGGACGGCATGGACGGCAACGTGGATGTTATTTTTGTGCATGCCAAAGCGCGGGAGGAAACGTTTCTCGCCGAAGGCTATGGGGCTTACCGATTGGGGGTCATGCACAACGACTTTGTAATTATCGGTCCGGCCGGCGACCCTGCGAAAATTGAGGGAATGCGCGATGCAGCCGGCGCATTCAGGAAAATTGCCGCGGCAAAGGTAAGGTTCATCTCCCGCGGAGATGACAGCGGGACCCATATCAAGGAACAGGCCGTCTGGAAAGCCAGCGGGGAGGCGCTGAAAACCGAAGCTACCGAGATCATAAAAAAAGGCAAGAAAGAGGCCCTTTCTTTTGTGTATCCCGTGGGATTGGGGAAGCGTTATATATCCATTGGCCAGGGCATGGGGAAAGCCCTGACATTTGCAGAAGAGAAACAGGCCTATACCCTTGCCGATCGGGGAACATTTCTAAAATACAAGTATGGGCGGAAGCTTGGCCTTAATCTTGAGATTTTATGTGAAGGGGATCCCAAGCTGTTTAACCCCTACGGCGTGATCCCCGTCAGCCCCAAAAAACATGCCCATGTTAAATTCGCGTGGGCGGATCGGTTCGCCAGATGGCTGGTATCGGCTCAGGCCCAGGCGCTCATCGGGCAATACAAAATTGCCGGAAGGCAGGCCTTTTTCGCGGATGCAGTGCCGGTTGCAGAATAGTGTTTTTTTATGAAGCTCCCCGCCGACCCGTAAAGAGGGGATCTCCGCCACACTCTGATCGGTGGGCGGGACTCAAATTCATGCATCGTAAGCGCAAAGAAAAAATAAGCAGCTATTATGGGTTTCCTGACAGACAGCTTTCTTTCAGCCATACTTCTTATCTGGACCCTGAATCATGATCTCCTGGTGATCGTCGGCGTCTCCCTGAAGGTGAGCTCCATCTCCACGTTTGTTGCCGGTTTATTGGGGGTCCCGTCAGGATTTCTCATTGCCTTTTCTGAGTTTCGGGGAAAGCGACTGGTCATCACCCTGCTCAACACCCTCCTCGCCCTGCCCACGGTGGTGGTGGGTCTGTTTGTCTACGCCTTTATCTCCAGGCGGGGTATTTTCGGCACCTATGATCTTCTTTACACCCAAAAGGCCATTATCATTGGCCAGATAATTCTTATCGTTCCCATCATCACAACCTTCACCATCTCTGCTGTGAGCCGCATCGATGACCGATACCGAAAGGCCGCCTTGACCCTTGGCGCAAACCTGATGCAAACCGCCCGGGTCATTTTCCACGAAACCCGCTTTGCCATCATAGCCGCCATTGTCATGGCCTTCGGGAGGGTCATCGCAGAAGTGGGAATCAGCATGATGCTTGGGGGTAACGCCAAGGGATTCACCCGGACCATGACCACGGCCATGGCTTTGGAATATGACAAAGGAGAATTTGTCTTGAGCGTCGCCTTGGGGATCGTGCTTCTGTGTGTCAGTTTTGGTGTCAACGTTTTTTGTAATTATTTCCAAGGAAAATCCAGACTGTGAAGCCCATGCTTTATCAACTGAAAAATCTTGTCAAGGCTTACGACGGCCGGGTAGTTTTGGACCTAAAGCACCTTTTTCTAAAAAAAGGCAAGGTGATCGGACTTCTGGGCCCCAACGGTGCCGGCAAGACAACGCTCCTTGAAATTCTGGCCTTTCTTCTATCGCCCACTTCCGGAGAAATCTGGTTTAAACAGGAGAAGGTCCATTTAAATATGGGCAAGCTGATGAAGCTGAGGCGCAAAGTGGTGCTCGTTCAGCAGCAGCCCATTCTGTTTACCACAACGGTATTCAAAAATGTCGAGTTCCCGCTGAAGGTAAGAAAGACGCCCAAAGCCAAAAGCGCGCGAATCGTCGATGAACTGCTCGAGCTGGTAGACATGAGATCGTTCAGGGATGCCGGCGCGCATAAGCTTTCCGGCGGCCAGACCCAACGGGTGGCCATCGCGCGCGCACTTGCCTGTTCCCCGGAAGTCGTTCTTCTAGATGAGCCCATGAGCAGCGTAGATGTGGAAAATCAAGTTACCATAGCGCGTATCATCCATGAGATCAGTCAGCAAAGAGGCATGTCGGTTGTTTTCACCTCTCATGACGTGGTCCAGACGTCGAGGCTGGCAGATGACACCATATTTCTTCTTGAGGGGCAGGTTGCAAAATCCACATATGAAAATATCTTTAGTGTCCGCATCGAAACCGGTGCTGGAGATCACAAATTTTGCACACTCTCGAACGGGCTTCAATTAAAGGTGCAGTCTGAAAAAACGGGCCCCATAAGAATATCCATTGCCCCCGGTGAGCTGAGACTCAGTCCAAATACGCCCAAGGCGACAGAAAATACCGTAAAGGGAAAAATCATTCAACTCAACGAAGAGCGAATCCATGTGCGCGTGCTCGTAGATGCCGGAGTGCCGCTGAATGTTTTGATTCCCAAAGAATCGTTCAGCCGCCATGACACGGGCATTGGCGATGACGTCTGGGTGACCTGCCCGGTGGAGAGTATCGATATCTTTTAGCCTGAAGTGGGCCGATAATAATCAAAAAAAGTATTTGAATTGATCGGAAATATTTGTTGCTGCTAAAACAGATTTTTCATGGTATAAAAATTGAA
>DATKWE010000243.1:0-19085 GCA_035529735.1 Desulfobacterales bacterium | reverse complement strand
TTGTCAGTTCCCGGTGGTTGGCCCAGCAAATGTCTTCTTTGTGCTTCATGAATTATTGAATCATCATGTTCATAAATCTCGATCTCCTCAGACTTATATAGGTCCCCTCTGTGCCAATGTAAGTGAGACACCTACCCCTTGAAAAATTAGTGTAGGGCGGGTAGGAGATTTTTATGGAAACAATACAACTGACATCTAAAGACAACAATCAGGTTCAGGTTTCAGCCATGGATGGCGGTCGAGATTCTTTTGATTCCTCACCGCCGGACCCAGAGGTTCCCGAAAAAAAACCGCGCCGTAAATTCACGGCCAAATACAAACTTCAAATTCTTGCTGAAGCGGATGCTTGTACACAGCCGGGCCAGCTGGGTGCTTTGCTGCGCCGTGAAGGCCTTTATTCATCAAGCTTTACCACATGGCGCCGCCAGAGAGAAAAGGGCATCCTCAAGGCGATGACGCCTAAAAAACGCGGCAGTAAACTGAAAGAGAACAACCCTTTGGCCAAACAAGTCGCTCAACTTGAAAAAAAGAACAGAAGGCTTCAACAAAAACTTAAACAGGCGGAACTGATCATTGAAGCGCAAAAAAAAATGTCAGAGATCCTAGGAATCGCTCAGGATCTGGACGAAAGCGACGAGAGCAAATGATATCTCTGGCAGAACAGTTAAGTCCGCATACCGGAAAAAAGGCCGCCTGTGAGGCGCTACTGGTACCCAGGGCCACATTCTACCGGTACCAAAGTGCGAAGTGTCGACCTGCAAATAAAGGTACACAGCGGCCGGCACCTCCACTGGCCCTCAGTTTCGGAGAACGCCAGACAGTGATAGATCTCCTGCACTCAGAGCAATTTTGTGACGATACCCCCCATCAGGTCTATGCCAGGCTGTTGGATGAGGGGCAGTATTTATGCTCCGTTCGCACCATGTATCGCATCCTTGAATCTGAACACGGATGCGTCAAAGAACGTAGAAAACATGTTCAACGGCCCAAATACGCCAAGCCTGAACTGCTGGCTACCAAACCCAACCAGGTCTGGTCATGGGACATTACCAAACTCAAAGGCCCGGTGAAGTGGACTTATTTTTACCTGTACGTGATCCTGGACATCTTCAGTCGTTACGTGGTCGGCTGGATGATTGCCCACTGTGAACGGGCTGCTTTGGCCAAACGGCTGATTAAAGATAGTTGTGCCAAACAGAATATCGAGCCTGAGCAACTCACGCTTCACGCCGATCGGGGATCAAGTATGAAGTCAAAGGCCGTAGCCCATCTTCTGGGCGATCTGGGTGTAACCAAAACCCACAGCCGCCCTCAGGTGAGCAACGACAACCCGTACTCGGAAGCCCAGTTCAAAACGCTGAAGTATTGTCCGCAGTTCCCTGAGAGGTTCGGATCCATTCAGGATGCCAGATCCTTCTGTCAGAGCTTTTTCAGCTGGTATAACAAAGAACATCGTCATTCAGGAATCGCCATGATGACACCGGAACAAGTCCATTACGGTATGGACAAAACGATATATCAAAATCGATCCGAGGTCCTTGCCGTTGCTTTCGAAAAGAATCCGAACCGGTTTAAAGGTAAACTACCGGTTCCGAAATCTCTACCATCTGCGGCCTGGATTAACAAACCTGCAACAGATGAATTAGAGCTTAATTTATTAACGCGTGTGTCTCATTTTCATTGACACGTTCCGCTTGACAGTTCAATTTTCAGAATTTGATATCACAACCAATTGAACTGTTGTCAAAATGGAAGATAAATTGCAGAGTACCAGAATAAATTCAAGCTAAAATTCTCCGCTTTTTTAAGGCAACACTCTCTCTATCTTCAACTTAAGGGGTGTCATTGTGCCGTCAAAAGAGCTAACCCGAATATCTTGTGAACAACGTTCTTGACGACGAGATTTCGCTAAACTCAACTTACCTATGTAAACCGACAACAGTTAAAAACATCCAGAATTGAAAAGCAGAGCCGCATATTGTATGAATGATTTTTACCAAAAAACGATGTAATTATGATATAACATGTCAAGGGCAAACAAGGACGGAGAAAAATATGACGCAGAACCAAGGATTCAAAGCAAGACTCGAAGAAATCCATCGACTGGCTGATGCCATTGAACGTCAACGATCAAACCTTCAGGAAACCGCGGCACTGGATGCCGGTTTCCCCGTGAAAATCACCGGCATCGAGGTAGATCTGGCGGTGGACTATTTGCGAACCCTGGAAGAAGAAATCCCCTATGTCGAAAACGGCAAACCTTACGGCACGGTGGCCACCATATTTGCATACGACGCCCCGGTGGTGGTGCTGGGCAAACTGGGCGGATCAGCCTTGTTGACGGGCAACCGCCTTCGGTTCGGCGTCTCATCCCAGACACCTCGAACGGCTGCGATTTTGGCTGAAATTTGCGAATCCTTTAAAACCATCGAACCCATGATCGGTCTGGACAACCGGGAATTCGGCAAACGTTGTGTTGAGGACAACGATGTCCGGGTCCTCTTTATTTCAGGAGCTTCAGCTGTTGGGGAAGTCTATCGGAAACAGCATCGATCTTTTGACAAACTCTTTTTTGCCGGCCCCGGCGGCATGCCGGCAGCTATTGTGTTCGAAGATGCCGATGTCGAAGCGGCAGGCCATTTTATTGCCCGACGGGCATTTATAAACGCCGGCCAGTACTGCACTACCCTGAAAAAAGTTTATATTCACCGCAGCATCTATGAGGCCGTTCGTAAAAAAATACTGGATACGGTTCAAGGCATGAAAGTGGGAGATCCTTTTGATCCGGATATTGAAATCGGACCGATCCTGGTGGAACGCACCCGAAAGATCGTTGAAAATGCCCTTGAAAAGTGCCAGCCGGCAAAACTGATCGCAGGATCCATCAACGAACATGTGATCCATCCGCTGGTCCTTGAAACCCAAAACACCCATATTCCGGACCTCGAACTTTTCGGCCCGCTTCTTGTTTTAAAACCGTTCGATGATCCTTATGACGCGGTCTCGGAACTGGTTGAGACCCGCTATGGCTTTCTGCTGGCCTTTTTCGGCTCACCCACGGAACCGGTCAAAGCGCTCTTTCATTCGACTTTCGGCATGGTGCATGACAATCCGGATTTTACCTTCACCCCGCTGAGGCTGCCTTTTGGGGGAAAAAATGAAAGCGGCTGGATTCTGGAACGAAAAGGGAATGAGTATATCGAACGGGACGGCGCATTTCTTTACAGTAGGGAGTTGGTTAGTTTTTAATTGTTCAAATTAAATAGGACACCCCAGTACCATCTGCCGGAGCTACCCCAGTACGATCTTCCGGACCTACGGGGCAGGCGGGGCAGGCAGATTTTCGCAGATATGGCATAGTTAAGCGCCTATATATCTTTTCTTCAGCCTCATAATCCGTTTCAAAGATTTCATGCCTTTGGCTTTCATGGTTTGAGATCGTCTTTGAACATCCAGTATTTCCTTAAACGCATTTTCAATGTTGGGTCCTGCATGGCAAATCAGGGGCATGTCGATGTCCGCTGATAGAATCTGTTGGATAGCGGTTTTGAGATCATAATGCTTTTTAATGGCGCCCATGTCCAGGTCATCGGTCATGACAACGCCGTCATACCCCATTTGTTTTCGCAAAAGATCATCGGCAATGGTCTTGGACAGGCTTGCGGGCCAATCCGGATCGATCCCTGTATATCGAATATGCGAAAGCATGATCCCTGCCACGTCATGGGAGATGGCGGTCTTAAAGGGAAAAAGGTCGAAACCCTGCATCGCATCCACATCGATATCCAGATCCGGCAATTCAAAATGGGAATCAACCACGGTTCGGCCGATGCCCGGAAAATGCTTGGCCACAGCCATAATATTTTCAGCCTGAAGATGTTCGATCACCACCTTTCCCTGCTCAGACACCCAGCCTGGGTCAGGGCCGAAAGCCCTACCCGCCATGATACTGTTAATGCCTTCGGGCGCGACATCCAACACCGGCGCCAGATTCATATTGATCCCCACTTCTAAAAATTCCTTTGCCGTTGTTTTGGCAAAATAGACGGCATCTTCAGGCCCTTTCATCTTTGAATTGCCCGGGAACTGCGTAAACGGTTCTTTGAGCCTGGCCACCCGGCCTCCTTCCTGGTCGATGGCGATAAACAGCGGCGGCTGGCCGCAAGAGCGGGCATATCCCTGAATCGATGCGCACAACCCTTTGATTTGTTCGGGATTCTTCAGGTTCCTGGCAAAAAAAATGATCCCGCCCACTTTCAAGGTGTCGATGAGAAACCTGAGTTCCGGGTTGAACTCGATTCCGTCGAACCCCGCCATCAGACGCTGGCCGGCGGACTGCTCCGGTGAAAATGCTTTCATACGCATGTGTTCTTTCCTTAATCGCGTTGTTCAGAATAAGATTTTATAGCCTTTCTCAGAATTACATTCCGTTTCAGCCCCAGGACAATTCCGGTTCCCGTTTGTTGGGATTCAACGAACAAATACCATCCCTGCCCAGTCTTTTTCAAATGTTTTCCAGACACATCTAAAGCGGTTTTGGGTGAATTCATTCAAAAGGTCTGAAACTTCATCTGTTTTTATTCCCGAAACCACAACCGCACCGTCTTTTTCGGTTATTTGAGCCATGTGAGAACACAGCCGTTTGAGGGTCGGATATCGGAGGTTCGCGGTGATCAGAGTAAATTTTTCATGGATATCTTGGATGTTATGGTCATGGATTGCAATCCGATGTTCGAGGTGGTTCAATTGAATGTTTTTTCTGGCTTCTGCCCGTGCACAGGGATCAATATCGATTCCCTTCGCCGTTTTTATTCCCAGCGATACGGCTGCAATTGCCAGAACACCGGATCCGGTTCCAATATCCAGGGCCCGGGTATCTTTTTCTTTTTTCAAACAATGGGTTTCGAACACTGCGTTTTCAATCCCTTTGATCGCCAGTCTCGTTGTAGGATGATCGCCGGAACCGAATGCAGCGCCTTGCTGTATGTCGATGACCACGTCTTCGGAACCGGGTCGATAAAACATGCCGTGGGGTTTTAATACCACCCGATGGGATATTCGGGTGGGTTTGTTGAAGGATTTTTCGATAAAAGAACAGCCAAAATGATAGGTGTATATGAGTTCGCGGTCTGAAACCAAACTCCTGATGACTGTTTTAAAGTCTTTATGGTCGATTGAAAACCGCCCGGAGAGTGCCTTTTCCAACTCACCGGGGGTGAGCTTTTTTTTCGACGCATTCACACAGGACAATACCTCCCGGCGGATTGCATGACGGTCGGCCACGGCGCTTTTTTCGGTTTTTTCAGATAGGCTCATTCATCGCTCTTTTATCGGCCCAATTGATACTTTCTAACCGCGCGGTTGTGATCTCTAATATTGGTTGAAAACTGGTGCGTCATGTCTTTTCTGGAAACAAAAAAGAGAAACTCGGTATCGGCCGGGTAAAGGACGGCTTCTATGGCCTCGACGCCGGTGTTTGAAATGGGGCCCGGCGGTAGCCCAGTGATGGTATAGGTGTTGTACGGTGTTGAGGTGGATAGATCTTTTCGGGTGATATTGCCGTTGAAATCTTTGATGCCGTAGATTACCGTAGGGTCGCTCTCTAAACGCATTTTCCGGTTTAAACGATTGTGGAAAACAGAAGATATGACGGAACGTTCAGCAGCGACGCCCGTCTCCTTTTCAATGATGGATGCAAGGGTGACCACCTGGTGGATGGTAAGCTCCATGCTTTTGGCCTGTTCTTTCCACTCCGGGAGGAAAACAGACCGGAAGCGTTTTACCATGGAGGATATAATTTTTTCAGGCAAGGTCCCCTTGGGGAAATAGTAGGTATCCGGGAAAAGATACCCTTCGAACGTTTCAGCATCGATCCCTTGGGCATGAACAAGATCCGGGTCGGTGGCGGCCTTTAAAAAATCGATCTCGTTTCCGAATCCCGCCGTGGAAACCGCCTGGGCAATCTGCTGCAGGTTATACCCTTCCGGTATGGTGAGCCTGTGAAGGAGAACCTTTCCTTGAACCATGATTTCGAGTATTTTGTTGGGCGTCATGGCAGAAGAAAGTCCATATTCTCCGGCTTTGATTTTTTTGTCATATCCCTTGATGCGGGCCAACAATCTGAATTTGGCGGGATGTTCGATAATGTCACGTTCACGGAGCATTTTAGAGAAAGATTGAAATCCCTGGCCGGATTTAACAACCACGACCTGTTCGACGGGTTCAGTGCCTGCAGGTGTATGGGCGTAGTTTTGGATGTCCAGATATACGGCTGTTGCAACGAAAAACCCGAAAACCAGCGTCGATGTGATGACGATTCCTAATTTCTTCAAAGTCTAATTATCCTCGTTTGCGAAGTCCTATGATTTTATTCCATAGCGCAGCCAATTGTCAAAGGGGTAATGCAGAAGCCTTGATTTTAACGGGTTGTGTGATTAACGTTGACAAGGGAGAATTTTGTTGATTCGTTGAATAGAGGGGTCGTTAACCGGTTGAATTGTAACCGGTGAAGGGTTAAGGACAGAAGGATTCATATGCGCCGGGAGCGAAATACAACTGAAGATTATCAAGGATTTGAACAGGGGCCCATTCGGCCGCCCAGTGAGGCATACAGCCTTCTGATTCGTGTCACACGGAATTGCCCATGGAATCGCTGTACGTTCTGCCCCGTATATAAGGAATCGCGCTTTTCCATCCGTCCGGTGGATCATGTCAAGCGGGATATCGATACGGTTCACAGGTCTGTGGAGATCATCCAAAAGATGGCCGAAAACCATGGCAACCTTTCCCGAACCGCTGTTAGGGAAGCCCTCGGCAATAATGAACAGCTGGACCCCGGAGGGTTAAACGCCGCTTTGAGCTGGTTTTCCGGTGGAATGCGTTCGGTGTTTCTTCAGGATGCAAACAGTCTGATCATAAACCCTTCGGATTTTTTGGAGATTCTGCTTCATCTCAAGAAGCGTTTTCCCTGGGTCGAACGAATAACCTCATATGCCCGTTCCCACACCATCGCCCGGATCAAGGATCGTGATCTCAAGAATATCAAGGACGCCGGTTTAAACAGAATCCATATCGGTCTGGAATCCGGGTCAGACCGGGTTCTAAAGATGGCCAAAAAAGGGGTTACCAAAGAAACCCATATCAAAGCAGGGCTCAAAGTAAAAAAGGCCGGGATGGAATTGTCGGAGTATATCATGCCGGGCCTGGGTGGAAAAGCCTATTCCGAAGTTCATGCACGGGAAACGGCCGATGCCTTAAACCGGATAAACCCGGATTTTATAAGACTTAGAACCCTGGCAATTCCCAACAGTGTCGAGCTTTATGACGATTATGCCGCCGGCCGTTTTGAAAAATGTACGGATCTGATGATGGCCAAGGAGATTCTGATTTTCCTGGAATCATTGAACGGCATTACCAGTGTGGTTAAAAGCGACCATATTTTGAATCTTTTCCAGAATTTGGAAGGTAAATTGCCCCGGGATAAAGCGCGGATGCTGGATATAATACACCGTTTTTTGGCAATGGATCCGGAACGGCAGTGTGTCTATCAGGTGGGGAGACGGCTCGGGTTTTTCTCCCGACTCAGGGATATGGAAAGCCCCCGGAGGCTTGCCAAAGCGGAAAAGGCCTGCCGGCAGTTTGGCATGACGCCGGAAAATGTGGATGAAGTGATCGATGAACTGATGAAAAGATTCATTTAGATGCCATCCGGAAACGATCTTTTCCCGAAATCCCAGTGCCTGCCCTGTGAAATGCGCAGCCTATTTCTCTGGGGTTAATCTCACAACCACTGACTTTATTGAATTTTTTAGAAAAAACTCATTTCCGGACTGGAAACCGCCTATCTCCCATGGATGTATTTGCAGACCGTCACGATTGCGTGTGTTCATGATGATTTTATTTTTGTGTTGTGTCGGAAAATAAAAACAATTTTCAATTTTTATGGTTATCTTTTGGGTGCTTTTGTGATATAAAAAAAGTTTTTTTCCGGTGTATCCGGGAAGACCGATTTATTATGATTTTGAGTCCCTCGTCCGCGTGTCGGAGTACGGCGGAGATTCCGTCTCTACGGGGCGGCGGTGAGCTTCATTTTTAAAACAGCAAAGGAGCACATATGACAGAGAATGGCGAATGTATCGATTATTCGGCGGATGGAAACCTTGTTGTGCCCGATTTTCCGGTGATTCCCTTTATCGAAGGTGACGGCATCGGACCCGATATCTGGTCGGCGACCCGGTACGTATTGGATGCGGCGGTTTCCGGCGCCTATGGCAATGAACGAAAGATTCAGTGGCTGGAAATTTTTGCCGGGGAAAAGGCGTTCAACCAGACACAAGCCTGGCTTCCGGAAGAAACACTGGAAAAGATCAGAACCCATCGTGTTGCCATCAAAGGTCCGCTGACGACCCCTGTGGGAGAAGGAATCCGGAGCATTAATGTAAGCCTTCGGCAGGAGCTCGACCTTTATGCATGCGTTCGGCCGGTAAAATATATTACCGGGATACCCAGTCCAATGGTGCATCCTTCGAACGTCGATATGGTAATTTTCAGAGAAAATACCGAAGATGTCTACATGGGCCTTGAATGGGAAGAAGGCTCTGAAATAGCGAAAAAAATCATCGAGATGGTGAAACTCGAAGACGGAAGAGACATCCGTCCGGACTCCGGCATCGGGCTGAAACCGATGAGCCGATTCGGAACCCGCCGGCTGGTGAGAAGGGCCGTAGAATATGCCATAGCGCATAAAAAACCCAGCGTTACCCTGGTTCACAAAGGAAACATCATGAAGTTTACCGAAGGGGCCTTCAGAACCTGGGGGTACGAAGTCATCAAAGAAGAATTCGGAGAACAGACCATTTCCGAAGCGGCGTTGTGGGAAAAATTTAATGGAAAGGTTCCGGCAGACAAGATTGTGATCAAGGACCGGATCGCAGACGCCATGTTTCAGCAGATTCTTCTGCGTCCTGAAGAGTATGATGTGCTGGCCATGCCGAATCTCAACGGTGATTACATGTCCGATGCCCTGGCTGCCATGGTGGGGGGACTGGGTCTGGCACCGGGCGCCAATATCGGCGACGGATATGCCCTGTTCGAGGCGACCCATGGCACGGCGCCAAAATATGCGGGACAGGACAAAGTGAATCCCGGGTCTCTGATCCTTTCCGGGGCCATGATGCTCGACTTTCTTGGCTGGGAAGCGGCTGGAGACAGTGTGAGGGACGGATTGGCAAAAGCAGTGGCGAAAAAACGGGTGACCTATGACCTGGCCCGGCAGATGGCGGGTGCTACGGAAGTCAAATGCTCGGAATTTGCAGCGGAAATTGTCCGTCATATTCGGTAGAAATTTCTTGTTTGATGGATTTCACAAGGTATAGCTGTTTCAGGGGGCGGGGATTTTGTTTGCCGGACCGCTCCATTGATGATCAGATATCGCTCACAAAAGACTTTTTACGAGTTTGTCAAACTTGAGTTAAAAACTTTCTGTCGGTCAAGTCGTTACAAAGCACGGTGAAACGATTACATTCAGAAACATGAAACAGACGATTAACTTGAAATACGGGAACGAAAAAATCCCTTTTGACCTTCCGGATCAGACGGAAATTTTGCACCTCGATGAACCCAAAACACGGATAACGGCATCTCAGTTTGCATCCAGACTTTCTCCTGAACTCGAACGTTTGAATCCCGACCTTTCAGACGTTGCGATTGTGGTGGGAGATAAAACCCGGCTGTGCGGTTATAGAAAATTCCTTCCGGTACTCCTTGCGACACTCGAGAACTGCGGGGCAGCACCGGAGTCTGTTACGGTGTTTATCGCTTACGGCACTCACCCGCGCCAGACGGATGACGCGTGCCTTGCCGCTTACGGTGACACCTATCAGAAAATCCGGTTCGTCCATCATGATTGCCTGGACAACACTGCCTTCGTAAATCTGGGAAAAACCTCCCGCGGCACGTCGGTGCTGATCCGGCGTGATATTGTCGACGCCGGTTTTCTGATCACTTTCGGCGCAATCTCCCACCATTACTTTGCGGGGTACGGCGGCGGCCGAAAACTGATTTTCCCGGGCTTGGGCCACCGGGAATCGATTTATCACAACCACGGCCTGTTTTTAGAACCAGAGCGTCAGACCCTTTCCCCTTCCTGTCAGTCCGGTATATTGGATGGAAATCCCCTGGCAGAGGATTTAGCGGAATTCGAAACATTTCGTCCCGCCGATCTGGCCGTCCATGGCATTCTTGACGGTGGCGGTCACGTCCGTGATTTGTTGCCCGGCGGCGGCACCGATCATTTTCGCAGGGTCTGCGCCGAGTATGGGAAAAATTGCGAGACAACCAGCACCGACCGGTTCGATCGGGTCATTGCCTCTTGTGGTGGATACCCCAAAGATATCAACTTTATTCAAAGCCATAAAGCCATAGACAACGCCGCAAAATTCGTCCGTAACGGCGGCAGTCTGATTGTCCTGGCAGAATGTCCGGACGGCGTGGGATCGAAGACCTTTCTACCCTGGTTTGAAATGGGCGATTGGGAAAAGGCTTTCAGCAGATTGGCGGCCAATTACGAAGGCAACGGCGGTACCGCGCTTTCCATGATGTCCAAACTGCAGCGAATAAAGGTTTTTATGGTAACGGATTTGAGTCGTTCCGACTGTGAAATCATTGGGATTGAAAAAATGTCCAAGGATCAGGCAAAAATGTTTGTGAAACAATCCCCCGGATCCATCGCCGCAATACCCAGTGCCGGCATGTTGGTGAAAGTCCCGTTATCGGCGGATTTGCAGCATTAGGGTGTATTTTCTTGACATTCAGATTTTAAGCAAATAAGCAATTAAGAGTAGGTGAATCCGTTTTTCACTTTTTACGAAACCGTTATATCTGGCGTTTTAGCCAAAGAAAATAAGAGGGAAATTTAATGGCAAAACCAAAGTTAAAAGCGCATGTGATAAACCAGGAATGGTGCAAAGGATGCGGCATATGTGTCCACTTTTGCCCCAAGAGTGTACTGGAACTTGATGAAGCCGACAAGGTGTTTGCAGCGCGACGTTCGGATTGTATCTGTTGTCATCTATGCGAACTGCGCTGTCCGGATCTTGCCATCGAAGTAGAAACAGAACAGGATTGATAATGAAAACCGAAAACATAAAATTTATTCAGGGTAACGAGGCATGTGTAGAAGGCGCAATGTATGCAGGGCTCGATTTTTTTGCAGGGTATCCCATAACGCCTTCAACGGAAATCGCGGAACTTCTGTCCCGTCGTTTGCCCCAAAAAGGGGGAAAGTTTATCCAGATGGAAGACGAAATTGCGTCCATGAGCGCCATTATCGGTGCGTCCCTTACCGGCAATAAAGTCATGACCGCCACCAGCGGTCCCGGCTTTTCTTTGATGCAGGAGGCTTTGGGATATGCAATTATGGCGGAAATTCCCTGTGTCATTGTCAATGTGCAGCGGGGTGGTCCTTCAACGGGCATTCCCACACATGTGAGCCAGGGGGATGTATGTCAGACCCGGTGGGGGACCCACGGCGACCATGCCATTGTTGCACTTACGGCATCTACCCACCAGGATGTGTTTGAAACCACCGTGGAGGCGTTTAATATTTCAGAAACTTACAGAACGCCCGTCGTCCTGCTGTACGATGAAGTTGTGGGCCATATGCGGGAGCGGCTTGTTGTGCCGGAGGCGGGAGAACTCGCACTGGTGGAAAGACTCCGGACATCCGTAAGAGAGGGGGTGGACTATCATCCCTATCTGCCCAGGGAAGACGGCCGTCTGCCCATGTCAGACTTTGGCGGCGTGCATCGCTACAATGTCACCGGCCTGTTCCATGACATGTGGGGGTTTCCGTCGGATAATCCCAAGGTGGTTCATGGACTTCTCCGCCATTTGGTGGACAAGATTCGGAACAATGTGAACCAAATCGCCCGTTTCAAAGAGTATTACCTGAAAGATGCAGAGTGTATTCTTATTTCTTACGGATCTTCAGCCCGATCGGCCCGACATGTGGTGGAATACCTCAGACCCAGAGGCGAAAGGATCGGTCTTCTGGAACTCCAGACATTATGGCCGTTTCCCCATGACATTGTTGATGAGAAATGTGCAAATGCAAAAAGTGTGGTCGTAGTGGAGATGAACATGGGACAAATTATGAGAGAGGTTAAAAGGGCTGTGAAAAATCCCGAGAGAGTGTTTTTGGCCAATCGAATTGACGGTGTTTTCATAGCCCCAAGAGATATCAGAGATATACTACGGATTATCCAGGGGAAGGGAGTGTAACGCATGGCGATAAAGGATTATATCAGAGAAAGATTTTTCCCGCATATATGGTGTCCGGGGTGCGGGCATGGGACTGTGCTGAACAGTCTTTTAAGAGCTGTATCACAACTGGGTATGAGCAAAAACGAAATTGTCGTGGTGTCGGGCATCGGATGTTCGTCCCGGATTTCCGGATATGTTGACTTTCACACACTCCACACCCTTCACGGTCGTGCTCTGGCGTTTGCCACCGGCGTAAAATTAAGTCGTCCTGAACTGAACCTGATCGTTCCCATGGGAGACGGTGATGCACTGGCCATTGGCGGAAATCACTTTATCCATGCGGCCAGGAGAAATATTGATTTAACTGCAATCGTCATGAACAATCGCATCTACGGCATGACCGGAGGGCAGTACTCCCCCCTGTCAGGGCACGGAATCCTTGCCACCACGGCGCCTTACACAAATATAGATTATGCTTTTGATACTGTAAAACTGGCGACGGCCGCCGGCGCTTCTTTCGTGGCCCGCGGCACCACCTATCATGTTCAGCAGCTGGCAAAGATACTAAAACAGGCGATTTTACACGAGGGGTTTTCGGTGGTGGAAGTATTGACCCAGTGCCCGACCTATTTTGGACGAAAGAACCGGCTGGGAACCGCTGCCGATATGATGGAGCAATACAAAAACAATACCACTCCCATAGGATCCAAAGCCAAGCAGGAGAATCCGGATCTGATTGAAAGGGGTGTTTTTGTCCAAAAAGAGATACCTGAATATTGTAGCGAATATGACAAAATCATCGAAAGGGCGATGAAAGGGAATTAATTATGGAAAGATGCAGATTGGTATTTTCAGGTTCAGGCGGGCAGGGGATTATCACTGCAGCCGTTATACTTTCTGAAGCTGCCGTACTATACGAAAATATGAATGCTGTACAGTCGCAGGCTTATGGACCGGCAGCCAGGGGAGGGGTCACCCGATCCGATATCATCATTTCCGATTCGGACATCAATTTTCCCAAGGTGATCCAGCCCAATGTGCTGATCTGTCTTACCCAGGAAGCATACAATACATTTTGTCCGATCATACGACCCGGAGGACTGTTGATCACCGACACGCGTTTTGTGAAAACCGAGAAAAAAGTCGATGCCCAGCAGAAAGAACTGCCCATGTTTGTGGCCGTCATGGAAAAAATCGGGAAACCCATTGTCTTCAACATCTGCATGCTGGGTGCGGTCATCAGTCTGACGGATCTCGTGAAACCCGAATCTATCATGAAGGTACTGGAAAGTCGCATTCCTTCGGGTTTTCTGGAGATGAACAGGAAAGCCCTGGAGCTGGGAATGAAGCTGACAGAGACCATTAAAAACTGATACGGATGCGGGTCGATGCTTCAAAATTCGCCTGGTTTTACAATCAATTCGCAGCCTGCCGGGTTGTACATCCACATCCCTTTTTGCCTTAAAAAGTGCCCCTACTGTGATTTTTATTCCATAACCGATGCATCGTTTCATCCTGCCTTTCTGAATGCTCTATCCACTGAGATGCGCTTGAATCGTGGTGTCGAACTGGTGTTCGACACCCTTTATATCGGTGGCGGTACACCATCGGTGTTCAATGAAAAAAACATCGACCGAATTGTCGAAACTGCCCGCCGATCTTTCAAAATCCTTACGGGCGCTGAAATTACTCTGGAAGTTAATCCCGGAACCGTTACCCTGGAAAAACTTAAGGGGTATCGACGTGCCGGCGTGAACCGAATCAACATCGGGGTTCAGTCTTTTAACTCTGCCAACCTCCGGTTTCTCGGCCGGATTCATTCAGACCGCGATGCCGATTTTGCCGTAAAGTGGGCTCAATCGGCCGGGTATAAAAACATCGGGCTCGATTTGATTTACGGAATTCCGGATCAGACCACGGCGTCATGGCTTAGGGATCTGCAGTCGGCGGTTGAATTCGGGCCCCAACACCTTTCCTGCTACATGCTCTCCTTCGAACCGGGTACACCCATGGACAGGGACCGAACAAAAGGGCGCTTTAAACCTTTGGCTGAAGGTCGAGTCTGTGACTTGTTTGAGACCACCGTAAAATTTTTAAGGGACCATGGCTATGTTCAGTACGAGATATCGAACTTTGCCCGCGGAAGCATCGGCGGATCGGGTCTCAAGAATGCCGGCCACAACCGGTCGCGGCACAACACGAAATACTGGACATTTGCACCGTACATCGGGCTTGGGCCTTCAGCCCATTCATTCATTGAGCCGGAACGCTTCTGGAACCATGCCGATGTGGGAAAATATATGCAGGAACTGGCCGAAGGGAAGCTTCCACGGGCGGAAAAAGAATCCCTCAGCCTGGATCAACTCATGACAGAGGCGGTTTATCTGGGGCTGAGACAGACAAGCGGAATTTCAGTCGATGCTTTTAACGAAAAGTTCG
The DNA here is from genome assembly GCA_035529735.1 of Desulfobacterales bacterium. GTDB lineage: Bacteria > Desulfobacterota > Desulfobacteria > Desulfobacterales > UBA11574 > JAAXQD01. The sequence goes on along the minus strand of DATKWE010000243.1, from coordinate 4,385 downwards.
GTGTGAGCTTTCGAGGGATGTTCGGCGAGGTCATCACCGACCTCGAAGAGAAAGGGCTTATGGAAAGCTCACAAGGTCGATGCGCGCTGACACCCAAAGGGATGCTGGTTTTGGATGCTATTGCTTCCATATTCATATAAAATTGTTGCAATCGTTCAGATGTAACCCTGAACCCCGAACCCTAAACCCTGAACCCTTTTACGTGGAGAGGGCTTTGATCAACACATTGATATAAAACCGGGCATGGCTCATGGGTGCCGCCAGGTTGGCGCGATGGTTTGCCAGAACGCCGCTGAGACTGCTGTTGGTGATCACCCATGGATGGATTTCTGCAGCATGATGGCACGATACGATGGCATGATGAAGCACCTCGGTCCCACGGCGGGATTCCACGGTAATCAGGAAATCTTTATGAACAGCCTCAAGAATCGTTCCCATGGCACTTGCGATGCCCTGGGCATAAAAGAAATAGTTGTCCGCTTGAAAAAAACTGACCGGACTTCCGTCGTCCTCCTCGGTCTTGACCAAATTTTCTTCACAGCTTCCCAGCAGATCTTCGTAAGCCATCAACAACGGAATCAAATTGTCGTTTCGGGTGTAAAAGTTGCCTTCTCCTTTTTCGAGTTTTTCCTTGTAAATTTTGAGTTCGTCAAGGCCGGCCTTGTATTTTGATTCCGGAGACGGGAACCAGTATCTGTTGGCTTTAACCATGAACCAGTTCATGGCGTTCTCTAGATTGCTGTCAAATGCCGCAGTGCTGCCGGTACGGGAGATGCGTTCGGTCAGGGAGACAACAGTACGCCGGGTGACTTCCAGAACCCCCAGCTGGAAACTGTTAACATTATCCGTAAAATCGAGGATATCATTGGGACGCCATCCCCAGAACCTTTCATTCAACTCGTTTTCAAGTGGTTTGATGGTGGCTTCCACAAACGCAACCCCTTTGGCTTTAGGCTTCGATTCCGCAACTTGGGCCGCTCCATGTATGGGGGCTGCGTGTCCGGCGGCTGGCGGTGCCGCGTGTGTGGGGGCTTCATGGCCGGCGGCTGGCGGTGCCCCATATGTGGGGGCTGCGTGACCGGTGGCTGCCGGTGCCCCGTGAAGGGGTGGAGATGGATGTTCGGGCTTTTTTTCTGTTGCCGTGTGCGCCGGTTCCGGGGTGTGTGCAACGGTTTCAGCGGGCTCTTTTTGAGCCAGATGAATGAGCTGATCTGCTTTGACCATGCCCACAAGTTTTTGGGTTCTATCGATAACCGGAACCACCGGTAGATGGTGTTCGGTCATCAGGTTTTTCACCGCCTTGGCGTCCATGCCGGTGTTCACCGGCATGACATCGGTGGTCATGAAATTTTCCAAAGCACTGTCGGAAGCAGCGAACATCAATTGTTTCAATGAAACCATCCCCAGCAGGTTCTCGTGCACATCCACCACGAACAGGAGAAACGGCTGTGTTATCTCCGGGTGCTCTTTTTTGAGATATGCAATGGCTTCTCCGGCGGTTAAATCTTTGTCCAGGGCAATAAAATCAGCGGACATGATGCTGGCGGCCGTGTTCTCGTCGAGAAGGCCTCCGCTTTCGGCGGCCTTGTGGCCGGCTTCGGGTTCGGCCTTGGTTTCGGGTGGAACATGTTCTACAGGACCCTCAGACTTATGGGCGACTTTGACTTCGGCAGGTTTATCGAAGCGCCCGAGGACGGTGGTGACAACCCATAGGGCCACCACCGCGAGCAGGGTGACAACGATGATCCGCTTGGTGGCAAATCGCTTGAATTCGGTATCGTGAACCTGGCCATTCTCACTGTTGTTTGAATTTTCCATAATGTCTCCGTTATAGGGTATTTATCTGAATCCTATAATAAATTTAGGCAATTTAGGCATTTTAGCTCACTTTGGGCACTTGATCTATGGAAAAACACTCCCCTTCCACGGGTAACCCAAAGCCGGGCCTCTGGACCCAGACATTTACTCAACCTTTAATTTATGGGTATGGCTGATAAAATTCAAGTGAAAAATTATTTCACCCTTATTGAGGCGTTCGTCATCGGTTCCTGAGTTTGCGGATATCACCGACTCGGATGGTTACGTTCTGGGCATCAAAATATTCGATTAAGGGGATCAAGTATTTGCGCGATACACCGGTCATTTCCTTGAACTGCGGGGTGGTCATTTCTCCGTGGGACTCCAGAAAATCGATCAGTCTTTGCTGCAGCGCTTTAACCGCCGCCGCATGGAAATACAAATCCTCCTTGACCTTAACAATCCGTTGTTCATCCACCAAGAGCATAAGAACATCCTTGGCCAGCGGTGTTTCAACGTTGAAGTCTTTTTTGAGTTCTTTGAAATAGGGGGGTGTCAGCCCGTTTTTTTCATAGACATCTATAATTTTCTTTTTGATATCCGCCTGATCCATGCCCAGTGAAACTTTATGGGAAGCCAGGCGGACCGAATTCTCCTCGCTAAAAATCTCGTTGTCTTTGACCATCTGATTGAGCATCAAATTAAAGACTTTCGTCCCTTGGAAAGCAGAAAACTTGGATTTGAGCTCTTCTTTGGGCATACCGGTTTTAAGGGGGTTGGCCGTGTGGTAATCGGCCAGGTAATCGGATGTTTCATTTTTAAATTTTTCAAAGCTCTTTTGGTGAATATACGTCTGGGGTTCTCGATCCGCCAGAATAACCGTTCGGTTGGACATCAGATTCTGCATAATTTTCTGAAGCTCTTTTTCATGCAGGCTGGTCATTATTTTAAGATCCGAATGGGTCACCCCTCGATAACCGGCTTCACCGACGTGATAGGAGATGATATCTTCGGGTGCGTGATCTATCAAACCTTTTATTCCGTCGATGACTTCGGGTTTAAAGCGCTTGTGCTTTTCGGGTATGGGGTTGAGGATATTCCCGCCGCCGATGGTCCGTACCGGGGAATAGCTTCGTATGACAAACCGATCGTCTTTTATGACCGCTATCGGGGCATCGATTCGCAACTGGGCAATGGCGGTTTCTCCCGGAAGAAGTTCATCTTTGTCGAGGAGTACCAGGATGCCGAGCACTTCATTGGTTCCGGTATGAAATCTGACCCGGGTGCGGTTTTTAATCGGTTTTTTATTGCTGCTCAGGTAGTCGAAGGATATGTCGAGCATGTAGCTCAATTTTAAAGCACCCGGGTTGGACAAAACATCGCCGCGATTGACGGATGCCTTTTCAAGCCCCTGAAAGTTAACGGCGGTTCGCATGCCGGCTTCGGCTTTGTTTACGCTGCTGTTGTGAACCTGAATCCCTCGAACCTTTGAAGTGATACCCGAGGGATACAGCATGATGGTGTCTCCCACCTCAACCTGCCCGGAAGTCAGCGTCCCTGTAATGACGGTACCGAAACCCTTCATGGTGAAAACACGATCCACAGGCAGGCGAAAAATGCTCGACGGCGGGCGCTTGGGTATTGCGGTGCTGAGTTCGTCCAAAGTCTTGATGAAATCCTTCATGCCGGCACCGTTTGTAGAGGATACCGGAACAATGGGGGAGTTTTCTAAAAATGTCCCCTGGACAAAATCTCGGATGTCTTCGATGACAAGCTCGAGCCATTCTTCATCCACGAGATCGGTTTTGGTCAGCACCACAAGGCCGTACCGGACACCCAGGAGTGCGCAGATTTCCATGTGTTCCCGGGTCTGGGGCATGACCCCTTCGTCGGCGGCAATCACCATGGCGACGATATCGATCCCGGTGGCGCCGGCCACCATGTTTTTGACAAACTTTTCATGACCCGGGACATCGACGATGCCGAGATGCTGCCCGCTGGGAAGATCGAGATAAGCGAATCCGAGTTCAATGGTGATGCCGCGACGCTTTTCTTCCTTGAGCCGGTCGGTATTGATTCCGGTAATCGCCTTGATCAGAGAGGTCTTTCCATGGTCGATGTGTCCGGCGGTTCCGAGGATTATCTGCTTCAATTCTAAAATACCTCTTGGTTGTATTTTAAACCATCAGCTTAACTGGCTCTCTGAAATATTATCCACCGCCCGCTTCGCTAAAGGCGCAAAGAACACAGAGATAAATTTTTCCCCTTTGTCGCCGAAACGCCGGCAAAGGGAAAGGGTGAAATTTAGCTGCCCCTTTTTTTTCTAAAGTACTCAATTACATAGGCCATCCCTACCAGGAATATACCGAGTCCTGCCACATAGACGATTTCCACCTTGCCATAAAAAAATCGTGTCAGAAAGACGGCAAAAACTGCACCCAATACAGCTCTTATGATAAAAGTATGAAATTTAGTCACAATAAAATATTTTTTCCAGTTTGTTTACGATCAATCAGGGGCCTATTTTGTTTGCCATCCGTTATGGTTGAGATATATCTTAGAAGCCAAATTTAATCAACATCAACTTT
>DATKWE010000242.1:0-8568 GCA_035529735.1 Desulfobacterales bacterium | reverse complement strand
ATTCCGGACAGCATCGGCTATTATCTTCTGGAAGGATTAAATCCGGACGACCCGATTCAAAAAAGCGGACTGTGGCGATATAAAAACATATTTTTCTTTGAAAGGATAACCTTTGAAAAAGATACGGTACGATCGGAAGATGACGAGATCGCGGCAGCCCTCGACGGCCTTTTAAATAAAAGCTACCAAATGCTGGGCTATGAGATTATTTCTGTTCCGCTGATGACGGTCGAAGATCGGGTCGATTTTATCCTAAAGCATCTTTAGCCCGAATTTTACTATGGATATGAAACGTAATAATGATATATATATTAAGATCTAAAACGATTTAAACCCTTCCAAATTATGAAAGACTTTACACAATAATTGGGATGTTAATTTCACAATTTTCTAATCTGCAATTTTTCTATTTGAGCTAACTACTTGAAATCTGTAGGGGTCGAAACACAACACCAATACAGCATGAATCTTGCATGCAAATATGAAATGCAACAGTGAGCGAATTTTCTGAAGCTTTCTGCGGAGAGCTTCGGTCCAGTTAAATCGGTCACAGATTTTCGCAGACCTTCCTGCCATGTGAGCTCGCCCGCCAGCCAAACAAGGCGAGGCGGCCTGGGTCACAAGCGGTCGGGTATACACAGATAATCTTATTTAATAATCTTGACTATCCGTGTTCATCCGTGTCCAAAAAAGGAAGTCCCTATTAAATCAAGGAGAAGAGATTAAATGAGGGCATTAAAATCGAGCGCCTGGATTATTTTATTCCTGTTTGCGTTGATGATGACGGCATGTGGCGGCGGCGGTGGATCGAGCTCCTTAAGCGGCGAGACCGGGACGCTGTATTTAAGTCTTACCGATGCAACCACAGATGAATACCAGGCGGTTTATGTGACCATAAAAGAAGTGTGGGTTCATATGGGGGGAAATGAAAAAAAGGACAGCAACTGGGAAGTGGTGGCCTCCCCTGATGAAACATTCAATTTATTAGATCTTGTAAACGCTGTAAGAGAAGAGCTGGGCATTTCGGACTTACCGGCCGGTCACTACACGCAAATGCGGCTTATCATCGGGGATAAACCTGATAATGGCTTTAATTTTATGGGCGAAAAACACCCTTATGCGAATTATATTATCGACAGCGCTGATACCTATCATGAATTAAAAGTTCCAAGCGGCCTTCAGACCGGCATTAAAATAGTGAATGGATTCGACATCAATGCCAATGAAACCACAGAACTGATTTTAGATTTCGATGCTTCAAGATCTATAGTAATGGCAGGCGCCAGCGGTCAATGGCTTTTAAAGCCTACAATCAAGGTGCTTGAAACCGATAATTACTCAATCATTAGGGGAACGACTACGGCTGATGATGAGACAGAAGTGCTGCTTAAAAAAGTTTTAGTGAGTGCTCAGAAATACGGTTCGGGTGCCGCCGATGTAAAGGATCAGGTTCTTATTCAAGCATCGACTTTAACCGATGAATTTGGAGCTTATACGATTTTCATACAACCCGGCGATTACAACATCATCGCTTATAAATATGGCTATCGTCCTGTTTGTTCAAGGCTTACCTTAGGACCTGACGAGACCCGTGAGCATGACTTCACACTCGATACTACCGTTACCGGTAAGGTTTCAGGCGAAATCGAAATCGTTGACGGTACTACCGAACAGCACGTTACGCTGAGTTTTCGGCAAGCCGCAGATTGCGACCCCATCATTCCTGAAGTAGACGAGCAAATTGAAGTGAAATCGGTAAATGTCGCCAATGACTCAGACGGATCTTATATCGTTAGTTTGCCCGTGGGAGACTATACGCTGGTCGCCTCAGCTTATGGAAAAGAAACTAAAGATCCAAGTACGGTTTCGGTCAAATCAAACACTGATCCCCCACTAGATAAAATAATCTTTTAAGCTCAGACATCGTAATTTGAATAAATTTTCTAATCAGGGTTTTACCCTATGCCAGATAACGATCAAAAAATTAGCCTCACCGAAGTCCGGGGACGTTTGTTTGAATTAATATTCGATATGAGCGAAGAAGACTCTCGAGCACTCAAGGAAGAACTTCAAAAAAGGCATCAGCCCGGACATGAGCAGAAGGAGAGAAGGAAACATCCGAGGAAAAACACCTTCATCCATGTAGACTGTTCAGGCAATAAATGCGCATTCACAGACTTCATCCAAAATATCAGTGACAGCGGATTGTATATCGAAACTCAGATTCCGTTGTTCACCGACCAGGAGCTTTCCATGATCCTTTCTCCTCCCGGAGCTGAAGACCCCATCAAAATCATCGGAAAGATTGTCAGAGTAGATTCAAAAGGCATCGGAGTCCAATTCGACGCGCTTCTATCCGGCATTTAGGCCAAGATCACCAGCGGATTCAAATCTATTACCTGAATTTTGCAGGTATTAACCGACTTCAGTTACCGGATCGACCAGCAAAGCTGAAAGATGAAGATATTGGGTGGTTGACCGCTTCTGATCAATGTCATCATACACACGCCGCACCTGTTTGCTTGTTAACCCTGTTGCGCGACCCGTAATTTCAGGATCGATATTGTTATTCTTTGCATAAAGACAGATGTCCATTTTATCATAGGGAAGTGAAAAGTAAAATTCGTCTTGCCCCTGGGGAAGTGAATATGTATCCGTGGTTGGAATGCGGACAATTATTTCTTCGGGGATGCCAAGGTATTCTGCCAGCTGGTAGACTTGTGTTTTATACAGATGCGCAATCGGCTTAATATCGGCGGAACCGTCACCGCATTTTACAAAAAACCCCTGATCATACTCCAGCCTGTTCGGGGTTCCGATCACCGCATAGTTCAAACGGTCAGCATGATAGTATTCAAGCATTTTTCTTGTTCGCTGTTTGAAATTGGTTGCAGCAACTATCCCAAGATATGCCTTTAGCGGTAAGCGTTTTTTTATTTCTTTTCCGTCTGGAGCCTTTGCGACAATCGAGAAAACAGTAAACCCTTTTTTTTCAATAACGTTCGGCGTGGTCAATTTCGACCGCCATCCGGTTCCATATCCATGAATAACCGAACGTACTGCATCATCATACTTTTTATAAAAACCGACGGATTCCAATATTCCAGTGATGTCTTCATACACCGTCTCCATGCCCAAATGATCTGCCACCCTATCGCTTAAGGCAACCGTTTCATCTGAAGAATGCTTTTCAGGCATTTGGAGACCCACAACCCGGTCCTTACCGATTGCTCTTACGCACAACGCCGCACATACGCTGCTGTCAATACCTCCGGAGATCGCAACGACTGCACCCCTTCTTTTTAAACGAACAGATAGAAAACGACGCAGCGCAGTGACGATCTTCTCTGTTTCCTGAGAGCAGTCGAGTTTTAAAACATCCATAGACAACGCAAAATTCTTGTCCATATAATTGGCATCTCCATCTTAATTTAAAATTGAAACCACATCGAAAGCCAAACGTTAAAAATGACGTGCCGGTTTCATCACTTTACCAAAAGTGAAGATTTCGAGTCAAAATCAAATGTTGTGTTTTTTGCCGTTCATACAATCTGAAACCAATTCATGCCTTTTGCATATATCATAAAAACAAAAAGAGCAAACCCCGTAAAAGGGATTTGCCCTTTTGAAAAAATATCACATTTTTTTGACCCCTGATATTTACGAAACCATGAAACGTCTTGATATAAGGTTTAAACTTCTCTGCGGCCGACTGGACACACATGAACGCACATCCCACAAACCCTGACGCCTGTAACCTTATTTTTTAGGTGGATACGATAATCTATGCAGCGTTGAACGTTGAAACGAGCCTCGCGAGATTCTGATGAATCAAAAGAACGGCCCGTAAAAGCCTTTGGGGGACAAGCTTCTACGCATTTCTGGCATTCACCGCACTGATTTGGAATTGGGTTGCTCGCCTCTAAAAGAGCGTCGGTTAAAATTGTAACCCAACGTGCTCGAGGCCCTAATTCTGGTGTGATCAGGAGACAACTTGGACCAATCCAACCCAGTCCCGCAAGCCTTGCGGATAGTTTGTGGGAAAAAAGCCCATGAACTTTTTTGCTTTCAATTGTATCTGAAGCAGGGATAAGGAGTGTCTGGAAACCATTCGCATTTAAAATGGAGCTGAGATGCAGGGCTATCCGGTCCAAAGATTGGTTAACAGTATAATAGAGGTAATCATACGTCCGCGCCACACCGACTTCCTTGTGGCGAGATAATTGATCGACGATGCTGTCGTTCAGTGCTACGCCCAAAGAAATAGAACGAGGGAAGGCAGCCAGAAAATCACCACCTTGTTCCACGATGGTCTCCTGAGCTTCGGTCAGGTCGGCCACACCGAAAAACCGAGCACCCATGCCGATAGCCCGATTCTCAAGTTGCCCGCGTATCGCCCTTAGTTGTTCCATCTCCATTCCTATATTTTGTAAAAATAAACCCTGTGTTGCATGCATCCTACCCAGCCCCTAAGAAGTTCAATTAGAGTCGAACGTCTTGGGTGTGAATATCCTATGGACGGCGTTTGGGTTCTGGCCCGCGAAATTTTTGGAGGATTTGCTCTTTTTCCTCTGGAGGCAACGCGTTCCATTTTCGAAGCTTTTCCCGGGTTCGTTCCCGTTCTTCCGGAGGGAGTTTTTGCCATTGCTGAAAGCGCTCCTGCATAAGTTCGCGTTCTTCAGAAGGAAGCTGCTTCCACTTCTCCATGCGCTGACGCAAGATTTGCTGTCTTTCCTCGGGCATCGACTGCCATTGATGGTACTTTCTCTTGAGCATCTTTTTTTCTTCTGGAGACAATTTCTTATAGCCTCTTTTGTGGTTTTTTACCTGAAGAAGCAATTGTCTCCCCCGGTCCGGTGGAGGGGAAGTTGTTTGGCGATCCCGGTAATCGATGAACTGCCGATGGTTTGGCGCAGTTTCTTTGTAGATCTTTTGTGTTCGATGGTACTGATCCGCTTCGTGATACTTTTTCGATCGGCTAAAGCTTAAGGATGGAGAAGAGAGAAGGATTATCAGTACAAAAGCCAACACAACCGTCAGCGGCTTCAAGTATTTTAACGATCTGTATTTGTCTCTCATCATCGTCGATAAATCCAGAGTATTTTTAATCCCGAACATACTCATTAGAAATGGGCCTTATATCGTGGCGTTTTTTCTTCCCACCACTTGATCCAATTTTTCGAGGGTGTCCATCTCTTCCAATAAATCCAGGTTTTCGAGAATGTCAATATTTTTGGCGATCATTTTTTCTTCCACGCCGGCGTCCGAGGCTATTTTAACCGTTCGTGTATGTTGAATTCCTCTAACGCCGAACCACCCAAAGGCCACGACCAACATACCGCACACAGCCGCCACATGCAGGGGTTTGATATACTCTGCCAAAAACGGATTTCGCCACCACGCCCTGTGGTGTTTCTCTGTGAGTTTCTCTGTAATGGCGGTATGGAGTGCCCGGGCGCTCTCACGGGAAAGCGACGGTTCCGGCATGGCTTCCTTTACATTTTCAAGCAGATGGACCAGACGTTTTCGCTCCTGCAAGCAGGCTTCGCATGTCGCAAGGTGATTCTCCCATTTAAGCTGTTCTTCAAGACCCAACTCCCCGTACACTTCCAACCAGAGTGTCTCTTGCCAATGGCGACAATTTTTCATATACACACCTCCTATGGCTGGACCCAATCCTGTAAAGCATCTCTCAAAAAATGCGTGGCGCGGAAGAGATGACTCTTGACCGTTCCCTCCGCCGATCCCACAATCTGAGCGATTTCCCGTATTTTCATTCCATGGAGAACTTTCAACTGAAAAATAATACGTTGTTTTTCAGGGAGCGTCTCCAAGGCCTGACTGATTTCCTGGGCAAGCTGTTTGCCGTTTAATGCAGTCATAGGATTAGAATTTACCCCCGGATCCGGATATTCTTCATCCATCTCTTTTGAGTCTGATCGTTCACCCCGGTCACGCCGCCAAAATGTAAATATTCTCTCCCATCTTTTGCGGCGGCGTCGACTGTCTAAACACGTATTTACGAGAATGCGATAAAACCAGGTATAAAAAGACGATTTTCCTCGAAAGTTTTTTAAACTCCGGAAAGCACGCAGAAAAGCCTCTTGGGTAAGTTCTTGGGCTTCTTCGCTGTCCCCGGAGCACATATTGTAAGCGATAGCATATGCTTTTTCCTGATACCGTCGGACAAGAATTTCAAAAGCCGACGGATCATCATTCTGCGCCCGAACAACCAACTCTTTATCTTCCAATGACATAGGGGGGTCATCCCGTTCGGCTTTTTTGGGTTCCGTCCTGCTCCATTTACCGCTTTTGCCACACTATTATACAAAAGCCAATCTCCAAATCTCATGCCCCGCTGACTGATCTTCTCTCCTCGGAAACGACAGGAACCCGGTCCGGATTGGCCCAGATAAATCACAAAAATTCTATTCAGGAACTGAAGTCTAATATTTAACCTACTATTTACCTTAAGTTTTCTTACGGTGCAAGTGATAATCCAGGCTATACCGCCTTATCGACCATGGGTCCGTCTCGGGTTTTACTTTATATTTTTAGACGCTTATATGACAAAAAGGTTTACTCAGGTCGATATGCGATTTCTCTTTAAACCCCAATCAAGGTTATCTTTTTGATATTCTTTAATAATATTTTTTTGGACGCTATCCTGCTTGACACAAAAATTTCACTTTAGTATAAAATATACATTAAACGGGTTATCAAAAATTAATAGAAGGGGAGCTGAATAATGAAAAGAATAACATCAATAATTTTAAGTCTGACACTTGTCACCTTTCTTTGTTCCTGTGCAGGGACAACGAAACAAGAAAGCGGCGCAAAAACGGGTGTCCTGATTGGCGCCGCCGGTGGTGCGCTTCTCGGTCAGGCAATCGGAAGAAATACAGCAGGGACGCTGATCGGCGCTGGAATCGGCGCTGCTGTGGGTGGACTCGCCGGTCATCAAATCGGTGCATATATGGACAGACAGGAGCAAGAACTGAGGGGTGCCATGGCTCAAAATGACGCCGTCAGTATCCAGAGAACACAGGATGTTTTGACTGCAACCTTTAAGTCCGAAGCCTTTTTTGATTTAAACTCTTCAATGCTTAAACCCGGTGCATACACCGAGATGGACAGAATTGCCGGCATATTCAACAAATATCCCCAGACAACCATCCGAGTAGAGGGCCATACCGATTCGAAAGGTTCTGAAACTTACAATCAGACACTGTCTGAACAACGGGCGATATCGGTCAAGAATGCATTGGTACAAAGGGGGGTCGATCCGGCAAGAATTCAGACCGCGGGCTACGGAGAATCACAGCCCATCTCTTCAGATGACGCTATGAACAGACGGGTGAGCATTGTCATTACTCCGATCCAGGGTTGATGAAAAATAAAATAAACTTCACACAACAAAGGTTTCCACAACCTTAAACAGGTCATTTACACTCACAGGTTTGGCAAGAAAAGCATCAGCCCCGGCGTCCCTAGCCGATTGCTCATGGGCAGGATCAGCAGACATCAAAAGACATTTTTTTTCCGGATATTTTTTTTTGAATTTGGAAAGGAGTTCAAAGCCGCTCAAACCGGGAACATCGATTCCGGAAATAATAATGTCAGGACTTCCTTGATTCTTGATGTATTGCCAAGCAGCCTGACCGCTGTCGAAACTAAGAACATCTCTGTTAACACAATACATTAAAACGGTGACGATGAAATCTCGGGCCAGCAAATCATCGTCAATCACCGCTATTTTAACATTTGGGATACTGACCTGGCTCACGCTACTTTTAGGAAGTTCACGTCGTTGATGTGGAAGTTGAATATCAGCGCTTCACAGATTTTGTTCAAATTGTCTTGAAGGGCCTGTTTTCTGAACTGCCCCTTCAGACGGCCTTCTGCCAGGGCTTTGGCCATCACCGCAAGAAGCTGGGTTCTCTGATGGAAGATATACTCCTCGTGCATATCACCCGGAGAGGCCGTCCCGGGTTGTGTCCTTGAATCATCGTTTTTAATAGCGGCTATTTCACTGGACAGCTTCAGAGATTGATAAAAAACAAAGCGGGCATTTTCTATGATGGCTTGCTTTCGATAATTCCCGATAGGGCAGTCTTTTAAATACGCTTTGGACATGATGATAAGAAGTTTCAATCGCGATGAAAAAATATCCTCATTGGACATGCTTTTCATCTCCCGGGACGTCGGTCCAAATCTAATCATGACGTGTCCTTTTTTTAGGAATGAATGGGAAGAATTTTAACATCCACTTTTGAGTCTTTTGTTTTTAACCTATTGGGGGGTCGATGTCAACAGATATTTTCCAGGAATATTAAGGTCATAAGCCTTTTTTTTCATTTTCCGTCAAATAACGCCAGTCTCCCACGGCAAGCCTTCTCAGTTCTATATTCGAAATCCGTATCCGTTTTAATCTCGTAACGTGGTTTCCCACTTTTCGAACCATTCGTCTTATCTGTCTGTTCTTTCCTTCCTTGAGCACGATGCGAAAACGTCTGGGGGAGATTCTTTTAATCTCTGCAGGTCTTGTTTTTGTTCCCATCATCGGCA
>DATKWE010000241.1:0-4866 GCA_035529735.1 Desulfobacterales bacterium | reverse complement strand
TAAATGGTGGAGGCGGCGGGAGTCGAACCCGCGTCCGAAAACATTCCGCACAGGCTTCTACATACATATCCTGAACTCTAGCTTTCGCCTTTTCAAGTCTCCTCCAGGCTGGATGCTTGAAAGGCTAGCCTGTAAGATTTTTCGCCGATCCTTTAACAGGCTCTCGGGATCGCCTATCCTGCTAGTCGACGCCCTTACCGGATTAGCAGAAATGGTCCGGCAGGACGTTAGCCTAAGCGGCTAAAGCGTAATTATAATCATCTGCGATTATGTTTAGTTTCCCACCTAGTTTTACAAGCAGGTAAGCGCTTGGTATGCAACCTGAACTTCTTTGTCCCCGTCGAAGCCGTTTCGCCCCCATAAAGGTTTTTTGAAGCAGATATTATGTAAAAGATCGCGTTTTGATACCCCCAAAGTTAATCAGATATCGGCTGTTTGTCAAGCTTAAACAGCTTCTGATATGTTAAAGGTGAATTTTCGGGTTTTTTCTTCCCTAGATGTTGTGCCATCTGGAATAAACGTCCGTTCCATAAAGGTTATTTCCCCGCCCCTTTCGATTAAAACAACCGAAGATGAACGCGTTCCATAAAATTTGCTTTTGATAAACAAGGGAGAAAGGATGCGTTCCCAGTCGAGGTCGACGCCGGTGTCGGGAAGCAAGTCGTCCGGCGGGAAAACGCTGTCCTTGAGCATGGCAAAGATGTCTTCGGGGTTAACTTTTTCATTATTTCCAAGCAGTCTTTTCAGCGCGCCCTTCCCTTTTGCAATCTTGGGCCACGGCGTATCCAGAAGATGATTGCTCAGGCCGTATATGCCGGATTTTATCTTTTGGATATGGTTTCCCCGGTTCGAATAATAGAAAAGACCGGAACTGTCTCCCACCAGGAGATTAAACCCATTGTACGTGTAGCCGACGGATTTTATGTTCTCGAGATAGGTTTCGGGAGATTCTTTGCCGAGAAGAAACTCTTTGACCAGAAATCCACGAGACGGGGCGTTGGACATATCTAAGCCCGGGTCCCTGTAATTGGTTATGGCGGCCAAACGTCCGTTTCGGGTGATACCCAGCCACATGCCATTATGTTTGAGATCCAATCCACCTAAAATATCCGGTACATTATCCAAAAAAGCCACAGGTGCTGTGGGTCGACTGTAATATTCGTCCCGATTTGCCGCCAATACCATCCGGTAAAAAGGGTGTGTATCGTATGATAAAAGAATCAAGCACATATTCGTCTACATTTTCCTTATATCCCCAATGCGCCCAAACAAAATTGAGAAAGATATTGATTTTGGGGTGTTGTAACGATAGGTTGTCCGTAAACCCGTTGACAAATAATATTGATTTGTCTCTTTTTCCTTTACTTGATTTTCGGTTATTGCTACAACCTAAAATCCATATTTTCAAGAACATTTTGCCCTTTGGGAGCGTCGAACTCACCGAATAACAGGGCTCGCTTTCGAAACCATAAAAGATTACAGGAGATCTCCACAGATGAACATCAGCAGAAGATTGGGTACTCTGGTCGTTTTTGGCGTGCCCGCTATCATCGGCGGCGGCATTGTTTATGCTTTATTCGGCAACTATGTTGCGGTTTTTGCTTATGAAATTCTTCTTATACTTGTGGCAGTCGGATTTGCCAGCAAATAAGAGGTGTTAGCCTTAACCTTACATGCTGTCTTTTTCACTCATGACGCTTTCAGGGATTCGCTTCGGGCCATTATAGCGGCAATCCCCGGAATAGGGAATTGTCGTTTTACCCCATTATAAGGCTCGCGATAGACGACCCTGACCCCGTCATTGATGACTCGGTTCTGCTTGCCCAATGAAATGTTTACCCCGTGGAATGTGAAGCCTATTCCTCTGGGGCAACGCCTATTTCATCGGGGCGAAACCTATTTCACCAGGGAGCATCCTCGACTTTCCCTCAATTCGGGTTTTAAAATGGAGTTGCGATGCAAGATAAAACCTCCAGCAATATTATTTTGTGGTTTTTTTTGGCTCTTTTTCTTGTTTCGGCGTTTCTGCTCGGCCGGCTGTTATTCCCCTTTGTTAGTGTTATTATTCTGGGTGCTGTTGTAACCGGCATCTTCAAGCCTGTTTACATCTTTTTAAGACGGAAAATAAATCCCACCTTTGCCTCTTTGTTAACCTGCGCGTTGGTATTCTTTATTCTGTTTATCCCGACCCTCTTTTTTGTGGGCATTCTGTCCAAAGAAGCCTACGGCCTGTACCTTATGGGAAAGGGTGCAGTGATCAGCGACCAGGTTAAGAACATTCTGGAAGCCAGCAAGATTCTGGAAAAAATAAATCTTTTCCTTTCAAATTTCAATCTGGAGATCACAGGCACGGAACTCAATAAAGGAATTTCAGAGCTGGGTAAAGTTGTGGGCCTGTTTTTATACCAGCAGGCCAGTTCCATCGCCTCCAATGTGCTCAACTTTTTTGTATACTTCTTTTTTATGCTCCTTGTCATCTACTACCTTTTGATCGACGGGGACAGGCTCGTTTCGTTTATCATCCACCTTTCTCCCCTGCCCCGGGAACAGGACGAAAAACTGATTCAAAAATTTAAAGATATGGCCGGCGCCATTCTTATCGGAAACGGACTGTGTGGGATGATCCAGGGCGTTGCAGGGGGTTTTGTTTTTTCACTGTTCGGGTTAAAATCCCCCTTCTTGTGGGGCGTCATTATGGGATTGCTGGCGTTTCTTCCCATCATCGGCGTCGGGGCTGTTTTTATTCCTGCAGCTGTTTTTCTAATTTTTAAAGGCCGGATTGCCGCCGGAATATTTTTCATTGTTTTTTATGTGTTGCTTTCAGGCGGGGTCGAGTACCTGCTGAAACCCAAACTGGTGGGAAAACGCGTAAAAATGCATACGTTGCTAGTGTTTCTTTCGATTATCGGCGGATTGAAGCTCTTCGGAATCCTCGGCATTATTTACGGCCCGCTGGTTGCAACTGCTTTTTTAACATTAACAGATATTTATTACACCAGCTATCAGTATATAATCGAGCCTTGCAATTATATAGAGACCGATAAAACCAAATGAAAAACCCAGGTGAAGACCCAGTATTGATACTCGCCTCCAAGTCCCCTCGACGCCGGTACTTGTTGGAAAAGGCGGGCCTTTCATTTTCCGTTATCCCCAGCGACATCGATGAAACGACCGTCCCCCTGTCACCCCCTGAAGTTTATGTCAGGGTTCTGTCTGAAGCCAAGGCGGAATCCATTGCCAAAAAGTATCCTGAAAAATGGGTGATCGGCGCCGACACCATTGTCCTTAAAGACGGCACCGTGCTCGGAAAGCCCGGCTCTATAGATGAAGCGCGTTTCATGTTAAAACAACTCAGCGGACAGACCCATCAGGTCTTCACCGGCTATTCCATAGTGTGCAAAGCAAAAAATCGAAAATTTTCCGAAACCGTTCAAACAGAAGTTCTTTTTAAAAATCTTACGGATGAAGAAATCGAGTGGTACATCCACACCAAAGAACCGTTCGACAAAGCAGGCGCATATGCCATTCAAGGACTCGGCACCTTTCTGGTAAAGCGTATCAACGGTTCCTATACCAATGTTGTCGGGCTTCCGGTTTGTGAAGTCATCGAATTTCTGATCAAGGAAGGTGTAGTGGGATTAAGTATAACCCCTAATTGACCGCAAGCAAGAAACAGGAAAATTAAGTCTTTGATAAAACGAATTCAAAATATAAAAAAGCGTATTGAAGAAGCAGCGGACGGATGCGGCAGGGACCCTTCAACCGTCCGTCTTGTTGCAGTGAGCAAAACCATCCCGGTCAACAGGGTCAGGGAAGCCATCGAAGCCGGCGTTACCGTTCTTGGGGAAAGTTACGTTCAGGAAGCCCGGGAAAAATTCAACCAATTGGCGACATGCCCGGTATCATGGCATTTTATCGGCCATCTTCAGTCCAACAAAGCCAAGTATGCTGTGAGGCTTTTTGATATGATTCACTCCGTGGACACCCTCAAACTGGCACGAGAATTAAATAAGCAGGCCCAAAAAAATGCTAAAGTTCAAAATATACTCATTCAGATCAATATCAGTAAAGAATCGTCAAAATCCGGCGCCGATGCCAAAAACGTTCTGGGTCTGATCGACACGGTGCGCCATCTTGAGAATCTGTCTGTAAAAGGGCTCATGACCATGCCGCCATTTTTCAATGATCCTGAAAAGGCCCGACCCTATTTTTCAGCGCTTCGAGATCTAAGGGATCGGATCAGACAAGAGACGCCGCCGGAGGTCTCCCTGGACGAACTCTCCATGGGTATGACCGGCGACTTTGAAGTTGCCATCCAAGAAGGGGCGACCCTTGTGCGTATCGGAACCGCAATTTTTGGAGAAAGAAGATGAAGATCCTTCTTCACATCTGCTGCGCCCCGTGTGTCATATACCCGCTGGAAACCCTTCGCAATGAAGGACTTGACATCATGGGTTTCTTTTACAGAAACAACATCCACCCTTATACGGAGTGTATCCGAAGAGAGGAGACCCTGAAATCTTATAGCGCCTCCATGGATCTCAGGGTTATCTACCAGGACGGATACGATCTGGAAGGTTTCATCCGAAACGTGGCGTTCAGAGAATCGAACCGATGCGACTACTGCTACCATGAACGCCTTAAATCCACGGCACTCATGGCAAAGCGCGGGAAGTTCGACTACTTCAGCACGACACTTTTATACAGTAAATTTCAGAAGCATGACGCGGTAAAATCCATCGGTGACGCCGTCGGAAAATCCGTGGGCGTGAAATTCTACTACGATGATTTCAGAAAGGGATGGAAGGAAGGCGTCGAAACCTCAAAAAGCTTGAAACTGTACCGCCAGCAGTACTGCGGCTGTAT
>DATKWE010000240.1:0-18372 GCA_035529735.1 Desulfobacterales bacterium | reverse complement strand
CAAAGGGATTGTCTGCCCGAGAGGCATCATCACCCGCTGACGTACACGTGACGGCACAAGCCAGCATGAATAAGGGGCATGTTACGATTCAGCAGTTCGAAGCCCAGGCAGGCAGAACCCACCTTAAGGCTAACGGCGGTTGCGACATTTCTTCCCTTGAAGTTGCGGCTAATTTTATATTGGAGGCCCCTGACATGACAGAACTCATGTCACATTTGGGGATGAAAGCATTTGGGAAGATGAATATCAATGGTGACCTATACGGAACGGTCAAAGCGCCGATGGTAAAAGTCCGATTGCAGGGAGAAAATATAGGATTTGATCGCGTGAAGATTGGTGATGCCGATGCAAAAATCCAATTTTCTGAAGGGATGCTTTCCTTGGATCACGGAAAAATTCGCAACAGAAATTCCACACTCGATATTTCCGGCATCGTCCGGATACGTGATCCCATCACCCGTCAGATTTTGGAAAACCCTTCTTTAGACATTGAATTGAAAGGAGACACCCTGTTTATCGAAGACTTTGCGGAGGGGATGAAGGGAAAGTTCTCTGTGAATGGCCATATCTTTGGGAACGCAGCACATCCCCAAGGAACATTGAATTTTAATGGAGAAAATATCGACGTCTACGAACAGGAAGTCCATAGCATCCAGCTGACATCATATTTTAACAATGATAAGATCAACTTCGACCCTTTTACGGTTGTGACAGCACCCGGTGAGAAAATTTGGGCCGAGGGTTGGATTTCTTTAAACAAAGATTACCACCTGCGGCTTACCTCCGGGGATATTTCCCTTAAAAATATCACCCAACTTCACTTGGGAGAATTTGATAACGGCAAAATTTCCTTTGATTTCGAAGGAAAGGGGAATTTTGAAAATCCTCAGCTCAAGGGGAAGGTGGCCCTAAATGATTTGCGGTTCAACGGTCAACATCTTAAAGACGTTCAGCTCCGGATCGAAGTTAAGGGCCAGACCGCACAGATTTCAGGTGATCCGAATTTTGCTCTGGATGCAGTCTATCATTTGAAAACCAAAGCATTTTCAGCATCCGCAGGGTTTGACAACACCAATTTGACCCCGTATTTAAAAATTGCCGGTCGAAGCGAACTGAATGGTTCCATTACCGGAAAGATCGAAGTAAACGGTAATGCCGAGGCATTGGATCAGATAAGCGGGACGGCAGATATTTCTCGGATTGAGATTTTTTGGAAACAAGCTGAATTAATCGGAGCTTCAGATTCCAAGGTTTTCTTAAAGGATGGCGAAATTTCAACGCCGGGTCTCCGTCTAAATCTGCTTAAACGAGGTGTTTTAGAAATTAAAGGTAACGGCAAACTCAATGGTGATCTTAATGTAAAAGCCGATGGTAACATTCCTTTGGAAATAATAGCGTCGCTTACAGATGTTTTAACCAACACTACCGGTGAAGTGCTCCTTTCGCTCAACATGAACGGAAGCCTTTCGCAGCCATATTTACGTGGAGATGTTGAATTTAAGAACGCCGGGATGATTGTTCCCGGCATTTTCCAGAACATGCACGATCTGTACGGCAGTGTTCAGGTAACCCCCGAAGCCGTTGTTTTGGATAATATCCAGGGGATGCTGGACACCGGTCATTTTACTCTGTCGGGTGCAATTGATCTTCAGCAGTATCAGCCATCGAAAGTGAACCTTAAGTGTAAAGCCGATGATCTTCCGATTATGATTCCCGAAACATTGGAGACCCGTTTGAATGCTCAACTGGATATTCGGGGCACACCTGAAAAATCCCTTGTTTCGGGATACGTTCAAATGCTTGAGGGGAAGTATTATAAGGATATACAGCTGAATCTTATTGAGAGCCTCGGAAAAAAATCCCGTGAAGAAACTCTGGTGTCATCAGAGATTCCATGGCCTTTTTTTGAAAATATGGCGCTCGATATTTCAACCGGTTACACAGAGCCTTTTGTCGTCGATAATAATATGGCTTTATTGGCTGTCAAGCCGGATCTCCACATATACGGAACGGTGAATCGTCCCATCATCAGCGGGAGGGCCGAAGTAGAATCCGGAACCGTATATTTCCAAAAAAAGGAATTTAATGTCAAACGAGGTGTCTTTGACTTTATAAACCCGTATAAAATTGAGCCGACCATTGACGTTCAGAGTGAAGTAATGATTCGGGAATGGACGGTCTTTTTGAATGTCTCGGGAACACCGGAAAATCTCAAGTTTAATTTTTCTTCCGACCCGTCAGAAAGAGAAGAGGATATTCTTTCTTTGTTGATCACCGGGAAAACAACGCGGGAACTGATTGCAGGAGAGGGCGGTTCATCCCTCTCTCCAAGACAAATGCTCGCCGATGTTATTGCTGAAACCGTTCAAAAACAAATCAAGGATGCCACCGGTCTGGATGTTGTAGCACTGGAATATAATGAAGCAAAAGATGCTGAGGCATCAAATGAGGTAAAAGTGACTGTCGGCAAGGAGCTTTCCCGCAGAGTAACGGTTAAATACGGCATGCAGACAAAAAATGCGAAGGTCATCCAACAAGTAATCACAGAGTATAAATTTCTTGAGAAACTGTTAGTGAACGCCTTTCAGGACACTGAGGGGCATTATGGCGGCGGACTTCAATTCAGATTTGAATTTCGATAGAAAAGATCCATTCATATGACCCAACGGACCCAGAAAGACTGGATAAAGATAACCGCATTGTTGTGGATTTTAATGATATGTTTTGTCAAAGACGCCGCATTTGCACAGAAGAAGAAAATCGATGAATCCGGACCAATGGTCTCACGAATTACTGTCGATGTTCAGGGGATAAAAGGGGATGTGGGCCGATGGGTTGATTTGACAAAGAATCTAATTTTTATCGAGGAAGGAGAGCTGTTTTCGACGAAACGGTTCCAAGATTCCCTTGAAGCTTTGAAATCGTCAAATATATTTAAAGCAATTCATGTTTCCGAATCAGATCCGGGAGAAGAACGATTTATCCTTCGTTTTCAAGTCACGCCCTATCCTCGAGTTAAAAATATTAAAATCAGCGGTGGCTTCCCTCTGTTGGAGCGAGAAATTCTCGACGCCATGCAGCTCCGTCCGGGAGATATATGTGATCTGGAAAAGTTTTCCGACAAAGAGGCCGCCCTTATCCGGCTTTTCAAGCAGGAAGGTTATATTGCGCCGGTTGTTGATTTAAATGCTGCGGAAGATTCTGCTGACGGAAATTTTGTGGTTTATGTCCATATCGACAAAGGTGATTTTTTTAATATCCGACGTTTTGAAATCAAAGGGAACCGGGCTTTTTCAAGTACGCGTCTTAAATTGCGGATCAAAACTTTTAAATCGTGGATGATTCCAGATTTTCTGAGGCGTTTTAAGGAAAAAGAATTTGACAAAGACATCCAAAACCTCATCCGTTTTTATCGGGAAAAAGGGTATCCGGATGTTGTTGTGAACTCTGTTGTCAAGAAAGATGCCAAAACTCAAAATGTTGCTCTTTTGATACGCATCGATGAAGGTCCCAGATATGACATTCAATTTCAAGGCAATAAAGCGTTTTGGGATTTTACGCTGAAAAAAGATTTAATCCTGTTTAAAGACGGCAATAGGAAGGATTTGGGTCTGAGGAAAAGTATCCGTAAAATAAAAAAACGTTACCTTGATTCAGGATATATGGACTGCCGGATAGAGATGGTGTCTGATAGAAAACAAGAAGCCGGCCGACCGATGCGTAACGTTCGCCTGTTGATTGAAGAGGGGCCACAATACATTGTAAATTCAGTCGATTTTAAAGGAAATTTTGCGTTTGATTCAAAAAAGATCAAAAAACAGACGTTGACCCGAACTCCGGGGATTTTCGCAAACGGAGCATTTGTTCAGGAAACCTTAGAAGAGGATAAACGTGCCATTACATCTCATTACCTCAAACAGGGATATATGGATACGGTTGTGAAGGATGAAGTAAAATCGCCTAAAGACATTAAAAACAAAAAACAGAATGTAGGCATTACAATCGGGATTGAAGAGGGGGTTCAGACACACGTAAGGTCTTTAGCAATCCATGGGCTGACCGTGCTATCAGAATCTCAAGCGCTTGAGGCCATCACTTTGAAAAAAGGATCTGTTTTCCGAAACTATATGATTCGCAGTGATGAAAACACGCTGTCTTCTCTGATTTCCGAGAAGGGATACCCCCATGTCAAGATAAAGGGGACCGCCGTCATCAGCGAGGACAATACCGAAGCCTCAGTAACTTATGAGGTTGACGAAGGACCTCTTGTTAGAATGGGTCAAGTTGCTTGTACCGGTAATTTCCGTACCCAAAGACGCGTGATAGACAATGAGCTTAAACTCGATCCAGGAGCGCCGTTTTCGCTGAAAAAATTTTTGAAATCTCAGCGCAATATCCGCGATATCGAGGCCTTTGACTCGGTGCGTTTTAACACTTACGGGTTAAAGGAAAAGGAAGATAGAGTGAATCTCCTCTTAGAATTGGAGGAGAAAAAGCCTTACTCTATTCAATCCGGCGTAGGGTACGATACAGAAAGAAAGTTTTACGGCAACATCCTGGCCGGTGATTACAACTTTTTTGGATTAAACAAGAGGGTTTGGGCCAGTACGGAAATCAGCCAGATCGGTTACCGGGGCGATCTTGGGATCGCGGAACCCAGGTTTCTGGGAACTCGAATCAAGTCGGCAATAAACATGTTTGGTGAAAATAGGGAAGAGTTCAACACAGATTTCGGCACCAGAGAAAGGGGCGTTTCATTATCATTCAACCGCACATTTTTTCAAAAATTTAACGCCGACCTTTCTTTTGTTTATACATATAAGAAACAGTACCCGCGTAACTCTGAACTCATATCTTTAGGTGAAGAAGACGAATATGAGCCCAGAGAAATTTTAACCATAAGCCCCTCCCTGGTCTATAATTCAATCGATTCCTATACCCGCCCCAGAAAGGGGCTTTTTTCTTCTTTGCTTTTGGATTTTTCCAAAGGGATCAATAATTCTCTGGATGATTTTTTTAGATATCGCTTCGAGGTCCGAAAATATTATACACCGATAGAAAAACTGACATTTGCCTTGCGAGGACGGGTCGGGGACATCACCCCCTTTGAGGATGCCAGCACGATTCCGGAAGACCAGTTTTTTTTCCTGGGCGGGACATCCACTGTGCGGGGATTTGACGAAAACCGACTTCGATTTGACTTGGACGGCAAGGGCGTTGGCGGGTTAACCGCGATCTTGGGTAATATTGAGACAAGGATTGATTTGGGGCCTAATTTTGAGGTTTCTTTTTTTTACGACATCGGCAGCGTCAGAAACGCTGTTGTCGAAGCCGGTTCGGATGAGTTTCGCTCTTCAGTGGGGGTTGGATTGCATTATGTCACACCCATCGGTCCCATGGGGGTTTATTACGGGCACAAACTGAATAGAAAAGATAATGAAAGCGCCGGGAGATTCCATTTTACAATAGGGTTTAGATTTTAGTCGATCTAGGATAGGCTATAATTCTATATGCTCAAGGAGCACATTTCTTTTTAGCGTGGCCCGGGCTGTCTTTTCAAACTGTTCGGTGATATCTGATACAAAGAGTCTGAACGCATTGTTTTTGCTCAGTTGTCTGTCAACTTCAGGATGCGTATCCAAAAAGAATTTTACGTTTTTGGCAATGGCGATTGAAGAGTCTATGATATGGACTCTTTTTCCGATTTTTCTTTGGATTTTGTCTTTTAAAAGGGGATAATGCGTGCATCCCAGAATCAGCGTGTCTATCTGCCTGACTTTTAATGGATGCAGATATTTTTTTATGATCATCACTGTTTCGGGGTTTTTCATCCAACCCTCTTCCACCAAGGGAACCAGCAACGGGCAGGCCACTGAATAGACTTTTGCATCCGGCTTTAGGGCCATGATTTTATGTTCATAGATGCCGCTCTTGACGGTGGCGCGTGTTCCGATAACCCCAATTATCAACGTATTGGAAATTTTAACCGCTTTTTCCGTTGCGGGCGTAACGACCTCAAATATCGGAATATCGTAATTTTCAGCAACACGGCCAGCCGCCACACTTGAAGCTGTATTGCAAGCCATTACGATGACTTTTGCGCCTTGTTTAAGGAGAAAGTCGGTATTTTCCAGCGCGTATCTGACCACCGTTTCAGGGCTCTTGCTCCCATAAGGCGTACGGGCGGTATCGCCAAAATAGATCATGTTATAACCGGGGAGTTCCTCCATTAGAGATTTGACAACGGTAAGCCCGCCGATTCCTGAATCGAATATTCCTATCATATCATCCTTTTTGTTGATTTTTTATTCGATGCGATTATATGTACTTATTTACATTAACCTCTATGACCAAAATCGAGGCGATTATATGGATTCGCAAAATCAGACTCCGGCCATGAACCAGAAAATTTTCAATATAGACCTTTCCGTGGAGACGGTTTCAGTATATCTGATATGTTGCAACCTTTCGGACAATGACATGGCAATCTCTACGAAGAATCTTTCCAGCATGTGGAACGGTGCCGAAGCGTTGTTGCTTGAAGGCCTGAAAGATCTCGAAGAACAAAATATTCTCCGCAAGATTCTCTCTGACAGGGAGGGGAATAATATTTACAAACTTTTGGATGTAAAGCGCTGGAAGTTCTCATGAGTTTTTTGAAAGTTCTTGGGTGACATACGCTTTGATGGTGCTGTCAGGCACATCCGTGCGAATGCCCGGACATAGCGAAGCCATGATGTGCCAGTTATTTATATCAGCCAGTATGCTTTTCAGAAACGGCCAATTTTTGCACATCCGGGGTTTAACCGGATGAATGGAGCACCGTCCGTCCCAGAATATGCAGTACCTATCCCTGCCCTGGGTCAGAAGCGGCTTCCCGCCCGAAACCTGACAGTATTTCTCAACAAACGTCTTGGGATCTGTATGGACGCTGGCGGCAATCTTTTCAATCTCTTTTTCGGTTACAAAAGTTCCCCCGAATCCTTTGCAGCAATCGCCGCATTGCTGACATTTGAAAATGTCCGTGATTTTCATATCGTTATATCGGATGCCGGCTCATCATGGCCGTTTTTAAGGTAACTTGGTCAACATATTTCAGGTCACCGCCTATCGGGACGCCGGATGCAATTCGCGTCACTTTAACCGGATGATTTCCCAAACGTTCTGCAATGTAAGCGGCGGTGGACTCGCCCTCGGTATTTGTACTTGTGGCAAGAACGACCTCTTGGATCTTTCCTTGAGCGATTCTTGAGATAAGTTCTTTAATCCTGATGTTATCCGGCCCCACACCGTCCATTGGAGAGAGCACGCCTTCCAGGATGTGGTACAGTCCCGTAAAAGCCCCCGATTTTTCAACCGCCACCATATCGGCCGGCTGCTCCACTACACATAAAATGGAGAAATTTCTATTCCTGTCCCTGCAAATATTGCAAATTTCAGCGTCACTGAGTGAAAAGCACATGGCGCATAATCTTATTTTTTCTTTGACTTCCATGATGCTGTGGGCCAGACGATCCGCGTCTCTGCGCGGGGCCCGGAGTATATGCATCGCAAGTCGATCGGCGGTTTTTTCTCCGATACCCGGAAGCTTGGAGAGGTTTTTTATCAATTCCCGAATAGATTCTGGATAATAACTCATAGCGATTACTTTCAAACCTGAAGTGTCTACATTAACCCCGGTATATTCATACCTCCGGTAAGTTTGCTCATCTCTCCGGAGACCATTTCCTGCGATTTTATTAAGGCGTCATTTATTGCTGCCAGTATCAAGTCCTGAAGCATTTCCAAATCATCCGGGTCAACAACTTCCTTTTCGATCTGAATGGATACCACTTGTTGCCTGCCGTTGGCGACAACCTTTACCATTCCGCCGCCTGAAGTCGTTTCAATCGTTTTTTTAGCCAATTCTTCTTGTAATTTCATCATTTTAGATTGAAGCTGCTGGGCTTGTTTCATCATCTTTCCCATGCCTTTCATTGAAATACCTCCTATAAAATTTTGACATCAACAACGTTGCCGTTGAAAATCTCTAAAGCATCGGTAACCAGAGGGTGGCTTAAAGCCTCCTGTTTCAAACGGCCCGCCTGGCTTTTCTTTTCCTGATGTTCCGGGTCTTTTATTTTTTTGGGCACAATAACAACATCCATCTCTTTGCCGAAAAAATCGCTGCATACTTTTTTGATAATCGCTTCATTTTTATTCCGCAGGATCATATTTATATTAAAATGGCTTCCGTTAACTTCGATTTCAATGCGATTGTCGGCCAGTTTTTTTATTATGGAGTTCTTCAGATTGGCTGCGAGAGACGGATGTTTTTCTGAAATGATCGATAAAAGTCTTTTCCATGTGCCCTTAATATCCTCATTTTGATCAACCGGAGTTTCCGGTGCCGAAGCAAAAGTCTCAAGGGATTCTGCCGTTCCTGTTGCCCTGTTTAATGTTGATGGTGAATCTTGCCGCTCATCCTGGGACGTAGACCTGTTTTCAGGGACAGCAAAGTCGGGTTTGGTTTCATAAATATCTTTTCTAAGATTATCGAGCTTTGCGATAAGAACATCAATGGGTAGCGCCGGTTTTGTCTGAAATATCCGAATAAAAACCGTTTCTATGGCAAGCCTTGGATGCGATGAATGGTCTATGGTAATCTCTTCTTTAAACAGCAGATCAAAAATCTGGTTCAAAAAAATTGTTGGGACCTTCTTTACCTGATCCAGGATTAAGTCTATTTCATGGGCCGGAATATCCACCAGTTTACGGTTTTTTTCCCCCATCTTGACGATCAGCAGATTCCTGAAATGTTCAATCAGGTCTGCATACAGCTTTTTCATATCATGCCCCGCGCTGTAAACCGCGTCCAGAATGTCTAGAATCTCTGCAATATCTTCCCGGAAAACAGCGCCTGAAATTTTAAAAATAATTTCTCTATCGACGACCCCTAATATGTCGAGTACATGGTCATGTGAAATTGTTCCTTGGGTGCATGATATGACTTGATCCAAAAGACTCAGACCGTCTCTCATGCTTCCGTTTGCATCCCGAGCAATTAACCCTAAGCTTTTAGGATCTATCTCAACACCTTCTTTCTTGCAGATCTTTTCCATATGTTCGGAAATCGATTCAACATCTATACGCCTGAAATCATGCCGCTGGCATCTGGAAAGAATGGTTATGGGAATCTTTCGAGGCTCCGTAGTGGCAAAAATAAACATAACATGGGACGGCGGTTCTTCCAGAGTTTTTAAAAGCGCATTAAAGGCGGCGATGCTGAGCATGTGAACTTCATCAATAATATATATTTTGTAGAGGCTGTGGGCAGGCATGTACTTGACGTTTCCACGAAGTTCCCTGATCTGATCAACGCTGTTGTTTGAGGCGCCGTCAATCTCGAAAACATCTGCGGCATTCCCTGCGGTGATCTCCTTGCAGGAACTGCATTGGTTACATGGAACGGGCACAGGACCGTCTTTACAATTCATGGCCTTGGCCAATATACGGCCAACCGTTGTTTTTCCGGTCCCCCTCGGCCCTGAAAACAGGATTGCATGGGCCACACGGCCGGCTGAAATAGCGTTTTTCAACGTCCGTGTAATGTGGTCCTGCTTGACAACCTCATCAAAGGTTTGAGGGCGATATTTACGTGCAAGTACGAGATAGGACATGAAGCGTTTTTCCTAACCTGGATACGAGATTTTTGAAAAACGCCCCCTTTCGCCCAATTCCTGCGTCAGGCTCAAATTTTAATCCTCAAAATACAAATGTATTCAGGTGGTTAAAATTTTTACCTTCCTTGGTCTTGAGCAAAATTGAACATTTTTCAAAGGTCTCGATGCGAACCTTGATGCTGAATCTGATATTTAAATGGCGGAGAGAGAGGGATTCGAACCCTCGGTGCCGCTTTTGACAGCACACACGATTTCCAGTCGTGCTCCTTCGGCCAGCTCGGACATCTCTCCGAAAATATTGGGGGCAAGTATCAGGCTTTTAGATGCTATTTTTTGGCGGAGAGGGTGGGATTTGAACCCACGATCCCGTTTTTGACAGGATACCGCTTTTCGAGAGCGGGGCCTTAAGCCGCTCGGCCACCTCTCCATCATTCTCAAGCCTTGAAATACCGGTTGGTTCAATATACTTTTTTGATATTCCCTGTCAATAATCTTATTTTATATGGGACGAAATAACAACAGGCTTTTTAGGCGCCGGTTAAATCGGGGTCATGGTAAAAAATAAAAATTACAGTGTTATATCCAACTGCAGACACGATCGTAAAAAAAGTTGAAAATGTCCCTTTTATCGATCCGTCAATTTTATCACTTGAACAAGGTGTTTCTTTATAGTATCAGTTCGTCTCATTGAAAAATTTACCCATAACTGACCTATAAAAAAGGAATTTTTAAACATGGCTGAGATCATCCCTTTCAGGGGAATCCTATATAATACCAATAAGATAAATAAGTTGGCAGATGTTGTTGCCCCTCCCTTTGATGTTATCTCAGAGCAGGAACAGAATCAGTTTCATGAAAGTCACCCACAGAACATCATCAAGCTGACCCTGGGCAAAACATTCGAAAACGATACACGCACAAACAATCGCTATACAAGATCGGCAGACTGCTTTAACAATTGGCTTTCGGAAGGTATCATCGAGACGGACAAAGAACCGGCGTTTTATCTGACATCGATGGAATTTTTCTTTGAAAATAAGCGGGTGACACGTTACGGTTTGATCGCCCTGATCCGCCTTGAGCCGTTTGAAAAGGGCATCGTGCTGCCGCACGAAATGACCTTTTCCAACATAAAATCGGAAAGGCTTGAGCTGATGAAAGCATGTCATGCCAATTTCAGTCCGATATTTTCTTTGTATTCCGATGATGAAAACAGTATTCTCGATCGATTAAAAGATATATCCCTTGAAAGAACGCCGGATCATGTTTTTTCCGATAACATCGGGCAGAAACACCGGCTGTGGCGAATCACCGATAGTTCCGTACATCGGCATGTTTCCGAAACCCTTAGAGACAAAGCAATTTTTATTGCAGACGGACATCATCGTTACGAAACTGCGCTGAACTACCGGAATTGGCTGTCAGCCGGCAATCCTGATTTTAATGGAGGTCATCCAAGCAATTACGTCATGATGTACCTTTGCAGCATGGAAGATTCAGGGCTTGTTATTCTTCCCGCGCATCGGATGCTTAATCAAGTCCCCGCTGAAACAAGGGCATCGCTTATCGATAAAGCAAAGGATTATTTTGACATTATAACAATTCCTTACAAAGACGATCATCACAAAGAGGGCCTGACACAATTTATTTCAATTCTTAAATCGAATACTTCGAAAAATTGTATCGGAGTTTTCATAAAAAGTTGTCCGGAGCTTAACCTGTTGACACTTAAACCGGGTATTATGGAACAAATGTTTGGTGATGAACTGCCGGAAGTGATCAGAAATATTGATGTAACGGTGCTGACCCGGCTCATTTTTATGGAGATTTTGGGTTTTGATCAAGCCAGGCTCGACAATGAGAAACTGATCGCCTATTCGAGCGTTGCTGAAGAAGCAATTGATGCAGTTGCCGCCGGAAGACATGACATGGTTTTTATCCTTAATCCGACAAAAATTCAGCAGGTGCGCGATATTGCCGAAGCAGGCCTGATTATGCCTCGAAAAGCGACCTATTTTTTCCCCAAGGTCATTACCGGCCAGGTGATAAACAGACTCGATCGGTAAGATTTCTTGTAACCGTTCAAGGTTCAGAGGCAGCGAAAAGTGATTTGGGCAACAGCCCGTTGATGAAAGATTGCAGAATAGATTTAACCTTGAACCTATGTGCAGTTATGACTGTTTCAAGGCATAAACATTTTCTCAACCTCGTCTGTATATGCGCCGTTT
Organism: Desulfobacterales bacterium; assembly: GCA_035529735.1. GTDB lineage: Bacteria > Desulfobacterota > Desulfobacteria > Desulfobacterales > UBA11574 > JAAXQD01. Next base: position 6,482 of record DATKWE010000240.1, on the reverse strand, counting down.
TTTCGGTAAATGATCAGCGGCGGGCCGATCTTGATTCCTGCGCGCCCCTCCTTTTTACCCTCCACCAGAACCAGCTTTGCCGCCGTTTCTATTCCTGAATGTATCGTGCGTATAGACTTCGGCTCTATTCCGGCAGTCCGCATTTGTGTGAGAATGTCGGCCATGCGCTCCGCCGAGTAAACCATTACAAATCGTCCTCCAGTTCGTAACATACGACGACCCGTTTCAACCACATCGTATAGTGTGGCCTTAATTTCATGTCGGGCAACAGCCCGCTGCCGATTCGGGTTTATCCTTCCAGATTCCGCTTTCCTGAAAGGAGGATTACTCACAACCAGATCCACGGGTCCGGAAGTCATTTCGAGTATCAGTGCTTTCATATCCATACACAGAACGGCAATTTGATCGTCCAAACCATTTTCTGTGATATTGAGGGCGGCAATATCGGCAAGATCCGTTTGCACTTCAATCCCGTATACTTCAATTCCCGGATTGCGATAGGCCAGTATCATGGGAATAATACCACAGCCTGTACCTAAATCGAGGACCGTATCTTCCGGACCCGGTCTGGCATGCGAGGCCAGTAGAACAGCATCTATGGAAAAACGGTATCCGGACCGGTACTGCTTAACCTGGATGCGGCCGTTAAAGAAAGAATCAGCGGTCAAAGATTTCATTTTTTATACCGGTCCGATCTTGAATTTTATGTCTTGAACCAGCTCTTTTCCCAATGCGGCGTTGATCTTATCGATCATATCCTTTTTCAAAAATTGGAGCTGATGCATCCACGCTGAACTGTTGACATGGACCAGTAAAAGTTTTCCCTTAAAGGCTTCCGGTCTCGCATTTTTTGCGATGACATCTCCCACTGCGGTGTCCCACAGACTCCAAACCTGAGCCAGATCTCCGTCACCATCATGGCGACAGGTTTTCAAAACATGGTTGATAATATCTCCGATGTGTCCAGCTCCCGGGGTGTTTTTCCTTTTTGCCATAATAAAGGAAGTACAAAGTGATCCATTGGGTTGTCAAGAAACAATTGAGGCGGTTTCACAAAAAGTCGTTTTTACTCACGCCATGCGCCTTTTTGGTTTATTGATTCAATGTTGCTTTGACAAGAAAAATTAAGGGGTTATCGAATATGACCGTGCGATGTTAAGCATGAAAATTTTGCTTTTCCCTTGACTTGAAAGCCATGGTAACTTATATTATTAAGTCGGATAAAAAAAATAAGTATTTTGAAAACCAAACAGACAGGAATTATATCTATGAATTGGGATTGGGAAAAACTAAAGAAGAGGCAAGAACATAAAGAAGGAGGCATGGTTCCTCCAAAAATGGATGAGCTGGTCGAAAAATTTAAAAGGTTAAAACTGCCGGGCGGTCCCCTTTTAATTCTTATTTTCCTCCTTTTATTTTTTGGCTCTTCGACATTCTACACGGTTGCTGTGGATGAGGTCGGCGTTGTCCAGCGATTCGGGAAATATGTCCGAACCAGTCAACCTGGTCTTAATTTCAAGCTGCCGTCCGGAATTGAAAAGGTGACAAAAGTAAAGGTCAGACGGGTCTATAAGGAAGAATTCGGTTTCCGTTCTACCCGGGAAGATTCGCGGACAAGCTCCTATTCCGGCGGTGAGAATACGGCGGTTGCCCTCATGCTGACCGGAGATTTAAATGTGGCCGTGGTTCCGTGGATTGTTCAGTACCGGATAAAAGACCCTTACAATTATCTGTTTAAGGTTCATGACATTCGAAGGTTGCTCATTGATATGTCCGAGGCGGCCATGCGGCTGGTCGTGGGCGATAGAAGCATCAATGAGGTGATCAGTAAGCGGGAAGAGATTGCCGTCGAGGCAAGAAACGTTTTGCAGGCGGAGATGGATAACGCTGATTCCGGAATCAATATTGTGACCATCGAAATGAAGAAGACCAATGTTCCCGATTCGGTTCAACCGTCATTCAACGAAGTGAATCAGGCAATTCAGGAAAAAGAAAAAATGATCTATCAGGCCAAAGAAGATTATAACAAAGCCATTCCAACAGCCAGGGGTGAAGCTGAAAGAACCATTAAGGCCGCCGAAGGGTATGCACTGGACAGGATCAACCGGGCCAAGGGTGATGCTTCCAGATTTAGGGCGCTTTACGCAGAGTATGCAAAAGCCAAGGATGTGACCCGAAGACGACTCTATCTTGAAACTCTGAAAGGTCTTCTCCCTAAACTTGGAGATAAGTATATCATTGATGCGGATCAGAAAAATTTCCTCCCCTTACTTAATCTTGGGAAACAAAAGGGTGAAAAATAATGAAATCTAAATTTGTCTTTCTCGGTATTGCGGTTCTTGCAGTTCTTTTTGTTTTTACCGCCGCATATGTGGTGGATGAAACAGAGCAGGTGGTGGTCACTCAATTCGGAAAGGTGGTTGGAAAGCCTAAGACGGAATCCGGCCTCTACTTTAAAATTCCCTTTATTCAGAATGCCACTTATTTCCCTAAAAATCTTCTGGAATGGGATGGTGATCCCGGCCAGATTCCAACACTGGATAAAACGTATATCTGGGTGGACACTTTTGCCAGATGGCGAATCGTTGACCCGATTAAATTTTTTCAGACGGTCAACAACACCACAAGCGCCCAGGGAAGACTGGACGATATCATCGATCCAGCCGTACGAAATCTTATTACTGAAAACAGACTTGTCGAGACGGTTCGCAAGACCAACCGGGAGGTGGATACATATGAGATCGGGCTTGAAGATATAAAAGAAAGGCCGTCCTTTAAGATTGAAATCGGCAGGGAAAACATTACCAAGAAGATACTGGAACAGGCCCAGCCAAAATTGGCCAAGTTCGGCATTGAACTGGTGGATGTTAAACTAAAGCGGATTAATTATGTGGAACAGGTTAGAGATTCCGTATACGGCCGTATGATTGCAGAGCGGAAGCAGATTGCCGAAAAATTCAGATCAGAGGGTCAAGGTGAAGCCAAGAAGATTCTGGGTGAAAAGGAAAGAGATTTGAAGAGAATCACTTCCGACGCTTACAGAGAGGCGCAGATATTAAAGGGCAAGGCCGACGGCGAGTCAACACGGTTATATGCCGAAGCTTATGGTATCGACCCGGATTTCTATTCATTTGTCAAGACACTTGAAATATACGACGATGCCCTCGGTAAAGACAGTTCGCTTTTGCTTTCAACGGACTCGGAGTTCTTCAAATATTTGAAAGGTTATTCCGGAAAACAATAACATCAAAAGAAAAAAGCACCGGAATCGTTGAGAACATCTGAGTCTATCAACGGGTGCTTTTTTTCATATCCATAAAAGGCCTGTGGGCAAAGAATTTATTTGCCCTTTCTTCTTTGATGCCGTGTTCGCGCCAAGAGCTTTCTATGTTTATGTTTTCTCATTTTTTTTCTTCGTTTTTTTACAACACTACCCAACAGATCACCTCCAATCTTTATTTTCTTTGTAGAATAAAAAATAATAAATACATCATAAATTACGCGATGTCCACATTTTTTTTAATTAATAGCGGACCTCATGGGGAATTTGAAAAAAATCAATGCCGAGCAGATCAAAATCGTAAACAATTGTGTGGCAATGGCAGAAGAGCTTGTAAGTAACTTCTATAAAATGTCTGCCAGTCAATGGTCCGCCGCTTGCGCATACGATATCAAAACGATGGTCGATCTTTGTCCCGAAGAGATCGTTCACGGCCCTTTTGCCCAGATCATTCGTTATAAAGGTAAGCGGAAAGATTCGTTTCTGGGTTCTTCAGCGTATGATTTTTATAAAATATGTATTCAGGATCACGCCATTCTTTCGGCACTGAAAGAATGGCCTGATCTCAAACTTTTCCCGTTTGTCCTCTACATCGTAACCCACGAATTGATTCATATCCTTAGGTTCACTAAATTCCAACAATATTTTGAGGCCTCACCTGAAGAAATGATGGCCGAAGAGGCTCATGTCCATGAAATAACCCATGGGATACTCTTGGAGGTTAATGTCCCCGGTATGGAGAATGTGCTGATATTTTACGAAAAATGGCGCATGCCCATTGATGATTTGAGAAAATTATAACGCAAAAAAATGCCGGACGTGCCTTGACAATACCGAAACATTGCATATATTAGTTAAGTTTTATGAATTTGCAAAAAAAAGAAAATTCTGCTTTTTGAGAAATAACAAATATTTAGTCTTTCATCAGGAGGTTTTAAAATATGCCCATCTATGAATATGAATGTCCCAAATGCGGCAGAATAGATGAGGTTCTACAGAAGTTTTCTGATAAACCGCTGGACCGATGTAAACACTGTTCGGGAAAACTCCACAAGCTTATTTCTCACAGCAGTTTTCACCTTAAAGGAACAGGGTGGTATATAACAGATTATGCAAACAAATCCCAAAGCTCTGCTAAACCTTCACATAAGGTGAAGCCCGAAGCAAAAAAAATCTCAGATAATTCAAGCAAAAAAACCGAAAAGTCAAGCAAACCCGCCGAGTAAGCACTTTAATATAATTTCTGTTAAAATTTCATTGGGAGAGATTATATTAAAAAATTTTTAAAAAAAACAGGTTAAGAAAAAAACAGGAAAAAGGAGAATTTGAAAAATGAAACTCAGACCGTTAAATGATCGAATTTTGGTAAAGCGTGTTGAGGAAGAGACAACGACCAAGGGAGGAATCATTATCCCGGATTCTGCCAAGGAAAAACCGGCGGAAGGAAAAATTGTTGCAGTTGGAAAGGGTGCGCTGAATAACGACGGAAAACGTGTCCCTCTTGAAGTCAAAGTAGGTGACCGGATTCTGTTCGGGAAATATGGTGGACAAGAGATAAAGGTTGAAGGCGAAGAATATCTGATCATGAGCGAACAAGAAGTGCTCTGCGTAATCGAATAATTTAAAAAAAAACGGAGGATAGACCGATATGGCTAAACAGATAATATACGACATGAAAGCCCGTGAAGCCCTGCTTAACGGTATTAGAAAACTTGCTGATGCGGTAGTTGTAACTCTTGGTCCCAAAGGCAGGAACGTTATTCTTGAAAAATCATGGGGGTCTCCCACGGTTACCAAAGACGGCGTAACCGTAGCCAAGGAAATCGAACTCGAAGACAAATTTGAAAATATGGGCGCCCAGATGGTTAAAGAAGTTGCCAGCAAAACCAGTGATATGGCCGGAGACGGGACAACCACAGCGACAGTGCTTGCAAGGGCGATATATGAAGAAGGCCAGAAACTTGTTGCAGCCGGGAACAATCCCATGGCCATCAAACGCGGTATTGAAAAGGCTGTTGAGGTTGTTGTCAAAGAACTGCACAACATCAGTAAACCGACCAAAGATCAGCGTGAAATCGCCCAGGTCGGTACCATCTCGGCAAACAACGACGAAACCATTGGAAACATCATTGCCGAAGCCATGAACAAAGTGGGTAAAGAAGGCGTAATTACCGTTGAAGAAGCAAAAGCCATGGAGACTTCACTTGAGGTCGTGGAAGGTATGCAGTTTGATCGCGGCTACCTTTCGCCATACTTTGTGACGGATGCGGATAAAATGATTGTTTCATTAGAAGATCCGTATATTCTCATTCACGAGAAAAAGATTAGCAACATGAAAGATCTGCTTCCGATTCTTGAGCAGGTTGCCAAGATGGGCAAGCCCCTTATGATCCTTGCGGAAGACGTGGAAGGCGAGGCACTTGCCACACTTGTGGTGAACAAACTGAGAGGGACGCTCCAGGTCGCTGCCGTCAAGGCGCCCGGTTTTGGCGACAGACGAAAGGCCATGCTGGAGGATATAGCGATTCTAACCGGCGGCCAGGTGGTATCAGAAGATCTGGGAATCAAGCTTGAGAACCTTACCCTTTCAGATCTGGGTAAAGCCAAACGCATCAATATCGACAAAGACAACACCACGATTGTTGACGGTGCTGGTTCACGTGCCGCACTGGAGGGCCGTGTAAAGCAGATCCGCACGCTAATTGATGATACCACATCGGATTACGACCGTGAAAAACTCCAGGAACGACTGGCCAAACTGATCGGTGGTGTGGCTGTGATTAATGTGGGCGCTGCCACTGAAACAGAGATGAAGGAGAAAAAGGCCCGTGTCGAAGACGCATTAAATGCTACCCGGGCTGCGGTTGAAGAAGGTATCGTGCCCGGCGGCGGTGTTGCCCTTGTCCGCTGCCTGGATGCTTTGGAAAAAATTAAAATCAAAGCCGACCAGAAGTTGGGTGTAAAAGTTGTAATGCGTGCAATAGAAGAACCCCTGCGACAGATTGCCAATAACGCTGGCGCTGAAGGTTCTGTTGTGATCGATAAAGTTAAAAATGGCGAAGGCGCTTTTGGTTACAATGCCGAGACCAACAAATATGAAGATTTGATTGAAGCCGGTGTTATCGACCCGACCAAAGTGGTCCGTTATGCCCTTCAAAACGCAGCAAGCGTTGCTTCTTTGATGCTCACCACCGAAGCAATG
>DATKWE010000239.1:0-2311 GCA_035529735.1 Desulfobacterales bacterium | reverse complement strand
CTGAGCAAACCGGCCGTCGGCACGGAAAAGTCCACCCGTGACCGCAAGCTTCTTCGGATAATATTGCGGATATCTTCCATCATTTGATCGAGATCTGTGTGCAACTCATCCGGCGGGACCTTGGGAAGCTCGGCATAACGGGTAAGGTTTCCACTGCTGTCCATGTAGTGCCCGGGGGGAAATTCATAGACATTATCGGTAACGGTTACCAGGCTTTTAAGTTCGCTTGTCAAATAAAGGGTGCCGTCTTTGTATCCGTAAAAGAGTGTTTTGATGCCCAAAAAATCTCGGGCTGCAAACAGGTTTTCACCGTCAGAAATCACAAAAGCGAAAATGGCGTCATCCAAATACGAGAGCATATTAGGGCCATACTCTTGGAAAAGGTGCAAAATCAGCCGCTCTTCTTTGAAAGGACCGTTGGAGATCCCGTGGGTGTTCCCCAGATCGTTGATGTTGCCCATTTGACCGTCATAACAAATATAGCTTTTTTCATCCCCTGAATCGGTGACAGGTACTGGATCGTTTTCCGGATGCGCTTGAAGGGCGTCGGCTCTCAGATAGTTTTGGGCCATGATTGCTCTATTGTTTATGGTAATTCCCGAAAGATAAGGTCCGCGGTAACGTATTTTGTCAAACATTTCCTCGATCTTCAAAGAATCCGGACGGCCGAAAGCAACAATCAAACCACTCATACAATCTCCTAATATTGTTCTGTGAACTCTATCATTTTAATTCTGTTTCAAGTTTTATACCCTGAATTTATCATCAACCTATTACTTTGCAGGTATTAGCAGTTTGTGATCCCTGCCGGACGATCTGCCCAACGGGCCACATTTGAAAACACGGCTTCCGGATTTTCATAGGAATCCAAAAAGAGTCGATGATAGTGGCATTCTTCACGAGATCGAAGTTTCGCCTCTGGGTAACGGGTACTGTGCTTTCTGGCTTCTGTTTTATTTTCGTATTTCGAAGATTCCCACTATTCCGTGTCCAAATCCTGTGCCGGGCTGAAGATCCGTTTCGAGCTTGCGAAGAGAGAAGCCAAGGTGCGGCTCTATGACATTGGCCCGAACATCGCCCCAGGGTACCCATCCTACCCCTTCAATGACTCTGCGCATGGCTTCCATGGCTTCTTTAAGAGAGTCCGGATAATAGGGCATAATTTTCGGAACATCATTTAGTTTTTCATCTTCTGTATCATAATTGCTGAGCAGTGAAATAGTATAGTTTACCAAGGTGTTGCAGCACATGAAAAACATTTCGAAAAAGTTGTTCAGATGATCAAATCCTGGTCGGGGAACATAGTCGACCAAAAGGCTTTCAAGATCTGTACGAACATATCCCTCAAAGAGTGAATTCACCGGCAACCTCAATTTAGGACAATTGGCGTTGTAGTCTCTGGTATCCATGTGGCGACCTATGAATATGGAACGATCAAAAAACTTGATCGGCTCAATCGTAACCCCTGATTCCTTCGACGCCTGGTCAATAATTTTCATAATTTCATCTTTTGTTATCAGTCGTAACGGAAAGGATGAAATCTCCATTTGATCCCGTTCTTCCTCAGGATAAATATAGGAAATTCGATAATCCATGAAATATTCTTCGTCCGCGGGATGATGCCACAGATCCTGCCATTCACAAGTATAACGACCCAGCCAGTCCCCCATAAAAATCGCCCGCTTGGGTGCATGCCTGGCAATATCGGCAATAATTTTCACGGACTGATGATCATGAAAGTGTGAGAAGGTGCCGTAGGAGGTAAAATATATATCAAAAGGGGGATTTTCGGTTATCTTTTCTGTCAGGCCGTTTGAAAGGTCTGCTTGTATAAACCGTGTTTTTGGAAGCTGGCCGATGTATTCTTCGGCCTGTTGAAGAAGATCGGGGTTAATGTCGATCCCAACATATTCTTGAAGCATGTCCGGTGTAATGGCAGCAGTGATGAATTCGAAAAGACCGGGATCTTTGGTTGTTACATTCATTAAAAGGTCGTATCCGTCGGCGCTTCCGCAACCCAGGTCAAGAATACGTATTCTTTCAAGGTTTATTTTCTTTTGTTCCACCAAATTATTCAGTGCAGGGCGCAGAAAAATAGCCGTGTTTTGATCTTCCCAAAACCTTCGAACGTTGTCATATTTTCCGCTCAGGCCGCTTGCTTTTTCATATTTTCCCGTGCTGTGTGCCTGTGTATACGCCTTCTTCTCTCCCTTTTCTCCCATGATTTCTCCTCTCCCGGATTTGCCGGCCAAAACAATATATCATGGCGAATGTTCTATTTTTTCATAATCTCAAGGGCCTGAAACGCATC
>DATKWE010000238.1:0-10020 GCA_035529735.1 Desulfobacterales bacterium | reverse complement strand
GAGTTTATATTTTCAAATCGTCGATGTTCTGGATTACAGCCGGTCTCACCATTACCTCCGGCCTTCACTATGTTTACTTCGCTTTGAATGCCCTTCAGGGCACTTCCGGAAAAAACCAGAAACCATGACGGCAAACATTGTACCCTAATCGATCGCAAACAAACTGGGAAAAATAGCCCCATAAGCCTTCGGGTGATCCGGGTTGGACTCGGGCACAATTTTTAATGAAAAGCTTTTCTTTTCTTATAAAATGATTAACATTTGGTCATTCATCAGAAATACAAAATAAGATGCGGGAGGATATCATGTGGGAATATACAAATACGGTAAAAGATCACTTCCTCAATCCCCGTAACGTCGGTGTGATTGAGGATGCCGACGGAATCGGAGAAGTCGGGTCTCTGGCATGCGGAGATGCCCTGACCCTCTATTTAAAATTGGATGAAAATGAACGGATTAAGGACGCAAAGTTCCAAACATTTGGATGTGCAAGCGCCATTGCATCCTCATCAGCCCTGACAGAAATGATCAAGGGCCTTTCTCTGGCGGAAGCGGAAAAAATTACCAATGAAAATATTGCAGATTTTCTCGGCGGCCTTCCAAAAGAAAAAATGCACTGCTCGGTAATGGGACGTGACGCCCTTGAAAAAGCCGTTGCAAATTATCGTGGAGAAGCTGAAAAAAAGGTAGAAGGTGAAATTGTTTGTGAATGCTTCGGTATCACCGACCTTGAAATTGAACGTGCTGTTAGAGAAAATAGTCTGAAAACTATTGAAGATGTCACTCATTATGTCAAGGCCGGCGGTGGATGCGAAAGCTGTCATGAGAAAATTCAGGAAATTATCGACACGTCCCTCGGCAAGGAACGACCGGCGAAGAAAAAGGTCATACGCTTAACCAATATCCAAAAAATCAAACTGATTGAAGAAACTCTGGCGCGTGAAATCAAACCGGCCCTGAAAAAAGACGGCGGCGATATTGAACTTGTGGACGTGGATGGAAACAATGTTCTTGTGAAACTTCAGGGAACCTGTGCCACCTGCAGCGCATCCCAAATTACCCTCAAGCATTATGTTGAATCAAAGCTCAGGGAATTTGTTACGCCTGAACTTCTGGTGGAGGAGGTGCAATCGTGAATGTAATTTATGTAGACAACAATGCCACGACGCAGGTTTCCCTGGAAGTCCTGGAAGAAATGCTCCCATATTTTAATGAATTCTACGGCAATCCGTCGAGTATGCATACGTTCGGCGGAAAGGTGGAACACAAGATAACTGAAGCACGGGAACGAATTGCTTCACTTCTGGGCGCTTCTCCGGAAGAGATCATATTTACCAGTTGCGGAACGGAAAGTGACAGCACTGCGATACGGGCCGCAATTTTGTCGAATCCCGGCAAAAAGCATATCTTAACCTCCAGGGTGGAGCATCCTGCAGTCAAAAATCATTATGAATATCTGTCCAAGAACGGCTATCGGGTAACATTTGTACCCGTCGACCGCAAAGGGCGTCTTGACTTGGATTATCTGTATAAGAACCTTAGCGATGATACCGCTCTGGTCAGCATCATGTGGGCAAACAATGAATCCGGGGTCATCTTTCCCATCGAAAAAATTTCAAAGGTTGTCAGGGAGAAAGGAATTGTATTCCACACGGATGCTGTACAGGCTGTGGGCAAAATTCCAATAGATCTCAAAACCATGGACGTCGACATGCTTTCCATCTCAGGGCACAAGCTTCACGGGCCAAAAGGCGTTGGCGCCCTTTATGTTCGCAGGGGAACCAAGTATACACCTTTTATGATTGGCGGCCATCAGGAAAAAGGACGGAGAGGCGGGACCGAAAATGTCGCCTCCCTTATCGGGTTGGGAAAAGCGGCTGAACTCGCCGCCGCCCATCTGTCGAATAATAACAACCAGGTTAAACAGCTCAGAGATAAACTTGAAAACGAAATCTTAAAGCGCGTTCCGAATACCATAATTAACGGTGACAGGAACCATCGCCTGCCCAATACCACCAGTATCGCCTTTGAATATGTTGAAGGTGAGTCCATCCTTTTAATGATGGACGAATTTGGAATCTGTGCATCATCCGGATCGGCCTGCACATCCGGTTCTCTGGAACCTTCGCATGTCTTGCGCGCCATGGGCGTGCCCTTTACCGCAGCCCACGGTTCGGTCCGTTTTAGCCTGAGCAAATACAACACTGAAGAAGAAATCGATTTTATCATTGAAAAGCTTCCGCCAATCATTGAACGGCTTCGGGAGTTGTCTCCTTTCTGGAAAAAAATCAAATAGGAGTGGGTTATGTTTAGAGTAATGGTCAGGGACAACATGGCCCCTGCTGCAAAGGAAATATTTGAAGCCACCGGAGAAATAGAAGTTGTCGTCGATAATGACGCGGCGACATCCGATCCCAAAGCCTTAGCTGAAATTATCGGTGAATTCCATGGCCTTGCCGTCCGGAGCGGGACAAACGTTACCGAAGAGGTCTTAAAACGCGCCAAAAAACTAAAGGTTGTCGGTCGTGCAGGCATCGGCGTCGACAATATCGATATACAGGCCGCCACAAAACAGGGTATCGTTGTTATGAACGCGCCCGGTGGGAATACGATTACCACTGCAGAGCACACGATATCCCTCATGCTGGCCCTTGCCAGGAACATTCCCCAGGGAACGGCATCCCTTCGCGAGGGGAAGTGGGACAAAAAGAGACTTTCAGGTGTTGAAATAACCGGAAAAACCCTCGGTATCATCGGCCTCGGTCATATCGGCCGGGTGGTGGCAGATCGTGCAAAAGGCCTTAAAATGGTCGTAATTGCAGCCGATCCCTATGTCAGCAGTGAAGCGTCCAAGAGTCTTGAGGTTGAACTTGTTTCTCTGGATGAACTTTTTACGCGTTCAGATTTTATTACCCTCCATGTGCCGCGCCTCCAGGAAACGGTGGGCATGATCAATGAAACGACCATCGCTAAGATGAAACAGGGCGTTAGAATAATAAACTGCTCACGGGGGGAAATCATTAACATCGATGATCTTTACCAGGCCATCTTAAGCGGGCATGTCGCGGGTGCGGCACTCGATGTTCTTCCACAAGAGCCGCCGGACCCGAATCTTCCCATACTCCAGCACCCAAATGTCATCTTTACCCCTCATTTGGGTGCCAGTACCGGCGAAGCCCAGGTAAAAGTTGCGGATATGATCGCAAAACAAATGGCCGCCTACCTTTTGGACGGCATTATAACCAATGCGGTCAATTTTCCGTCACTCCCCATGGAGGTTATGAATCAGCTTCGTCCCTATCTGGATCTTGCTGAAAAAATGGGATCGCTCATGGGGCAGCTGGTCAGAAAAATCCACGACATCACCGTCAGCTACAGCGGTAATGTATCGGAACTCGACACAAGGCCGCTGACACATGCCGTTTTGAAAGGGCTTCTCGGTTCTTTCACCGACACACCGGTGAATTATGTCAACGCACCGGCCCTTGCACAAGAAAAAGGGATTCATGTCCATGAGACCATCAGCCCGACAAAGTACGATTTTGCCAGTTTGATCCGCGTAAGACTTGAAGATCATAAAGAAGGTATCGACGAAATCTGGGGAACGGTCTATGAAAGAAAATATCCAAGGCTTGTAAAAATCGGAGAGATTTATCTGGATGCAATCCCTGAAGGATGGATGATCGTCATTCAGAATTTTGATAAACCGGGCGTTATCGGAAATGTGGGCACAACCCTTGGCCGTCATAATATTAACATCGCCCGGTTTCAGCTCGGAAGACGGGAAGACCAAGCCATATGCCTGGTAAACATCGACACCCCGGCGGACGAACATGTTATCCAGGAGATAGAAGCACTGCCGAATATCATCTCTGTCCGTCAGGTTCACCTGGTATAGTTAATATCAAGGCTTTTGCGCTAATTTTGTCCCGTTTTTTCGTGTCTGGAATTTTTATCTTCCCTAGATAAGAACCCCCTCAGCTACGATAGACGTAACATATCTCAGTCAATTTAGGATCATTAAAATTATGACACCAAGCTCGATAGGTGCCGTGGTTTGGAATAAGGAACGCCGATGCTTACTCGCCTTCCAAGTATCCTGTATGCTATTATGATTATGGCACTGATCGTCAAACCAACTGCAGTGCGGGCTGAAACGATTACCATCCCTGTATTTCTTGACTACCAGCAATTGCAGCTTCTTATAATACGGAATGAGTTTAAAGGACCGAAAAACACTGCACAATATCTATTGGATGACGACGGTTGCACAAGTATTACCTTTTCGGAACCCCGTCTGTCAATGGAAGAGGAGTTGCTGCGAGTGGATGCGAAGACTCTCGCAACAATCGGCGTCCCCACAAGTAGTGCCTGTAAGGTCATTACCCGCTGGACCGGACGCACGGCTGTTACCGGTAAACCTGCTTTAATAAGCGATCAGCCGTTGTCCGCAGAGTTTAGGGTACAGGCCGCCCGGCTTTACGATCAAGAGGGCAGGCTGCTTACGGATAATGTCGTACTGCAGGCGGTGAAAGAAAAATTACATCTTTTGTTAAGCCGTTACAGGTTGGATCTGAAACCTGAAACCGATCAGCTCAAGACCCTGTTACCTTACTTTTTGCCCCATTATCCGTTAGATCGCCTAACAGAAATGATCGACAGCCTGCGCATCGGTCATCTTTTGATCCGCCCCAACGGACTGGATGTCGAGCTGCGAATTAATGTCGAAACCGTTGCCAAAGCCGGGCCGGAACCCACCCTTAGGGAACATGAAATGCAGCAGCTGGAGCAACGGTGCCGAAGCTGGGATGCTTTTTTGACGTTTGTCATCAAGGAGGCCGCCACTGCCACTCGCTCGGAAGAACTCCGTGCCACCCTGCTGGAGATACTTCTGGATGCACGCTACCAGATTAAGTCGATTCTCGCTGAACCCCAGCAAAGTGAAACCGACCCGGTCAAACAATTGTTTATCCGAAGCTGGGAGCGGCTGATGCCGGTAATGCGGAAGATCAGTGTTCATTCAACGGAACAGAATCTGCTGCCTTTTTTGTCGTTCATAACAGCGGTTGACGCACTCAATGCACTGGATCGTTTGGGGCCTGCGGCGGGGCTGGATATATCCACTGACGGTCTGAGACGTTTGGCACGTCTTCTAAATGACGACCCATCCATCGATCCGCTGAAATATTCGGATGAAACCGATCCGGTGCTACAACAACTGTTTGATTTCGAAACGTCTGGTGAAATCATCCAACAAAAAAAACCACAGGGTTTTAACTTTCAACTGATCCGGCCGGTCTATGCCGCAAATCCCGGGGATCGTGTGAATCGCTGGGTACCCACGGCTGCCGAGCTGAAGTCTTATCTGCTCGAGATTCGAAAATTATTGTTAAAAGAGGCGGATGCTCGAATTCGTTCGTCACCAATAGCTCAAAAGTACGCCCGTATTTATCGCAAACTGATGCTTACCGCCGCATGGCAGGAAAGCTGCTGGCGTCAATACATCGTACAAAACCGCAAAGTTGTTCCCCTTATTTCCGCGTCAGGTGATATCGGATTATTACAGATCAATGAAAAGGTATGGCGCGGCTTTTACTCTCCCTCCAAGTTGAGATGGGACATCACCTATAACGCTCGTGCAGGAAGCGAAATCCTGTTCAAATTCATGGTCGATTACGCATTGAAACAGCAAGAGCATAAACATGGAGGCGGTCTATCTAATCTGGCCCGCGCCACTTATTCTGCTTACAATGGCGGGCCGTCTCAGGTGAGCCGTTACCGCAAAAACGACGTCCCGGCCGCACACAAAAAAATCGACACCGCCTTTTGGGAAAAATATCAGCAAGTCGACCAGGGCCAAGAATTAGCCGTGGCGCAATGTTTGGGCGTTCAAGCCTCCGGTTCAATGACGGCTGCGGTTCAAACAAACCAGGGCCGGAAGCAATCCAGTTCAAAACAAGTAGCCACACCCAAGCAATCACAGCGTATTGAAAATGTCGGGTGGATCAGAGACCGCAATCCCAAACATTTTACTTTACAGCTGGCGGCGATGAGCGGCGAACAGGCGGTAAAAGAGTTTATAAAGCAGCAATCCCAAGCCGGCAGCTTTGCCTATTATCGAAAAAAACAAAAAGGACGGAATTTCTATGTCGTCATCTACGGCAGCTTTGCTAACCGCGCAGATGCGGAAAAGGCCGCCGCTCGTTTTGCCCAGCTGAGACCCTGGATACGGGACTTTGGTAGTATTCAAAAGATAATGTCAAAATGATCATCCGTCGCTATTAAGTCGCGCCGCTTCAGGGAGTCTTTTTAATAACGATAAACCTACCTTGAACAAGGGATGGACAACTGTTTTCTTATTGACACTTTCAAACATATCAGCAGAAATCACCCCAACTACCGTTTTGTGATATCGTATTATGGTATCACAAAAAAATCAGGCCACTGATAGCTTTTTTTCATTGCAGATATCGCAGATTCAGCAAAATGCTACATACGTTGGAGGTATCAAAGGTTTCACACCAGATACAATCACCCCAATATCTTGTATAACCATACAAATAAGAAAGCGTGGACTTTTAACTGCAAGCCACGCTTTTTAATTGATAATTCTGAGTCAACACTGATAGCCGCAGTCTTCAGATTATCGATACGGATGTCCACCATGAACGCCATGGAATGACGGAGGTTTACATCATTCCACCCATTCCTTGAGCTCCCGGATGCACCCCCTTTTTTTCTTCGGGTTTTTCTGCAACCATGGCCTGGGTGGTCAGCATTAATGAAGCCACACTTGCTGCATTTTGCAATGCGAACCGGACCACTTTGGTCGGATCCATTATACCGGCTTTCATCAGATCTTCATAGGTGTCCGTTTCTGCATTGTAACCAAAAGCTCCCTCGCCGTTTTTGACTTTATCGATGACGACAGAACCTTCAGAACCGGCATTGTTGGCAATCTGACGAAGTGGTTCCTCCATGGCGCGCATGACGACTTTCACCCCCAGCTTTTGATCGGCTTTGATTTTCATTTTCTCCAGCGCGCCCAAACAGCGAACCAGCGCCACACCTCCGCCCGGCACGATCCCTTCCTCTACAGCCGCGCGGGTAGCGTTGAGGGCATTTTCGACCCGGGCTTTTTTCTCCTTCATTTCTGTCTCTGTGGCTGCGCCCACGTTGATCACCGCCACCCCGCCGATCAGTTTAGCCAACCGTTCCTGAAGTTTTTCACGATCGTAGTCGGAGGTGGTTTCTTCGATTTGGGCTCGAATCTGCTTCACCCGGCCCTCGATGGCCGAGCGCGAACCGGCGCCGTCGACGATGGTGGTGTTGTCTTTATCGATGTTGATCCGTTTGGCCTTGCCGAGGTCTGAAACCGTTACATTTTCCAATTTGATACCTAAATCCTCGGAGACCACCTGACCGCCGGCTAAAGCGGCAATGTCTTCCAGCATGGCTTTTCGTCTGTCCCCGAAACCCGGCGCCTTGACCGCGGCGACCTGTAGGGTGCCTCTCAATTTATTGACCACCAAGGTGGCCAATGCTTCACCTTCCAGATTTTCGGCAATGATCAATAAAGGTTTGCCCATTTTGGCGACTTGTTCAAGGATGGGCAAAAGATCTTTCATTTTGCTGATCTTTTTCTCATTGATCAGAATGTAAGCATCTTCCAAAGAGGCGACCATTTTTTCGGCATTGGTTACAAAATATGGCGATAGGTATCCTCTATCAAACTGCATACCTTCAACAACTTCAAGTGTTGTTTCCATGCTTTTGGCTTCTTCAACGGTGATGACCCCTTCTTTACCAACTTTGTTCATGGCCTCTGCAATGATTTTGCCGATGGTTTCATCATTGTTCGCCGAAATGGTGGCGACCTGGGCAATTTCGCGCTGGTTTTGGGTGGGTTTGCTCAAATTTTGAAGTTCTTTCACAACGACTCCAACCGCGGCATCAATCCCCCGTTTAATGGCCATGGGATTATGGCCGGCCGCCACCAGCTTCTGACCCTCTTCATAAATAGATCTGGTCAAAAGCGTAGCAGTGGTTGTACCATCACCTGCCATGTCACTTGTTTTGCTGGCGACCTCCTTTACCATCTGGGCGCCCATGTTTTCGAATTTGTCTTCCAATTCGATTTCTTTGGCCACTGTGATGCCGTCTTTGGTGACCTTCGGCGATCCCCAAGATTTGTCGAGGACGACATTTCTTCCTCTGGGACCCAAGGTAACAACAACCGCATCAGCAAGGGTTCTTACCCCGTTCAGCAACGCTTCACGGGCTTTCATGTCATATTTTATTATTTTAGACATCTTGTCTTAACCTCCATTTTAGTTTTTATTCGATGACGCCAAGCACGTCATCCTCGCGCATGATAAGGTATTCTTCACCCTCTACTTTTACCTCATTACCCGAATATTTGCCAAATAGAATCCGATCGCCTTTCTTGACTTCAAGCGCTATTCTATTTCCCTTTTCGCTGAGTTTACCAATTCCGGCAGCAATCACTCTGCCTTCAACTGGTTTTTCCTTGGCCGTATCCGGGATGATGATCCCACCCTTTGTTTTTTCCTCTTCTTTAACCCGTTGAACTAAAATTCGATCCTGTAATGGTCTGAGTTTCATGGTTCAAATTCTCCTTTTTGAAACAACTGTTTAATCCATGTGATATGATGAAAGTGTTGAATGTTAACTAAAAACAATAAACGGTGTCCTTTTCTCCTTCACAGATAAAATATGTTTTTCGAACCTGCCTTCCAAAGGGATCGCAAATGCGATTGATGGAATTAAGCCTGACTTGAAAAGAATGATAAAGAATGAAATCTTCTGAAATAAATCAGCAAATGAAAGGGCGCAATGTGATTGGCTGTTGCGAGGCCAGCTCCGGCAAAATTCAAACCGGTGTTAGTTAAAAAGTAGAAAGGAGAAAATTTGGGATAGTCAAATAATCTTCAAATGTATGTATATATATCCATTTTGTCAAGCTGCTTCAGAATGAAAAGCTGCAAAAAAATCTGGTGATTTGTTTTCAGAAATTAGATGATTAGCTGCGTTCAATCGACACCTCGCCCACCGATGAGAACACCCGAACATTAAAAAAGGCAGTTTATTAGCTTTTTAAAAGTCTAATAGCTGCCTTTTTTGTTAAATCAACTACTTATTAAATAGAGTCCTTGAGTTTTTTTCCAGCCTTAAATGTTACAGCATTCCTTGCCTTAATTTTCAAAGGTTCCCCTGTTTGGGGATTATGTCCCTTTCGAGCTTTCCGACGAACTTTTGCAAAAGTACCGAAACCAACCAAAGTCACCTTACCATCTTTTTTCTTTAACGCATTTGTGACATTGGTCATAAAAGAGTCCAAGGCTGCTGCTGCAGCAGCCTTTGTGATATCTGCATCTTTAGCCATTTGTTCAACCAATTCAGCTTTTGTCATCTGTCCTCCCCCTTATTCGTCTTGAGTTAACTCATAATAACCCTTATTTCTTTGGCAGTTATTCCAACAAAATTAAAAAGTCAATAAGCAAAAGACCATTATTCAAGTGTTTGAGAAAATATATCATTAAAAACAGGCTCAATTCCAACAATAATGAGACAAGCACTGCTTCAGAGCCATCTTATGTGGTTTGGTGTGCACAAAGTTTTTAGATATATAGGTAAAGTGTAGATTCGTATCGTATATTTGAAAATTATGGATCAGAAAAATTTGAAAATGGTGAATATAACCTTTAAATAACAAACGCGTGGCATTTATGAGGATGGGGCTCGGCAAAACGATATCACACGATTTTTTATAGACATGATACGTGTGTTTTATAGCAGTAAATCGTAATTTCAAGGAGATGCTATGTATGTTGGGTGAATCTGTAGTTTTGAAGGGGTATTACTCAAGTTTCGCACCCTAAAATAGGGGTTTAGTTGCATAAATATTCTACCTTTACTAGTGTTAAAAGTAGTATTGAGCTCCATTTTGTGGTATATATAATTTGCTGAAATCATAAATAAAACCCACAAAAGGAGCTC
>DATKWE010000237.1:0-5054 GCA_035529735.1 Desulfobacterales bacterium | reverse complement strand
AGCCCGAGGATTCGGGCTGCGAAACTCGCTTTTTTGTATGCATTTTCCTCAAAGGTGTCGCCGTCTTCTTCCAGGTGAGGAATTGGGCCAAAGTCATCTATATTTTTAATATCAACCGGAAAATCCTTAAAAAGATCTTTGATTTCTTTTGTTTTACCTTTGTTGCGTGTGGCAATAACAAGTATAATTTGATGTTGCATGCGAACCTCGATTCAGGATAAATTCGATGTTACAATAAATTCCATAACCATTTTGGATTGCTGTATAAATTATTAAGAAAATTAATACTATAATTCATGGTTAAATATTTGTAAAGTTTTTTCAATTGGTTGTTGGCTCGCAGAAAATTCTTTACACGACTGGCTGTGCTGGTATATTACCTGAACTTTGCGAGCGCCGATTCTTCCGAATCTGCCGCGCTGACAAACACATGAAGTCGTCTATGACCGCTTCGTCCTATCCGTCTTGTACCTTTGCAAGCTCGACGGTTTCAACAATCAGGGTGGGTTCCTAAAAAACCACACGATAACCAAAAGCTAAAATTACGCATTTAACCATAAGGAAAAAACAATGCACAAACTACTTGCCGTGAATCCCGGTCAAAAGATGCTCCTTTTAGGCAACGAAGCCATTGCCAGGGGCGCCATCGAGGCCGGAGTCGCCGTTGCAACAACATATCCGGGAACACCGTCTTCGGAGATTTCACTGAATTTTTTTCAGATATCCCAAGAAGGCAACCTTTATTTTGAATACAGCACCAACGAAAAGGTGGCCCTTGAAGTGGCGGCAGCTGCTGCAAATTCCGGAGTCCGCAGCATGTGCGTGATGAAACATGTGGGTATGAATGTGGCTGCCGATGCGCTCATGACACTGGCATATTTGGGTGTTAAAGGAGGCCTGGTGATTCTTACAGCCGACGATCCTTTCATGTTTTCAAGCCAGAACGAACAGGACAACCGTTATTACAGCAAGCTTGCCGGTCTCCCCATGCTGGAGCCGTCTTCCGCACAGGAGGCAAAAGATATGGTGGCTTTTGCATTCGATTTGTCCGAAAAACTTCAGCAGCCGGTTATCTACAGAACCACCACCCGGATCAACCATTCCACCGAGGTCGTGGTGCTGGGCGATATACAGACACCCATAACAAAAGGTGATTTTAAAAAAGATCCTTTCAATTATGTGACGGTTCCTGCAGTTTCCAGAAATCTCCATATCAAACTGCTTGAAAAATTAGAAACGGCTGAAACGATTTCCGAAACGTCTGAGTACAATTTTATCACCGGGGACGGCGCATGGGGAATTGTCTGCAATGGTGTGAGTTACAACTATATTTCCGATGCTGTAAAAGATCTGAATATCGCGCACAAAGTTAAAATATTCCGCGTCGGATTTTCCCACCCCATGCCCCGGGTTTTGATCATAGACTTTTTAAAAGGGTGTGAAAAGGTTCTGGTCGTAGAGGAAGGCGAGCCTTTTATGGAAGAGACCATCAAGGCGTTTGCCCAGGAAGAAGGTTTGACGCTTCCCATAAATGGTAAGGGGAATGACCTTTTCTCACGTCTCTACGAATACAACCCGGCACTGGTCAGACAATGTTTGGCCACATATTTTGACGTGACATACAAACCGGTGGCAGGTGTCAATCTCTCTGATGTTCCCGAAATCCCCCAGCGCCCGCCCAGCCTCTGTGCCGGGTGTTCTCACCGGGCCACTTTTTATGCGGTTAACAAGGCAACAGAGGGCATGGAAACGATTTGCCCCACGGACATCGGTTGCTATACCCTCGGATTTATGCCGCCGCTTTCCACGGGAGATTTTTTGATATGTATGGGGGCTTCCGTGGGGACATCCTGCGGTTTTTCAAAGGTAACAGACAAAAAGGTCATCTCTTTTATCGGGGATTCCACTTTTTTTCATTCCGGAATACCCGGGTTGATTAACGCCGTCTTTAACAACCACAATTTTACGCTGGTTATTCTCGACAATGGCATTACTGCCATGACCGGGCATCAGCACCATCCAGGGGTCGATATGAAAGCGCTGAACATGGAAGGATATACTCACGTGTCCATCGAAAAAATCGTGAGGGCTGTGGGCGTGCCGCATGTTTCCATCATCCGGCCATACCGGGTTAAAAAGAGTATTGAATCCATCAAAGAGGCCCTCAATTTTAAAGGTGTTTCGGTGGTTATTTCAAAGGAGGACTGCACGCTGTTTGCCAAGGCCCTGAAGAAACCACGTGGAAGATCTTTTTTTGTCAGTGAAAAATGTAAAAACCACAGAGACTGCATCAATGAGCTGGCATGCCCGGCTTTTTTCATTGAGGATAACCGGGTTAAAATCGATCCTGTCCTGTGTTCGGGCTGTACGGTCTGTGCCCAGATTTGCCCGGAGCATGCTATTTTGCCCTTAAAGGATGACGCCTAAAATTCCATTGATTATAAACAATTAGAGCTTTATCCCGTTACCAGAGGATTTAACCGGGCAGGTAAACGGAACTGTTTTTTAAAGATTCCACAACGGACGGTAATAAAATGAATCCAACAAGATTAATCATAGTGGCTGTGGGAGGGCAGGGAAATCTTCTGGCCTCCAAGGTTATCGGAGAATCCGCACTTCTTGCGGATATCCCGGTTCGCATGAGCGAAATACACGGTATGGCCCAGAGGGGCGGCGTGGTTGAAAGCAGCATTGTGTTCGGGACCGTTCGAAGTACCATTATCTCAGACGGCGAGGCTGACGTGCTGGTGGGATTTGAGCCTTCGGAAACCCTTCGAGCCTTGAACAAGTGTAATTCCAACACCGTAGTGATTACCAACCTTGCGCCGCTTCCGCCGTTTACGGTTGCAGTGGGGAGCGGCATTTATCCGGATCTGGATGTGCTCCAGTCATTGATTCGGGCCAAGACCTCAAACCTTATTGCTTTTGATGCTGAGGCGCTTGCCATTGAAGCCGGAAATGTTTTGTCGGTCAATATGGTACTCCTGGGTGCCCTGATACAGACCGGCAAAATTCCATTGTTTTCAGAAACGGTAAAAGAAGCGATTAAAACAAAAACAAAAAAAGCCTTTGTCGAATTGAACTTAAAGGCTTTCGAACTCGGTTTTTCTGCGGCAAGCCAACTCGGTTAATGGGGTTTTCTCAATAAAAATGAGTACGGTGGGATATCTAATTTTGCAGCGTTAGGGTCTATATATATATTGTCGGATCTTTGACACCCGCTTCTTTAAAACCTTTCTTTCTTAAAAAACAGCTGTCACATTCACCGCATGCCAGGCCTCGGGATGAAGGGTCATAGCAGCTGTGGGTTAAAGCGTAATCGACCCCCAGCTCCATACCTTTTTGAATGATCTGCGCTTTGGTCAAATGGATAAGGGGCGTCCTTATCCTGATTTTTGTTATGCCCTCCACACCCGCCTTTGTGGCAAGATTTGCCATACGCTCAAATGCGTCGATATACTCAGGCCGGCAGTCCGGATAACCGCTGTAGTCGACTGCGTTAACCCCGATAAAAATATCAGATGATTCGAGAACCTCGGCCCATGCCAGGGCAAAGGAAAGAAAGATGGTATTTCTGGCCGGAACGTATGTAACGGGTATTTTCCGGGTCATTACCCGTTCATCCCTTTCTTTTGGCACATCAATATCATCGGTCAGGGATGAACTCCCTATTTTATTTAAATCTATATTAATCACGAGGTGTTCGGTGACACCCAAAGCGTCCGCCACCTTTTGAGCGGCTTCAAGCTCAACGGCGTGACGCTGCCCGTAGGAAAAACTTAAACTATAGATTCCAAAACTTTCGTATTTTGCGATGGCCATTGCAGTGGTGGAATCAAGTCCCCCGCTTAAAAGAACAACGGCTTTTTTTACAAGGCTCATGATTGATAAAGTTTAAGCGACCCGCTACTGGATTGCAAGAATCAATTTGTTTGAATATGGAAACCCCGGCCCTCTGGGCCAGGTTAAAAACAACGGCTATGCCATTTTGATCGGTTAAACTGGAATATTGGAGTGTTGGCGCAATCGAACCATTTAAAGGTTGTCGAGATTTGGCGGCTTGGGAACAATTATTATAATTTGATGAAATTAATCGTAATATGTGATATTAATTTTTAAGTAATCCTGAACTTTGTTGGTCTCAGACAGTACACGCTTTTTTAAAAAGATTATCCAATCCGCTGATATATGTGTGTTTACAATAAAAACTCCCCGACCCCTAAATTACTTAACTTGAATAGAAAAAATGGATTTCGAAAATAAAATGAAAAGGAGTTTGCATTATGAAAAAATCATTCGGTGCTAAAACGCTAATCTTTCCGACACCGGTCTGGTGTGTCGGCTCGTATGATACGAAGGGCGCCCCAAACGTTATGACCATTGCTTGGGGCGGCATCTGCTGTTCCAAACCGCCCTGTGTGACCATTTCTCTTCGCAAGGCCACCTATACCTATGGCAATATAATGGAAAGGCAGGCGTATACCCTCAATGTACCGTCTGAACATCATGTTCAGGAAGCGGATTACTTCGGCATGGTATCCGGTCGAAACACGGATAAATTCAAGGAAACCGGTCTGACACCGATGAAATCGGAGCGTGTCGATGCACCGTATGTGGGGGAATTTCCCATGATTTTGGAATGCAAGGTGATTCATCATTATGAAATAGGCTTGCATACCCATTTTGTCGGAGAAATTTTGGATGTCAAGATAGAAGAGAGTATGTTGACCGATGAAGGATCTCCGGATATCGAAAAAATCCGTCCCATTGTCTACAGCCCTGAAGTCCAAAAATATCATGCCATTGGCAAATTTATCGGGAAAGCATTTGAGGTCGGAAAAAAATCATAATTCGTCAAAAGCAAAATCTGTTGTTGTGACACCGGAAGGAGAGTCAAAATGGATATGATTTCGGTCGATTGTCGGGGGAGTGTGATGCTCGCTAAATTTAATCGTGGCGTCACCAATGCATTGAACTCGGAGTTCGTTCAGGAGCTGGGCGAGGTTCTTCAGAGGGTTGAAAGCGACGCCACTGTACGCGGTCTTGTGCTGGGA
>DATKWE010000236.1:0-4150 GCA_035529735.1 Desulfobacterales bacterium | reverse complement strand
GATAATTAAAACCATCGAAAAAAGCTGAGGGTGGGAAACTTGAATTTTAATTTCTCACATCGATATGTCAAAACGGTTAACGGAAGGATTTCTTATGGAATACCGAAAAGAAAAAGATTCGTTGGGAATAGTTACGGTTCCTGAAGATGCTTATTATGGGGCAGGCACGCAACGGGCCATAAACAACTTTCCCATCAGCGGGCTTAGATTTCCGAGGTCGTTTATTTATTCCCTTGCTCTGATAAAAAAATGCGCTGCAATGGTGAACGGTGAGTTGGGTCTTCTGGATGAAAAAATATCAAAATCCATTGTCGCAGCTGCACAGGAAATCATGGAAGGAAAATTTGACACCCAGTTTCCTGTGGATGTTTTTCAGACAGGATCCGGAACGTCGAGCAACATGAACATGAACGAGGTCATTGCATCCAGAGCCAACGAGACCATTACCGGGGAAAAAGGCGGAAAATTTCCGGTTCATCCGAATGATCATGTTAACCTCGGTCAGTCGAGCAACGATGTTATCCCCTCAGCCCTCCACATATCTGCTTTGACCCAAATTAAAGACCGACTTGTTCCCGCTTTGGTCCACCTTAAAAAAAGTCTTTTACACAAAACATCTGAAATGGGGGATGTTAAAAAAATAGGAAGAACCCATCTCCAGGACGCGGTCCCCATGTTTTTAGGACAGGAGTTTTCCGGATATGCGCGACAGGTGGCACTGGGCATTGAACGGATCGAAGCCGTCGAAGACCGCCTGGCAGAGCTTGCTTTGGGCGGAACCGCCGTGGGGAACGGCCTCAATGCCCATCCTGATTTTGCTAAAAAAGTTGTCGCGCTGATCTCGAAATATTCAAACCTTAATTTCACGGAAGCAGAAAACCACTTTGAAGCCCAGGGGGCACAGGATTCAGCGGTTGAGACCAGCGGCGCTTTAAAAACCATATCTGTGAGTCTGGTTAAAATTTGCAATGACATCCGGTGGCTCGCATCCGGCCCCAGGTGCGGACTCGGTGAAATATCGATTCCCTCTGTTCAGCTCGGATCTTCCATTATGCCTGGAAAGATCAATCCGGTAATCCCCGAGGCCGTTATTCAGGCAGCCGCTCAGGTCATGGGAAACGACACGACCATTATGATTGGTGGACAGGCCGGCAACTTCGAATTGAACGTCATGCTTCCGGTGATCGCTTATAACCTTTTGCAATCCATTGACCTTCTTTCATCCGGAGCCGATGTGTTGGCAGAAAAATGTATCGACGGTATTTGCGCCAACCGGGAAAATTGTGCCGGCAATATCGAGAAAAGCTTGGCCCTAGCGACCTATCTGGTGCCCCATATCGGTTATGACAGGGCCGCAGCCATGGCAAGCAAGGCCCATGAGACGGGAAAAACCATCATCCAAGTCGCAAGTGAAGAAAAAATTCTTACTGAAAAAGAATTAAAAAAAATCTTCGATGGGTTGAAAATGGGTTGATTGTAACACGTTTGCTTTTTAAAAAAGATTGTCCATTTTGCTGATATATATGTGTTTACAATAAAAACTCCCCGACCCCTCAATTAAATTTTTACTCAAGTTTCGTACTGTCTGCTAAGGAATACCCCATGGGATCAGATAAGGGCTTTTTAAGGGGGCGAACCTTGAGTTTTTGCCGGAAAGAGGAAACCGAGTTATGACAATCCCGGGAAATCTAAAAACGACGGCGATGGCTGTCATGCCCCATAAAGATGCGGATCGGGCACTCGAGCTCGCGCTTTCCATGGACATTCCTTTCTGGCCGCAGCTGCCCCGCGTCAGTTATTATGAGGATATGTACGTACAGGCGGCAGAACACTTTCCCGGAATTTTACTGGATCTGGAAAATCAAACCCTGCGCTTTTCCATGGATGATTTCATCAACGAATTTGAAGATACCATGGCGCGTTTTGACGAACCTGAATATTTTGATATCAGCAGAGATTATTCGGTGGTGTATCATAAATTCCTTGAAATGGATCTCTCCGACCGGCCGGCCATAAGAGGACAGCTGGAAGGGCCCATCAGCTTTGGTTTAAATGTTCTTGATCAGGATAAACGGCCCATTCTCTTTGAAGACACCATACGGCCATTTATGTTCGAATTTATGTCAAAACGCATCAATGTTCAGCTCAAACGTCTGCAGCAGATGAACCCCAATGCATTTATGTTTGTTGATGAGCCGGGATTACAGTTTTTGTTCAGTGCACTTTCGGGCTACGACAGCACCCAGGCCAAAAGCGATATGGAACACTTCTTTTCCATGGTCCAAAGACCCCGTGGAGTCCATTTGTGCGGGAATCCGGATTGGGATTTTCTTCTGCATCTCGATCTCGACATCTTATCTTTGGACATCTATCAAAACGGAGAAGTTTTCTCGTCATATTGGAAATCGATTAAAACTTTTCTTGATCGCGGCGGTGTCATTGTCTGGGGTGTTGTCCCCACAAATTTTGAACCTTTTGAAGCTGAAAACATCCGTTCACTGGAAACAAGGCTGACAGGGGTATGGGATTTTTTGAACGCCAAAGGCATCGACAGAGAGTTTCTATTGTCAAGAAGCCTCATATCTCCGGCCACTTGCTGCCTGGTCAATCCGGATGGAGAAACCACCGTTGAAAAAGCGTTTGCGGCGGTAAAGGAACTTTCCCACCGGCTGCGAGACCGATATAAACTCTAACGTCACCGATGGATTCTTTGAACCCATTCGCGGTCACCGTTTACAGTCCGCTTCCACGAACGGCTTTGTTCAAAAAATCGGAAAGGAGCATCCCCAAGATCGCCAAACATTCAGGGTCCAGGTAGTGTTCGGCACGCCTTTCGAAAAGCACCTTGCACTGGGCCGGAAATTCCTCGTCGGTGTCGTCAAAAAGCAAAAGCACGGGAACTTTCGGCAATGGATAGAGCTTCCGAATGAGTTGATAGGAAAGATCCAGACCCGGATTCCAGCTGCCGAGCTTTTCACAGGCCGCACCCAGTTCATCCAGACGACCTGAAAAATTTTGTGCGATGGCCCGTTCGGTATTATTGACAAAACTGCCGGCCAACGGAGCGGCATCTTTAAAGTCCCTATAGGAAACCCATTCCGTGTCTAACGAGGGTATTTCCGGGCATAACAGCAGATACTTACAGAGTACGACACAAATCCCTATGGCCGGCTGTTCCCCGGACGGGTCTTTTATCCCTTGACCTGAAATTCTGTAGGGCTGCCCGAAAAAGGAAAGGGTCATTTGGTTTTCTTCAACCGTCCCCCCTAATTTTTCAGACCTGGAATCCATATCGATTTTGGCAATCTCATGGAGATAGTTTTGGTAGGTTTCCATAAAAACAGAAGATTTTGCCGTCATCGGTCGATGCTCCTTTTTAAATTATTTTGTACGTGTTCAGGGTGTGCGCTCCCCCGCATTGCGGGGGTCAGAGATATATGGCTCTGCCTTGGAGTTTTGTGTCTAAAATCACAAATTCCAAGCACCAAATTACAAATAAATCACAAATTCCAATATTCAATGACCAAAAACTTTCAGGACGAAAAATTGTTTGGAATTTCGAATTTCGGTCATTGAAAATTGTTTGATATTTGTGATTTGATATTTGTAATTTATGAACTTCCAACAAAGCAAATCCCTTCTGAGGATAAACAAAGCCGGGCCCTCTGGACCCGGATATTTACTTTGAGTGGGGTCGTTATATTACATGATGAGGGGCTGTGAAGAAAGGATTTACTTTACTTTCAAAAAATTTTTTTCAATAATGTTGATGATCTCGTAAAAAGTCTGATTTTGCTCGCTCCGCAAGCAATTTTGGGATTCATGACTCGTCTGGCTAAATTGCAAGAACTCGGGCTAACGCCCTCAAACAGCTTGCAATTTTTAACGCCAGACTCATCATAAATCTTTCTCCAAAATTGCTCGATGTCGCTCACAAAAGACTTTTTACGAAGCCGTCAAAATCTGTTTTTGTGACACCGGAAGGAGAGTCAAAATGGATATGATTTCAGTCGATTGTCGGGGGAGTGTGATGCTCGCTAAATTTAATCGTGGCGTCACCAATGCATTGAACTCGGAGTTCGTTCAGGAGCTGGGCGAGGTTCTTCAGAGGGTTGAAAGCGACGCCACTGTACGCGGTCTTGTGCTGGGA
>DATKWE010000235.1:0-11133 GCA_035529735.1 Desulfobacterales bacterium | reverse complement strand
GGTGGCGGGTTTCCTGAAACCCATGCCCGTCAACTGGCAGAGAACATATCATTCAGACGACAATTAAAGGCATTGGCTGAAAACGGCCTGCCCATATATGCCGAATGCGGCGGCCTCATGTACCTCGGGGAAGCGCTGGTTCTGGATGAAGGGACCTTCCCCATGGCCGGCGTGCTTCCGGTGGTATTCGGATTTTCAAAAAAGCCCCAGGGACACGGTTACACCGTTGTTACGGTGGAACAGGAGAACCCGTATTTTAAAGTCGGTTCTGAAATTAAAGGGCATGAGTTTCACTATTCGAAGGTTTTAAAATGGCGGGGAACCGATAAAGATCTTGCCTTTGCCATGAAAAGAGGGGCCGGTTTTATCCATAAACGGGACGGCGTCTGCAATAAAAACGTTCTGGCCACCTTTACCCATATCCATTCACTCGGCACGCCGTCTTGGGCCGGCGCCATGGTGCGGAATGCGACGGCCTACAAAAAAAGGGCGGCCATCTTATAACCGACGACTGCCCTTTTTATTATGATTTTCAATACCCCGTCCGCTTGTCTGAGTACGTTGGAAATCCCGTCTCTACGGGGCGGCGGGGGGCTTCATTTTTTGTCTTTGTACTATTCTTTCTCGTCTTCTCCGCCGTGGCACTGTTTACAGGTTACCGGCGCAGCACCTTCATCTTTTGATTTTAACTTCATTTTCTTGTTGAAATCTTTATGGCATGGTTTGCAGTTATCATGTACGGCATTGGCATGATATTCGCGCTTTTTCTCTTTTGACAGTCCTTTAGCTTCCTTGCCTTTAATATTTCCGGGCTTTTTGTGACATTCGATGCAGTTTTGGACTTCGTCGCCCGCTTTCAGCTGGGTCAACGGTTTATTGTCCTTGTCGTGGTGACATTCTCCGCAACCTTTTTTATAAAGATCCGGATGTTTCTCCGCATATTCCTTTGCGTGCTTTAAGTGCGTAAAAGTCTGTACGCCCTTGGTATGTTTGTCATACGCTTTGTTTTCCATCTTGATTTCATCTTTAACCTCTTTTCCGGCATAAATTCCGGTGGTGATAAAGAGGGTTGCCATAACGGCGACAGCAGCCATTTGAAAATATCTTTTCCTCATAAACACATTTCCCCTTTCATTTACTGTTTTAGCCCAACCGTATTTCAGACGCGCAAAACTACCAAGTAGAAATAAATCTGTCAATAATAAAAAGAGATTTTCAATAAAAGCTCCCTGATGTCGAATTGCTGTATAACCGATTTAATTTGCTATATATTATCATCCTTTTCAGGCGTCTTTTTCCCGAAAATTTTGGCACCGATAATACTGATTTCATACAGCACCATCAACGGCACCGCCATCATAATCTGCGTCACGACATCCGGCGGCGTTAAAATGGCGGCCCCCACAAAGAATAAAAGAAGTGCATATTTTCTGTTTTTCTTTAAAAAGCTTACGGAAACCATGCCGAGTTTGGCAAGGAAGGTGATGACCAGCGGAAGTTCAAAAACAACGCCAAAAGCAAGCAACAATTTTGAGGCAAAACTCAAATACTCCCGCATGGATGGAAGGGGCCGTATTGTTTCAGAGGCAAATCCTAAAAAAAACTTAAACCCGTATGGGAATACGATAAAATATCCGAAAAACGAACCCCCCACAAAAAACAGGGTGGATAGAAAAACGATCGGGACCATCAACCGTTTTTCCTTGTGGTACAAGCCCGGTGCCACAAACACCCAGAACTGATAAAAAATTATGGGGGTGGCCAGAATGATGCCGGAAAGAAATGCGACCTTTAAATACGTGAAGAACGCTTCGGGAAGGCCGGTAAAAATGAGTTTGTCGCCGGTTTTCATGACGCTGATCAGCGGTCGGGTCAAGATTTGAAACAGCTTTTCTTTGAATCCGTACGACAAAACAAAACCGATGGCCACGGCGATGAAACTGATGATGAGACGCCGCCGGAGTTCTTCGAGGTGGCTGGTAAACGGAATTTTTTTCTCATCATCCATGGCTCAATGGATCCTCTGAATCGCTGTTTTTGATTTCTTTTTGGGTGTTTTCCGCTTCAGAAGCATCGGCATTCGTTTGATCCTTGGTTTCTGTACCGACATTTACATCGATGGCCTCCTTGAGTCCATCGCTCATGTCGTTAAAGGTTGTTTTAATATCGTTTAATTCAGTATCAATTTCAAAAGAATCTTTTAATTCGGATGTGGCCCGTTTAAACTCGGCAAAAGCACGTCCTAAAGATTTCGCAAGGTCTGGAAGTTTTTTAGGCCCAATGACAATCAGTGCGATGGCCAGGATCAGAAACATTTCGGGCATGCCGATGCCAAACATAAAAGACTCCTTAACGGTAGAAGTGAACTGCACCATCTCGCCCGGGTGAATTTCGGAGATTCAACCGGGCAAGGGCATTCCCTGCAGGTTGCTGCAGGTCGCTTCAATTAATATAAAATAAACGTATCCATAAGTTTTTTATAAAAAAGAGTCAAGTATAACTCTACTCCGGTTTCAGTATGAGAAAATAGAGTTTTCCGGGGTGTTTCATGTGACCGGCCGCGATTTCAGCATAGTCGCCGTTCCCCCAGAAAAGATCCGCACGGCCGGGACCGCGAATGGCCCCGCCGGTATCCTGATACAGCACAAATCGGGAAAAATCCGTCCAGTGGTCGATTTTTCCATCATCGGCGGTCAACGGTTTTTGGGTTTCAATAAACGCCAGGCCGGCCAGAGGGAACAGGCTTCTGTCCATCGCAATGGACCGTCCGGGTGTCAATATGACTTCCAGGTATCCCAACGGCCCGTCTTCTTCGATCTTAAAAAACACATAGCTTGGGTTGTAGTGCAACACGGTTTCAGCTTCTTCAGGATGGCGGTATAGGTAATCCCGAATTTTTTGCATGGACATTTCTGTCCGGGATATTTTGCCTTGATCGATTAGGAGTTTGCCGATGCTCCGATACGGTCGTCCGTTGGTGGTGTGGTAGTGGACATGGATGGTTTCGCCGCTGTCGAGATCGATCTTTCCGGACCCTTGAATGTGTAAAAAAAAGAGGTCCACCCGGTCTTTAAGCCAGGCAATGATCGTGGCCTTGTCTTTGAGAATCTCTTTATATTCGATGTCCTTCCGATCATAATACGGCACGACACTGTTATGGGTGTATCTGCCGATAATTTTTTTCCCTTTAAACTGGGGGGAGAATAGAGAGAGGTCAATGGTGGTAAGGTCGTCGGGACGGGCGTAAATTGGAAAGGGGTATTCAGGGCTTGGTTCAAGGCTGCCTTCTAGTACAGGTTCGTAATATCCGGTAAAAAGAACTTCCCCCGGGGTGTCATTGCCGACGGATCTGTAAACCCGATAGTTCGTGTTGATGTATTCTTTCAATTCCTGATTGGATGGTTTTGCTTGGATAAAATGGAGAAAATGCTCCAAGGATCGGATCATGTGGGATGTTTCATAGACATCTTGTCCAAACCTGAAGGTTCGGGTGGACGGCACCCGACGGAGATATGAAATACTCCCCAGAATACCCTCCGTCAAACCGTCATAGGCCATATCGTCTAAAAATTCGGGGTGCTCTGGAGCGGCGATTCTTATAAGTCCGGTTTCCTTGACCTCGGGCGGCTCTTTTTTGAACAGGGCACATCCTGCCAAAAACAGGGAAAATATACCCACAAAGCACATCATTGAAATGTATCTATTGATCGATTCGGGTGTCATTTATCTACGGGTGGTCAGCCGGTTCATGATGAAAAATAGAATCCCAATGAAAAACAGCAACAGGTATAACGGCATGGTGACAATAAAATGAATGACCGTATGAAGGGTTCCCCGGGATATCCCGTCAATCCAGGTTAAATGACCTTCGTCGAGAAAATCCAGAAGGGTCAAACTCTTCCAGACCATTTGATCTTCCATTTTCATGAACGCTGCGATGGCTTGAAACCCGAGCAGCAGCGCGCTAAAGAGCCAGGAAACCAGACCGGCAACGGTATATTTTGACATGAATTTTTCCTCTGATTGGGTTCCTCTTTATCGTTTGCAAAAAAAAATGGCTTCTATGTGCCTTTCCTTGAAAACACGCCGCTTTTGCCGCCTGATTTTTCAAGAAGGCATATGTCAGAAATTATCATTTCACGGTCATAGGATTTGCACATATCATAGATGGTCAGACCGGCCATAGACACGGCAGTCAATGCTTCCATTTCAACCCCGGTTGGATCGACGGTGCGAACCGCTGCTTCGATTCTAATGGTGCTTTTTGCGGGGTCCGGAAAAAAGTCGACGGCGACATGGGTGATGTTCAGCGGATGACACATGGGGATCAGTTCCGAGGTCTTTTTTGCACCCATGATACCGGCAATTCGTGCGGTTTCGAGGACATTTCCCTTTTTCACCGTCTGGTCCATAATCTGTTCGAAAGTGCCCGGATTCATGGACACCATCCCCTGGGCGACGGCCGTGCGCCGGGTCGGTTTTTTTTCTGTTACATCTACCATCCGGACCTGTCCTTGTTCGTCGATGTGGGTGAATTTAGACATAAAAAATCCTCATCTTGGCGATTTAGGTTGTTCGAGGAAAATGTGTTTTTCAGATTACACAAAAAACTCTGTTTTGCTGGTAACGGTTGTTTTAATGGCATTGAGTGTGTCATTCAAAACGGCGATCACCGTTTCCCGAATGTCTCCGGCAACCACCAGGAGCATGACGTCATCTCCGACGGCCAAATGCCTGTTTTCAGCAATTTCAACAAGTATTTCTATGATTCCCGGGGTCTGTTTATGGGTGTCGATGACCTGTTGGAGTTTGCTGTTATCGACGGAAATGGTCAGGCCCGATACCTGCCGTCCGTCGCGTGATGTGCCGCGGACAACGCCGTTATGGCAGAGGATCATTCCCGCCGTGTGATAATCCGGGTGTTTCTTGATTTTATCGACCATGCCGGCAAGATTCACTGGGTTACCTCGGTTGGACCCGTTGCGATATTTTTGGCCTTGGCCAGATCGTCCGGTGTGTTAATGTTATAAAAAGAGCGTAGATCCGGATCAGATTTGCGCAGAATATCTTCAGGAATTCTTTTAACCCGAACGTTTTGAAACACCTGCTGAATTTTGAGTTCATTTTTTGCAAGCTGCGCTTCGAGCGGCTTGAAACACCTTTTGGAATATACGGCACACAGCGGCTCGAAGCCTTTGGACGTTTCAGGGATAACAATGTCAATACGCGGTTCTATAGCGTCCAAAAGGGTTTCTACCAATTCTTTTTTGAGAAAAGGGATGTCGCACGCCGCGAAAAATGCATACGGGGTGCTCGAATAAAAAAGACCTGTGTGTATCCCTGTTAAGGAGCTTCGGATGGGGAAAATATCTGTTACAATATTAAAATCCCATTGGAGGTATTGAGACGGGTCGTTGGTCACCAAAATAATTTTATCGAAAAGATCCCTAAAGACGTCATAGATATGATCGAGGATCTGTTTTCCCCCCACTCGGACCAATGCTTTGTTGGTTCCGAAAAAACGTGAATTTTGTCCACCGGCCAATATCACGCCGGTACAGTGGTTTTTCATATTAACAAATCTTTTTTGGGTACCTTCTGAAACGGTCCCGTCTGTTTTCCATGTCATCAAATCTCCCAAAGACGATCCAACTTGATATAATAGGAAAAATATCGGGCAAAATCAAGCCATTTCAATGGGCTCGCGACATCTGATGCAATGAAATATCATGAAGGGAACTCAAAGATGGTAGATTACGCTCAAGGTCAAGGCGGCAAGGAACGCAGCCGTTGAGCGTTCAATGCATTTTGGAGACGGCTTCATATTAATCTTGATATTAACTTGGCAATGTTGATAGTATGTTGCGGATTAGAATTTACGTCTGACCCCGGAACCCGGCGGTCCATTTCACGGGGCCGGCGCAGATGTCGGCGGAAAAGGCGGTTTTCGTTCAGGCGATCAGAGTAACATCTATGGAGATAAGATGGGTATCAAAAGACACAAGGCAGGCGCTCCGAAAACGGTTAAAATCGGTATTCTTACGGTTTCAAGCACCCGTTCTCCGGCAGACGACAAAAGCGGCCAATGGATCCGAAAAAGGGCCAAAAAGGAAGGGCACGAGGTTGTACGGCATCAGGTTGTTCCCGACGAGACCGGAACCATCACCCGAACGGTTTATGAAATGATCAGAGATCATAAGGCCCAGGTTATCCTTGTTACCGGCGGCACCGGCATCAGCAGCAAAGATGTCACCATTGAGGCCGTTCGTCCAATCTTTAGAAAGGAGCTCACGGCATTTGGGCCCCTTTTTGCTCAGCTCAGTTTTGAAGAGATCGATTCCGCTGCCCTGTTGTCCCGTGCCACGGCCGGCCTCATCGAAGAGACCCTCCTATTTTGCATTCCCGGGAGTCTCAAAGCATGCAAGCTTGCTTGCAAGGCATTGATTTTTCCTGAAATCGGTCATCTTGTCAAGCATGTTCATGACGGTTAGGGCGCGTCATGAAAGCACTTCCGGCACAACCCGGGTCGGTCTTCTCCGGGTTATTCTTCGAACAGTCGTGCCCAAGACTGAAAACACGCCACTTTCTCAGGGCCGTATGGGCGAAGGGCTTTTAAAATCTCTTCAACCGATTTTTCACGGCCATCCGTATTGCCGTTTTTGGAAAAAAACTTGTCTGCAAAGCAGATCGCCTGTTCTTCAATGGATATGGGAATCATATCTCGTTGGGGCAGCGGGAGATTGTTGCGCCGTATATCTTCGGATGTAATGCCGACACCGACATGTCGCTCGCAGACCAGTGCGTGTGCCGGCAATTGCCTGTTTTCAAGAATTTTTCTTCCCAGATAGCCATGGCAGACATATGGATATTCACCGGTACAGCCCAGTTCCGGGGTGTTGGTCATAAAAATGCCGATGTCGTGAAGCATGGCCGCTTCTTTTATAAAATCAAGATCCGGTTTAAGATATAAAATCCTCTTTGCCGCCGCCATGGCTTTATTTGCCACCTGTTGGCCATGTTGTATGAGAATATGATATGCTTTGGATCCGGGCTTATACAATTCTGCAATAATATCAATTGGTTTCATAAGTTGAACAAGATTTTTGAAATCATGAGGATTTGTCCGAGAGCAGCACCCTTTCTATAAACGGATCGATGGTACCGTCGAGAACACTGTTTACATTGCCCACTTCAAAGTTGATGCGATGGTCCTTGACCATCTGATAGGGATGCAGAACATACGATCGGATTTGGCTGCCCCAGGCGATTTCATCCTTGTTTGCATGCATTTCCTCATATTTTTCATCCTGCTTTTGCTTTTCAAGCTGGTAAAGCCTCGATTTTAGGACTTTCATTGCCAATTCTTTATTTCTGTGCTGGGATTTCTCCTGCTGGCACTGGGCAACGATCCCGGTGGGCAGATGGGTGATACGGACGGCGCTGCTGGTTTTGTTGACGTGTTGTCCGCCGGCACCGCTGGCCCTAAAAACATCGATACGCAGATCCTTGTCATCGACCTGGACAACGATTTCGTTGTCCAGTTCAGGATAGACAAACACAGAGGCAAAGGATGTGTGTCGCTTGCCGCTTGCATTGAACGGTGAAATCCTCACCAGTCGATGGACGCCTTTTTCGGTTTTCAAATAGCCGTAAGCGTAGTCGCCGCTGGCGGTGAACGTAACGCTTTTGATTCCGGCCTCGTCTCCGGGCTGGAAATCGATGATATGCATTTTAAAACCTTTCCGATCGATCCAGCGCGAATACATCCTAAAGAGCATTTCAGCCCAGTCCTGAGCTTCGGTTCCACCGGCGCCCGCATTGATGGAAACAATGGAGTTGTTCGGATCGTCCGCACCGCTGAGTGTCAGGTCGATGGAGAGTTTTTTGAGTCTTCTTTCAATGCGTTGAAGCTGCCGGGAGGCTTCTTGGACGGTATCTGTATCGGATTCCTCGATGCCGAGTTCGAGCAGTATGTCACATTCTTCAAGATCGGTGTAAAGGGTTTTAAACTTGTCGAGCACACCGGAAAGGGATGTCCGCTCTTTTAAAACACCCGTGGTCTCTTCAGGGTTGTCCCAGAATACTTTTTGGGCGATGAGCGCTTCGATCTCTTCAAGCCTTTTTTCTTTCCCGGCTATGTCAAAGATAACCTTTAAGTTGTTCAAATTTCAAAAAAAGATTCTTTATATTTTCTCTAAGTTCAATAGACATTTGTGACCTCCTGTGAAAAACGTTGAAAAAGACGGCGACATCGGTTCCGTATCCCATTTTTCGACAACGGGATGGAATTTGATATACCGTAAAATTTAGCTTATTATAATCCTTATTTCTCTATCTTTCAATAGTCCATCGGGGTTAACCTGAATATTTCCTGAATAGATGGTAAAGACATGTGGAGACGGCTGCAATCAGCGAAATTACCAGGCATGCCGTTGCAAACACATCTCCGAAGCGGGCGTAAACGGTCATTTCTTGAAGTATGGGCACCGTACGGGTCATGACGACATCCTTAAACAGTGGGGTGGCAGCGATGATCCTGCCGGTAGGATCTATGAACCCGCTGATACCGGTGTTGGCAGCGCGTATGACAGACCGTTTGTTTTCCACGGCCCGGAGAACGGCCATGGAAAAATGTTGATAGGGCGCGCTGGTTCTGCCATACCAGGCGTCGTTGGTGATGTTGATCAGCAATGCGGCATTGTTTTCGGCCATGTGTCTGGAAAGATTCGGGAAGATCATCTCATAACAGATCTGTATGCCGATGCTGTAATTTTTCCAATGGAGTGTGTGCCCTTTTTTCCCGGCGCGGAAATCCCCGACGTTTTCCACCATTTTGCCGAGAAACGGCAGCCATTTTTTGAAGGGGATGTATTCTCCAAAGGGCACGAGGTGGGCTTTGTCATATTTGCCCTGAATATTTCCCCCCGGGCCGACGAGATACGCACTGTTATAGTATTCCACCCTGTTGTCCTTAAAATCGAGAGACGGACTGCCGAACAGAACGTCGACCCCGGTTTCATGAATCCCCTTGAGAACCAACTCCGACAGTTGGGCATTGTGCATAAAATAAAACGGCGTGGCGGTTTCCGGCCAGACAACGAGGTCCGGAGCATGTTTTTTTGCCATCCGGGACAGATCGATGTATTTCAATGTCGACGACCGCTGATACGCGGGGTCCCATTTTTGGGCTTGGTCGATATTGCCCTGGACAACGGTAATTTTTGCGGAAGGGGAATTTACCATCCGTTCCTGGACGGATCGTATCCGATGGTCTCCATAAAACCAGACCAAACCCAAGATGACTGCAAACGTTGCCATGGCGCCTGCAGCAAGCTTTGCCTGAACCGATGTCTTCTGCCAGTCTTTTTTGGCCAGGTAAAGATATGCCAAAAAAATTGACGCATTGGCAAGGACAATGCAAAACGATACGCCGTATACACCGGATATGTCCGAAATCTGTATGATTTTCAAAACCTTAAATTGGGTGTATCCGACCATCTCCCATGGGAAACCCGTAAACAGAAACGAACGAATGTATTCCAATGAAACCCATAGCAGCGGCGGCATGAAGACAAGGAACACGGGCCTCGGGCACAGACAGGTTAGAGCCATTGAAAATATTGCAGGGTAGATGGCCAGATACGCCGAAAAGAGCAGAAGGACCGGCACGCTCACATAGAAAGGAAGATTGCCGTACGTTGTCATGGTATATGCCAGCCAGTAGACCAGCGTGATGTAATGGACCAGGCCGGCACACAGACCCAGAATAAAACCGTTTTTAGAAGAAAGGTTTCTTAATGCCACCAGCAGGGGAACCGCGGCGAACCAGGCCAGCCAGGAAATGCCGGCCTTTGGAAACGAGAGGGTCAGCAAAAAACCGCTGGAGGCGGCTAAAAAAATCTTGAGTCTGTCGAGTTTATCTCTGTTCAATTTCAATGAATTTTAATTTTTTTTTTCGGTGAAGGGCATCGCCGATCTTTCTCATGCGATTCAATTCTTCCGGGTTCATAGGTCCTTGATCAAGAACGGTTAGGTTGTCTTTCATCCGGTCAAACGCTGTTGAATTTGAGTGTAGATCGTTTTCGTCGCCGGGGTTGAAATTCCCAAAGCTTCTCCCATTCTTATAATGGTGCCGCCGTATATGTCGCCTTCATTCACGCGCCCTTTTGTCTCAACGTCTCTTTGGTAGGAGGTCTTTGTGTCGAAGGGGAAATTATCGGCCTTGTTGATGGATGTTTCAATGATGTTTTCCGGCAGCCCAACGCCCTTGCTCTGGGCAATGGCGCATATTTCCATCATGATCGATCGAACCATTGCCTTGGATTCATCGTCTTTTAGGACTTGCCCCAGGGTCTTTCCGGTATGGGCGGTGGCTAAACCGAATGCCGCAATGAATATATACTTTTCCCATATGGCCGGAAATGGATTCTCGTTCCACTGGAAGTTGATTCCCATTTCCTTGAAAAAACCGATGACGGGTTCGGGGGCGAATCGGGGAAGCTTTGGATCTTTTCCGGATAGAATCATTCCGTCTCCGCCGCTCTGATGGATGACCCCCGGTTTTTCGATGTGGGTGCCCACGTAAACGCATGCAGGTAAAACAATACCGGTGTTCAGCCGGGCCCTAATTCTGTCGTAAATATCGGCCCCGTTCAACAAGGGCATTATGAGGGTTCGTTCATGGACTTTGGGTGCAATCGACGCCACCGCTTCATCTAAATCATAACTTTTTACGCAGAGAAGATAT
This sequence comes from Desulfobacterales bacterium, assembly GCA_035529735.1. GTDB lineage: Bacteria > Desulfobacterota > Desulfobacteria > Desulfobacterales > UBA11574 > JAAXQD01. The sequence goes on along the minus strand of DATKWE010000235.1, from coordinate 386 downwards.
AAATCCGGCGTGGGAATTCTGTCGATATCGCCGGTTGCCAGCGTCGGTACGCCGATCATCGTTTTTTCCGGGGTAACGACTTGGATGCCTTTGCGTTGAATGACATCCAAGTGCTCGCCCCTGGCAATGAAATAGATTTTGTGTATGACGTCCGGTGTGTTGTTGACCGTATGGGCCATCTTTCCGCCGATATATCCACCGACGCCGCCGACACCGTAAACACAGACGCTTTTAATTTGAGAAGAATTGTTGTTCATGGATGGGTTTTTCCTTTTTTCAGGGTCGATGGCATGAGCTATATCCCGGCTTCCCGTGCTTCGTCGATCTCCCGGGGCAGCGTCGCAGAGGTCTTAACCATAATATCGAGACGAACGATCCCAAATATC
>DATKWE010000234.1:0-7012 GCA_035529735.1 Desulfobacterales bacterium | reverse complement strand
AACCATTCCGATCCCAACGGTCATCAGCACCTGATTTTCCGGAAGGATCGAATCGATCTTCATCAGGGGGTTGAGCAAAAACTTTTGTAAAAAGGCACCCAAAAGAAACAAGGCCGGCATGGCAACAAGCAGTGAAATATACGGATCAATGTGCAAAAAATGGGAAAGAACAAAGGTAATGTACATGGCCACCATCATCAGCTGGCCGTGGGCCAGGTTGATGATACCCATCACCCCCATGATCAGGGTCATGCCGATTCCGATCAGGCCATAAATACCACCGATTAGAACCCCCGCCACAATGGTTTGCAGGAAGACATCCATTTGAAGTTCCTTTTTGTGGGGCATTGCCCGCCACCGGAGAAACGCCGGCAGCGGGCTCTATTTACTATAAATTATCTTTACATCTTGAAATACAGTTTTGTCACTGAATCATTTCCGATTAATACCCCCAGGTCTTCATCCAGTCCACAGGATATACAAATGCTTTGGTCGCATGGTCTGTCGGCCAGACCAGTTCCAGTTTTCCATCGATCCACTGAACCACATAGGCAGCGGCCTTGTTTTGGTTCTTCATTTCTCCCCAGGTCGTAAACTTCACCGGTCCGAAAACGGTCATCATGTCGGTTTCGGAGAGGGCCTGCTTGATATCGGTGTTCTTAAAAGACTTGGCCCGCTTTAACACATCCGCGATCACGTAACAGGCGGCGTAGGCCTCGGCGCCGTGATACTCGGTGGGGTTGTTGTACTTGGCCACAAACTTATTGTAATAATCCATGGCCCCGGGAAACGGAAGGACCTGATGCCAGAGGGTCGCGGAAATAACTTTTTCTGATGCAACCCCCGAATTTTCCGCGAATTCCGGCAGGGTGAAGCCCGCAGCACCGCCGATGAACATCTTGGGCGTCAATTTCAGTTCCTTGGCCTGTTTCATGAGCAAAGACGCATCCATGATATACGATACCATATAAACGATATCCGGGTTGAGCTGTTTGATCTGGATCAACACCGGTTTAAAATCAATGCCGCCATGCTCATATCCTTCTTTTAAAACAACTTTATAGCCGGCCTCGTCACAGATCTTCGCAAAGGATTGTGCGCCCTTGGTGCCGAACAGTGAATTTTCGTGAAGAATGGCCACGGTCTTGGGTTTTACTTTTTCAGCCAGCAATGTCGTAACGGCATCGGCATAATGACTCACCGGGGGATTCAACCGGTAGATATAATCCCATCCGGATGTGGTAATTTTATCCGCAGCACCGGTATTGACCAGAAACGGCATCTTGTTCTGCTGGCAGACACCGGCCACAGCAAAGGTCACGGAACTGCTGTATCCGCCGCCGAGCATGACCACCTTGTCCTTGGTAATAAGCTTTTCAACCACGGAACGGCCCACTTCGGGACGGCCCGTATCATCTTCCATGACCAGTTCGAGTTTTTTCCCGTTAATACCGCCGGCGGCATTGATCTCTTCTAAAGCCAGATCAAATGATTTTTTCTCTATTTCGCCGAATTTGGCCTGGGGTCCTGTCAGCGGCAATACGATTCCCACCTTTACCGTGTCTGCTGCCGATGCTCCGGCAACCATCAGACCCACAATGCAAAAGATGCTGATCAAAATCACTGGAAGTCTCGTCATTTTTTTATCCTCCATCTATTATTAGAAAAGTTTAATAAAAAAGTGATGGTAAACATTTTTTCAGTAGTTAGCAGCCGTAAAATTGGGCGTCAACATACAAAATTCTATTATGCCCTATGGCCAAGAAAACCGATCCCCTCTTGCGTTTCATTGTTCTGATAAACTTGCACTAAACGGCCTTCACTGGAGGACGGGACATGGAAGACGTGTACAACTGCTTGGTATGCGTCAAACTCCGGGGCCATTGAGGATAGCTGATTGGGTCCACTCAAAAAAGACATTGCAGAAATAGAAAGAATGTTAAAGGCGCTGATAAAGTCTTTAGAAAACAAACCCTTAAATCCTTGACCCCTTGAATCCTCGAACCCTCTTCTCCAACTAAATTGGTAATAGACCGTCCGCTTGTCGAAGCAACGCGAAGATCCCCTATGCGGGGCGACGGGGAGCTTAATGGGAAATTTGAACTAACAATTCCATGCTATGTGTGCTAAGGTTCCGGAATCGATAACATGGTCCGTATGAAAGTAAATTTGTTAATAATGAAAAAAGCGATCGTTATATTCGGAATGATACTGTGTATGTTAACGGCCGGTATCGGATGGACCCGCGAAAAAAAACAGAAGGAGAATCCTGTGTATGTCATTCAAACAACCCTCGGCGATATTGAAGTGGAACTGTTCCGGAACGAGACTCCCAAAACAGTCGCCAATTTTATTGGTCTGGCCGAGGGCACCAAGGAATTTAAAGATACCAAAACCGGTAAACAGACAAAACGCCCCTATTACGACGGGCAAATTTTTCATCGGGTGATCAAGGATTTCATGATTCAAGGCGGCTGTCCCCTGGGAAACGGACGGGGTGGGCCGGGCTATACGTTTGCAGATGAAATAGACGCTGATGCGATGGATCTGGACAAGATAAAAGCCTTTGACCCGAAAAAGGGCCCACACCCTTTCTTGATGATCCGGAGCCAGGAGCAATTCCGGCAATACATTGTTATGCCCCTGTTTCGAGCCATGAATATCAAATCCCAGAAAGAGGTCGATCAAAGAAAAGAAGAATTCCAAGCCAGGCTCGACAACCTTACCCTCAGAGAGGCTTACGAAAATATGGGCTATGTCTATTCCGACATCGGATCCGCCCATCCGCCGGTGCGCGGTTCCCTGGCCATGGCCAATGGAGGACCCAACACCAACGGATCGCAATTCTTCATCAATATGGTGGATACGGACTGGCTGACCGGCAAACATACCGTGTTCGGCAGAGTGGTCAATGGAATGGATGTGGTCGATAAGATCGGGGCAGTCAAGGCGGATTCCGGAAACAAGCCGGTTGAAGATGTGAACATTACTTCTATTCGCCCGAAGACCTCACAATAGCGCTCATGCCCGAATCGAGCCGAAACTCGATTCGTATTTTAGATACTATTTTGGATTTTTTAGCAATGAATATTTATATTGCTGCGCAGGGTATTTGTTGTGGGGATTGAAATTTTAAGCATTACTTTTTTGATTTCGGCCTGGCCGATCTGGGAGTGTTAACATGGGTTTTTGCCTTATGGAAGGTAATGAAGCGTTGGCCTGGGGGGCTGTCGATTCAGGATGCCGTTTCTTCGCCGGGTACCCCATCACGCCGGCCACAACCATCTTTAATGCCCTGCTCAAGCTTCTGCCCCCTTTGGGCGGCATCTGCCTTCAGGGGGAAGATGAGATCGCCTCCATCGGTTACTGCCTGGGGGCATCCATGGGGGGATTGAAGGTTATGACCGCCACTTCAGGACCTGGGATCAGCCTCTATAGCGAACATATTTCCTTTGCCATCGGAAGCGAGATTCCGATTGTCATTGTAGATGTTCAGAGGCTCGGTCCATCCACCGGTTCCGCCACCCGGGGTGCCGATGGCGATATTCAGTTCCTGCGTTGGGGCAATAGTGGAGGATTGCCTGTAATTGTCCTGGCGCCTGTGGATGTCAAAGACTGTTATTCCCTGACCATCGAGGCGTTTAATCTTGCTGAAGAATTCAGATGTCCGGTATTCATTGCGTCCAACAAAGAGATCGCCATGACCCGTGAAAATATTGATATGGATGCCTTTGGGATACCCAAAATTATAGATCGCGCATCACCCCCTCCTGGACGACCTTTTATCCCTTTTGAGGCTCCTTCCGGCAGCGGGACACCGTATTTTTTACCCATCGGCGGCCGGACCATCGTCCGCCAGACGTCTTCTACCCACGGTCCTGACGGGTACATTACCACCGATTCCGATGAAATTGCCGGGATCCAGGACAGACTCAAAAACAAGCTTCTTTCAGCAGTTGCAAAGTTCAGTTTCCACGAGTCATACCTGGAAGAAGATGCCGATACGCTCCTTTTGGTCTATGGTATTACCGGCCGAGCTGGACGTGAAGCATATAACGCTTTAAAAAAAGCCGGCAAACCTGTTTCGCTCCTCATTCTAAAAATGCTCTGGCCGGTGCCGGAGGAATTGATCCGGGAAAAAGCCGGCCCTGTAAATCGAGTGGTGGTGGTGGAGATGAATCTCGGCCAGTATGTTAGAGAAATCGAGCGAATCCTGCCGGCCAAAAAAATCGATTTTCTGGGCCGAATGGACGGGAAGTTGATAACCCCGCGGCAGATCGAGGAGGTTGTATCAGATGTCTAGTTTGCTGAATACCAGCAGGCCCCCGGTTTTCTGCCCGGGTTGCTCCCACGATCGGATTACCCATGCCCTTGACAAGGCCTTTTTGAATTTGGGCTTTCAAGGCGAAGATGTTGTTATCGTCACCGATATCGGGTGTTCCGGACTTTTTGATACCTTTTTTAACACCCACGCATTTCACGGTCTTCATGGCAGGGCGCTGACGTACGCGACCGGTCTGAAGATGGCCCATCCTGAACTGAACGTCATTGTTACCATGGGAGACGGCGGGCTGGGTATCGGCGGGGCCCACATCCTTTCTGCATGCCGGCGCAATCTCGATTTGACCCTGCTGGTTTTGAACAACTTCAATTTCGGTATGACCGGCGGCCAGTTTTCAGCAACAACGCCGTTGAACGCCCAGGTGGGGTCCGGCTTTCTAAACCGCATGGAACGCCCCATAGATGTATGTCAGGTCGCATCTTCAGCAGGAGCCCCTTATGTCAGGCGCTTTTCAAGTTATGCGAAAAACCTTGTGGAAGAAATAGAAAGTGCCATCCGCTTCGAAGGTTTTTCTATCCTTGACATCTGGGGGATATGCCCGGGACGGTATACCAAACGCAACAGACTTACGCCGCGGATTATCGAAGACGCCCTGGCCAAGATGCCGTCCATAAAGAATCCGGTACCTGAAAACCTCAGAAAAGAATACGGCCGTCACTACAGGGAGCTGGCTGCCGAACAGAAGCCGGTTCAACGGCCCACAACAATAGAGAGACAATTCATCCCCCCCGAGGCCGGCAGAAAAGAAGTCATTATCTTAGGCAGTGCGGGTCAGCGGATCATAACGGCCGGTGAAGTCCTATGCCTGGCGGGTCTTGCGGCCGGACTTCAAACCACGCAGAAAAACGAGTACAACATTACGGTGCTCAGAGGGCATTCCATAACCGAGGTGGTTTTATCTCCGGAAGATATCGGTTACACAGGTATAGAGCGTCCGGACGTTGTCTTGGCGCTGAGCCAGGAAGGGGTGGAACGCCGAAGACATATTTTTGATGATCTGGGCGACCAGGGCCTGATCATCCTGGCCCAAGAGATCGACCTGCCGCCCTGTAACGCCGAGGTGCACCCGATCGACTTTAAAGCCCTGAAGATTAAATCCCATGACCGCGCCCTGGCCTCTCTGGGGGCCCTGGCAAAACTCAACCGGGTCATCCATCTGGATATGCTGGGGTCTGCCCTTAAATACAGGTTCAGGGGCAACGTTCTGGCTTCTGCACAGGATATCGTTGAGCGGGTTAAAATAGGCTGAATTGCAGTTATGGATATTGCAGGCAGTCTCTACAAGCCATCTCAAAAATACATCTGACGCCCAATTACGGTGTTGCGAGCCTCTTCAAAACGCTCACATACTCCCATGTATGCTGCGTTTTTTCATCGGCTCGCGCTTTGTCTTTGAACGTGATCCGCATTTTTGAGATGGCTTGTAATCATCTATAAATCGGCATGCTGGAAAGCCATCCTGTATTTGATTTGGGTTCGACTTCTTGTGCTTTCGATCGTTGAAGGTGCAGACAATTTTCGGCCACACGAATTCAAACAGATCTTTAAATATTGTGGTTCTTCTCCAATTTAGTTGGAGAAGAGGGTTCGAGGATTCAAGGGGTCAAGGGTCCCCCGATGACGGGATCTTCGTTTCACTCCGACAAGCGTTTGTTCTCCAACGATTTTATCAGCGTTTGAGCATCCTCTCAACTTCCTCTGTATCATCCTTTGGAGCCTTTTTCGTTTGGAAAATTTTTTGTTATTCTATAAAGATCCAAACAGCGTATGTACGACGTTTGCCAAACTTTCAGATCTCTCTAATACTAAAGCATTGCACTCGAATCCTTGGCCCCTTGAATCCTTCCAAAATCATCAACTCTTTTGGAGATGTTTATAAAAAAATAACCCCTTGATTTTGACAATCATTTCTTAGGGGTAACTCTCATTTTTTTCAGGACCTGCAAGTATGGCAAAAAACCGATACGGTATCAAGTTATAAAATCCTTCGGCGAAAGGCAGATGCCAGGTTTTCAAGAAAAAAATTTAAAAAAGTTGAAGTTTTCATTTCAATCATGTAGTTGCAGTTGACCAAAAGGAATTTCCCATTACGGTCGATGATTGAGCCCTTCTTTTGTGACGAGAATAAGGCGAATTCAAACAAGATACTGTGTAATCCTAAAAAACTGAATTAATTATGAAAGCAAGTTTAATTTTATCTGACGGAGCACTGTATGAAGGGCTCTCCCTGGGCGCCGAAGGGACCACCACGGGAGAGGTGGTGTTCAATACTGCCATGACCGGATACCAGGAAATTCTGACGGATCCCTCGTATCATTTCCAGTTAATCGCCATGACATATCCGCAAATCGGAAATTATGGCGTCAACCGGAACGATTTCGAATCAAAGCGTATTTACGCGGCAGGGTTTATTATACGCGAATACAGCCCCATCGTCAGTCACTGGCAGGCGGACCAATCCCTTGATGCGTACTTGAAACATTACGGCATTGTGGGGATCAGTGACATTGATACCCGTGCCCTGACTCGTCATTTGCGTGATCACGGGGCTCAAATGGGGATGATCACCACCACCGATGAACCCTTCGACACCTTGTTTGAGCGTCTGAGAGCCGGTGAAAAACTTGTGGGAAGAGATATTGTTAAAGACGTCACAACGGACAGGTATTA
>DATKWE010000233.1:0-35951 GCA_035529735.1 Desulfobacterales bacterium | reverse complement strand
GGATCGCCTTCGTGGGGGTGGCGTGAATATTTTACGACCCGGGGGGGACCCATAACCCTTGTGGGGTTCCCCGTATCCTCGATCGGATCGCAATCCAGATGAACCAGGGATATGGTGGAGGCCCCAAGGCACAGACCCAGCACGTTGATCCTCCTGGACCCGCTGTTTTTCGGAACAATCCCGCCGGCTGTCATCGGTTTTTGAGAACTGGAACGATCGGTCTTTGGGTTCATCGCTTTTTCTCCTTACAATTTCTGATGAAAGATGTTCGCAATTTTGGTTTTCTTCATTTCGGGCGATATCCATATTGTCTGGACGCCGTTTCAAAGTCTTCGGTGGAGAGATTGAGTCTTTTGCCGAAATATCTTTTTCCCGACGATTTTGTTCGGCCCCTCATGAAGGGGCGCTTCGCTGTTTTCTTACCTTATAAAGCAAACCGCGTTCCAAATGTGATGCTGCCCTTCAAACACTGGCATCGTCGCCGCTTTTTATGAATGAAAGATCGGCGGCATGCGTTGAATATACTGTCGTGTTATCAATACGATATTGTGGTTATTGGAGAAGAGCCTCCGGCGTCGATAAATTTTAAACTATTTTTCAAAGGGGCTGATATGGGGGCGAAACGGAGTTGCCGGAAGGGTGCAACAAATTTTGACACGATTTTTGATTTTCTGACAGGATGCTGTTAAATCAGCACGTTGAAGGATAGCAAAATATGTTTACGAAGCAAAAACATTTGCACCGTTCCAACGAACAAGAGATTTTGAAACGGCTTGGCGTCCTCGAACACAAACCTGTGGTTATTTACTGTCTGATGAGTTTCAGACGCCGGTTCAATGCCTGACGGGTGATTCCCAAGCTCAGAGCCGCAATGGACTGGTTGCCGTTTGCCCGTTTCATGGCTTCATCAATGAGGCGCTGTTCAGCCTGTTTGAGGGTCGGCAACTGCTTGGAAAAAGATATTAAGGCCTTCTTCTCCTGAAGCAATTTTTTTGACGGTGTTTCAAACCCGGGATGCTTCTGATAGATATGCGACTTGAAGCGCTCCATGGAAAGCTTGCCGAATTTATGACTGCTCACAGCATTGAAAACCATGGATTCCAGCTCTCTGATGTTTCCGGGAAAATGATAGGTGGACAGCAGGATCGACAGTTCATCGGGCGGCGTCGGCTTTTTCTTCCCCAGCGTTTCAGACGTTTTTTCCAAAAAGTGCTCCACAAGAATGGGAACATCCTCCAAGCGCTCACGAAGGGCTGGAATATGGATGTGATGGTCACAAAGTCTGTAGTAAAGGTCCTTGCGAAATTTGCCCGACGACTTGAGCCTGTCAAGATCCTGATTCGTGGCAACGATGATTCGGGCATTGGAACCTTTTGCGACATCGGATCCAAGGGGAAAAAAATCGCCATCCTGTAAAAGCCGTAAAAGTTTTACCTGTGACGGATGACTCAGATCACCGATTTCATCCAGAAAAAGCGTTCCTCCGGACGCCTGTTCGATCAGGCCGCTGCGGGCCTGATCCGCACCGGTAAAGGCACCTTTTTTATGTCCAAAAAGGGTGTCTGCAAAAACATTGTCGTCCAAACCCGCCACATTTACCGGAACAAAATTGCCGTTGCGATTGCTCAGCGCATGCACGGCCTTGGCAACCAATTCTTTGCCGACACCGGTTTCTCCCGTAATCAGAACCGGCCGCGGGCTGATGGAAATCGCCTCGACGTATTGAAAAATAGACCGCATGCTTGCACTGTTTGTCACAATCTTCGAAAAAGCCTGGGGATGCTCCAGCTTGTCGGACAGGACGTGGGCCTTCAACAACCGGTTCTCCCTTTGCAATTCACGAAGTTCCACGGCCCGTCTCACAACGCCGATAAGGCGACTCTTTTCAACAGGCTTCACCATATAGTCGAATGCACCGTGTTTCATGCACGTGACGGCGGTGTCCACATCGTTGGCTCCTGTAATAACAATCACCGGAATTTCAGGAAAGTCGGCGATTATCAGCGGAAGCAGCGCTTCACCGGACACATGGGGCATTCTCAAATCGAGGAGCATGACTTCAATCTCCTGATGGGAAAGCATCGGCATTACATCGCGGCTGTCCTGACAACGGATGAAATGGTTCATACTTGCTGAACGGAGGGCAATTTCAAAACTGTCTAAAGCCTGCGCTTCATCATCTACCAACATAACCGGAAAACCAGGATACATGGACGCCGTCATTCTTCTGTCCCTTTCAACGTGTTATTTTCGTAGTATTTCAGAATGTTGGAACACGTTTGTTTCAGTAAAATTTGAAGTTCCCTGCAGCCCCGTAAGGGGGGATTTCCGCTACGCTCCAACACGCTTTCGGGGAATGCACTTGCCCGGTTGAATCCTCGAAATTCAGCTGGACGAGCGGTTGCAGTTCAATGGTTCTTGAGAGCATCCTAAACTTTCGCTCAATTAGGGCATCACTTTTCTTTAGCGGGCAAGAAAACTTCGGCCGTGGTTCCCTCCCCGACTTCCGAGATGAACGTCAATCTGCCGCCGTGGGTTTCCACAATCCTTGAAGAGATCGACAAGCCCAATCCGACTCCGCCCGAATCATGCTTGGTGGAAAAAAAGGGATCGGTAATTTGCGGCAAACTCTCGGGGGAAATCCCCACCCCTTGATCTTGTATTTTGATCCGAACACCATTGTTCGCTTTATCCCAAGACGTCGAGACAAAAATACCTTTTTCAGAATCCGGAAGCGCCTGGCAAGCGTTTTGAATCAAATTGATAAAGACCTGCTCGAGCCTTTGAAAATGGCCTGCCAGCACGGGTAAATCCCTGCCGTATTCTACTGAAAAACGATATGTGGACTTCTTTATCATATTGGAAATAAGGGAGATGGCAGACCGTAAAACATCATTGATGTTCACCGACTGTGTCATCTCGGAGATATCTTTCCGTACAAAATTCTTCAAGTCTTCAACGATCCGTTTGATTCGTTCAGACCCATCCAGTATTCCGGAGAACAACACCGGAATCTTTTCACGCATCTCGCTGTAATTCATCCCCCCGAGGATAAAATCGCCATTCTCCCGGTAGTATTCATCAAGGATCGGCATGGCACTTTCCCAGGCCTCCAACAGTGTGGGCGTATTGAGCCGAATAAAACTGTTGGGATTGTTCACTTCGTGGGCCACGCCCGAAACAAGTGTCCCCAAGGCAACCATTTTACTGGTCTGGAAAAGCTGTTCCTGATGTAATCTGACCTGCTCTTCAGCCTGCTTCCGATAGGTAATGTCGTGTGTAATTCCCCGAAACCCGGTGGGCCGGCCGTCTGCGTCTTTTATCAGAGATACGGAAAGCTCCACATATCGTTTACTGCCGTCTTTCGTGATGGCCTTCCAATCGTATGTTTTGGAGGGTTCCCCTGTCAGGTAAACCTTGCTAAAGGTTTCATAGACCCTCTTGGCGGTCTCTTCGGTCATGAACTGCCGGTTGTTCATCCCCGACAATTCATCTCTGGAATACCCGAGCATTTTGCACAGAGGCTCATTGAAGAACGTAAGATTTCCTTTTAGGTCGACCTCATAATATATGTCGGCCATGCCATGAAGAATCGCTCTATACTTTTGCTCGCTTGCTCGTAAATCTGCTTCGGCCTGCACACGATCGATGATTTCTCCTCTGTATGCCTGATACGTATTCTTCAGTTCCTTGTACTGTATCTCTGCAATTTCAAAGGCCCTGGTCAATCGAAAGGAAAGAAGAAGCGCCTGGGAAAAAATAAAGATAAACATGCCAAACGGTGCAAAATATCCGGTCTGTATGATCTTTTCAACGTACATCATGTCGTTTATGGCGGATAACGCCAAAACGATAAATCCCAGGAGAAAGACAAACGCACCCGTTCTCTTTCGGATGGAAGCAACGATGAGCACGTAGAACCCATACATAATGGTGATGATGGTGATGATCTGGTAGGTCTGAAGCGTATAGGAAAAAATCCTTGCGGGGGTAAAAATTACGGTGCATGAAAAAGCAATCCCGATGGGTACGATCAGGTTCAGAATCCGCTTTGAAATTTCCTGGGGGAACAGGGATTGTGCAAACAGTACAAATAAAGGAACTGACAGATAAAAAGAAAGATATTCAATCTTTATCACGATTTCCCAGGGAATATTCGGGAAAAAATAAACGAGATATCTTTCACCGCTGGTGAGCAGCCTCAACATGATCAGAAAACAGAAAACACCAAAATACAGGAACGATCGATCCGTTTTTCTCAGGGCAAAGAGGCAAAGATGATACAACGCCATAATGAAAATACTGCCGAATAGAATCAGATCAAAGCAAAGCCGCTCCTCCCTGATTTTTTGAATTTCCTTTTCCTCTCCCAAATGAATAACTTCCCAGAGTCCGCCCCGTCTGTGATGAAAATTGGATACCTGGAAAATGACATCCATCTGATTTGTTTCAGTTTTAAATTCAACGACCTGTGGAAAATATCGAGGGACGGTGGTTTCCCGATCATTGCCTGCAATCCCCACCGAACTTATTTTTCGATCGTTCAAAAAAAGGGTATATGCCGTACCCATACTTAAAAATTTGAGGGCAAGGGGTTCTTTTTGTGCATTCAGAAGGATTTTCAAGCGGTAGGTGGCATATCCATCACCGTTAAGTGTCTTCCCGTTGACTTCATAACCGTTCCAATACCCGGGCACTATGATGAATCCGGTTTTTTGAGGCAGAATCGGTTTGGAAAAATTCGATGGATTTAAGTGTTGCTTCCAGTAGAATGAATATTCGCCGGAGAGGTCGACGAGACCGTCCCGTCTAAAATCCCAATCGGTGAGATCGAGAACGCCTTTAATGGCTTTCGGGGGAATCTTTTTTTGGATGTGATAATTGCAGGCCGCCAAAAAGAACAAAAAAAGAATCGTCAACGCCGAAAAATATTTGAGGACACTGGATCTCATAAGAAGAGGCCTGATTTAGGTGCCTAAAGCTTGAAGTGTCTAAAGAGCGCTGAAGTTACAGAATTACGACACCCGTAAAACTTTTTAGGGTACCGTCGCCAAAGGCGGCGGTTTAAACCGATGTCTCGGAAATTCGCCAATTGAATGCAAACATGGCAGATTTCGTCGAACTTGAACAAGCAAAGCGATGGTATCATTAGTATCATTGAAAGGTGCGCCTGTAAATCGTATTTTTTTTTGATGGGTCCCTGCTTTTTTAGGCCGGCTTGCCGAGGTTCCGGCAATTGCCAAATTCACGGCCGGAATACGGTATCTTCTGCTGCGCATATCGAACCACAGCGGATTTTCCTTCGGGCGTAAAATCGTCTGCTTGATTTTTTTAAAAGCGGATATATATTTAAAGCTGCCTGAGCGAACGTCGAATGCATCATGTCTTGGGCTCAAGCTGCGATGTTTAAATGATTTTTTATTAGTTTTACCAGATATTTATAATCCAACAGTTAAACCTAAGGTTAAAATACAATTTTAACCATATCGGAAACCGTCAATCCAAAACTTTTAAAAGATTTTATAATATGGGAAATCAAATTAAAACAACCATTTTGCTTGCCGTTATGACGATTTTTATCCTGTGGATCGGCCAGCTTTTGGGAGGTCGACAGGGCTTGATTATCTCCCTTGTCTTTGCGGCGGGAATGAATTTTTTCAGCTACTGGTATTCCGACAAAATCGTTCTTCGCATGTACAAGGCCCGTGAAGCAACACCCGCTCAGGCCCCTGAAATCTATTCCATTGTACAGAACCTCGCCCGAAACGCAGGTCTTCCCACACCCAAAGTTTACATTATTCCCCAGGCGTCTCCCAATGCCTTTGCAACCGGCAGGAATCCGGAACATGCGGTTGTAGCGGTCACGGAAGGGCTGCTCGACATCCTGAACCGGGAAGAACTCGCCGGCGTTCTGGCCCATGAACTGGCCCATGTCAAGAACCGCGACATCCTGATCGGTTCCATTGCCGCCACCATGGCCGGAGCCGTCATGATGCTGGCGACTATGGCGCGCTGGTCGGCGATTTTTGGCGGCATGGGCGACGAGGATGAAGGCGTGGGTGGTTTTGGTTTGATCGTCATGTCGATTCTTGCGCCGATTGCAGCCGTACTGATACAGACCGCCATATCCCGGTCCCGTGAATATATGGCGGATGCTTCGGGTGCCCTTTTTGCCGGAAACAATGAAGGTCTGGCACTGGCACTGGAAAAGCTTGGCGCTTACTCAGCCAAACGCCCCATGAATGCCAATCCGTCCACAGCCCACATGTTTATCGTAACCCCCCTTTCCGGACAGAAAATGATGCGCTTGTTCTCCACCCACCCGCCCCTGGAAGATCGAATTGCGCGGCTCAGAGGCACCCAGACACCGGATAAGACTTCAGGTTACGGCGGCGGTATGGATCCGGATAAAGGCAAGGCGTTTTGGGACCGCCTGTCCGGATAATACAGAATTATTCAATGACCCCAAAATTTTTTTCCTTGATAAACGCTTATTTTTTTTTTAAAAGACATGCCGATAAAAACAAACCGCCGATAAAAAGGAAAAACCATGATCCATGTTGAAAACTTGACCAAATATTACAAGGAGTTCTGCGCTGTGGATCAAATCAGTGTCGACATCCATAAAGGTGAAGTCCTCGGCCTGCTGGGCCCCAACGGCGCAGGTAAAACAACCACTTTGCGAATGCTCACCGGCTATTTTATGCCCACATCCGGAACCATTCGCGTCAAAGACTATTTCCTCGACGAAAATTTGCTGGAAATCAAAAAACTCATGGGATATCTGCCTGAGTCCGCCCCCCTGTATCACAATATGCTGGTCTTTGATTATCTCGACTACGTTGCCAGGATCCGGGGGCTGGACAAAGATCAAAGGACTTTTAGGATTCGACAGCTTGTGGATTTGTGCGGACTGGGCGAAATTATGCACCGGAGCATCCATGAACTCTCCAAAGGGCTGAATCAGCGTGTCGGACTGGCCCACGCCATGATGACCGACCCGGAAATCCTGATTCTGGATGAGCCCACATCCGGCCTCGATCCCAATCAGATCGTCGAAATCCGGAAGATCATCCGACAGATCGGTGAGGAGAAAACCGTCATTCTCTCCACCCACATTCTCAGCGAAGTCGAAGCCACCTGCGACCGGGTGGTAATCATCAACAACGGCAAGATCGTTGCGGACGACCGTGTGGAAAACCTCAAGCAGACCGCAGGTCAAAAACATTTTATCCACTTAGAACTACTCAACGCAAATTTTCAAGATGTACGCCTTGGGCTCAACGGCATTCAAGGCGTTGTAAACACAAAACAGATCGATGAAACTCCCGGCGACTCCCTGAGGGTCCGCCTTGCCTGCGAATCCGCCGCCGATCTGAGAGAAACCATTTACCAAACCATAAAACAGACATCCTGGGTTCTTATCGGGTTTCATCAGGAGACCAAAACCCTTGAGGCCATATTCCGAGAGCTCACTAAGGAGGACTGACATGCAGCAGGTTATCCGCATCTGCAACAAGGAATTAAAAGACTATTTTTTATCCCCCATCGCCTATATCGTCATATCTATTTTCCTGCTGGTGACGGGATGGTTCTTTTTTACGACATTTTTCTACTATAACCAGGCAGACTTGAGAAACTTTTTGGGTCTGCTCCCCATTACCTTCTCCTTCCTGATCCCGGCAGTCACCATGCGATTGTTTTCCGAGGAAATGAATGTGGGATCCTATGAACTGCTTCTCACGCTGCCGGTAACATTTAAGGATATCCTTTTGGGCAAATTCCTGGCCGGCGTGTTATTCGTCGCCGCGGCTCTGGTGCCCACCCTTGCCTATCCAATCTGCATCGCATTTATGGGGCAGTTGGACTGGGGACCTGTGGCAGGCGGTTATCTGGGCGCCTTTTTGCTGGGTGCGGCCTTTGTCGCTGTGGGTCTGTTTTCCTCATCCCTGACACGCAACCAGATCATCGCGTTTATTGTGGGCATGGCCATCTGCTTTTCCCTGACGTTGATCGACAAAATGCTCTTTTTCTTCCCCAGTTCTCTTCTGGGGGTTATCGGGTATCTTGGGGCTGATTTTCATTTCCAAAACATTGCCAAGGGGATTGTCGATTCCCGGGACATTCTCTATTTTCTAAGTATTGTTTTCATCGGCCTTTACGGAACACATCTGGTTATGCAGGAAAAAAGTTGAGGAGCACACAATGAGCATGCAGAACCCCTATGGAAAATATATAAAGCTGTCCATCTATCTGGTCATTATCGTCCTCATCAATGTGGCGGGCATGACCCTCTTTTTCAGGATGGATCTTACCGAAAACAGGATCTATTCCATATCCGAAGCCAGCAAAACGGTGGTTTCCACACTTTCCGAACCTTTGACCATCAATGTGTTTTTTACCAAAGACCTGCCGGCCCCGTACAATAATACGGAGCGATATCTGCACGATCTGCTTGAAGAATATGCCATCCACGCCAACTCGCACTTCAATTACCGGTTTTATGACGTCAGCCCGGAGGCAGAAGGGATCGACCCTCGGGCACTGGAAAATCAGAAACTGGCCAACAATTACGGCATCCATCCGGTTCAAATCCAGGCTTTTGAAGAAGATGAGGTAAAATTCAAAAAGGCCTATATGGGCCTGGTGTTGATTCACGGAGATATGGTGGAGAGGATTCCCACCATCACCGCCATCAACGGAATCGAGTACAAACTGACCACGGCCATACAGAAACTGAACGACAAAATCAGCGCCCTGTTGAATCTGTCCGACACAATCAAGGTCAAGCTGTTCCTTTCTTCCTCGTTGAAATCTGTTGCACCGTTTATGGGCCTCGACCAACTTCCCGAATACCCCGACACGTTGAAAGCAATCGTCGATGGCCTGAATGCCAAAAACTACGGGAAGCTGGAATATGCCTATATCGACCCTTCATCGGAGCCGACGCAGGAACCGTCCTGGAAGAAATATAACCTGATGCACCTCCAATGGCCGGCCCTGTCCGACGATAACATTCAGGCTGGAGAAGGAACCATCGGCCTGGTAATGGAATACGGGGAAAAAATCAGGGAGATACCGCTGTTAAGTGTTCTCAGGTTACCCATCATCGGGACCCAGTATAATCTGGCCGACCTCGATGACATGGAACAGGTCATCGACGACAATCTGGAGACGCTGGTGGATATCAACCAGGACCTCGGATACCTTTCGGATCACGGCACCCTCAATATTTCGGGGGCTTCACCCATGGGACCGCGAAATCCGGACGCGTTATCCACTTTTTCAAGCCTGGTATCCCAGACATACAGCATCAAGCCCATAAATTTAAAAGACGACGACATTCCCGCAAGCATCAACTGCCTGGTCATCGCACGACCCACTGAAAATTTTTCAGATTTCGAACTCTACCAGATCGATCAGGCATTAATGAAAGGAACCAACCTGGCACTCTTTCTGGATGCTTTCAAAGAAGTCAGGCCCAATGCCCAGCAGCCTTTTGGAATGAACCGGGAACCAAATTATGAACCGCTGGATACCGGTCTTGAAAAATTGCTGGCACATTACGGCATCCGCATAAAAAAATCGTATGTCCTCGATGAAAACTGCCACAAACAACGGCTTCCCCAAAGCATGGGCGGGGGTGAACGGCCCATCTATTTTGCCCCCATTATCAAAAACAGGTTCATAAACCATGACCTTAAATATATGCGCGGCATCAAGGGTCTGATTTCATTGAAAATATCGCCGTTGGAGCTGGACGAAGCACGAATTTCAGGACATGCACTCACGGCGGTAACGCTGATTGCATCTTCAGAAAAATCCTGGGAAATGCGCCAACCCATCAATCTCAACCCCATGTTCCTCAGTCCGCCATCCTCGGATGATGAACAACAGAGTTTTCCGTTGGCCTATATTCTTGAAGGGTCGTTCCCCAGTTATTTTGATGGAAAACCGATGCCTGAAAAAACAACCGAAGATACCGGTACAGAAACTCAGGACAATAAAGAAAGCACCCCCGAACCGGTGGCAGAGAAGGCAACGGCCGACCTGTCGAAAATCAAAGGCCAGGGCGGTTTTATATCCAAAGGTAAGCCTGCCAAAATTTTCCTGATGGCCGCGTCGGACATGCTCAAAGACAATGTTCTGAATCCTGAAGGGAACAGTCCCAACGACATGTTCGTTCTGAACACCATCGATGCCCTGAACCATCGGGAAAATATTGCCGTGATGCGAAGCAAGGTGATCAGTTTCAATCCCCTGGTGGATACCGGAACGCTGACAAAAACCTTTGTCAAAACCTTTAACATTGCCGGCCTTCCGGTGCTGGTGGTCTTTCTGGGCCTCATCGTGTGGCTGAAGCGCCATTCCAGAAAAAAGCGGATACAGTCGATGTTTCAAAAGTAAAGAGAGGTTGAGATGACATTTAAAAAAGAATATTTCATACTAACAGCCGTCATGGTCGCTTTGATCCTATACCTTGCATTGCACCGATCAAACCGGACCCACTATACCCTTCCGGAGATTTCTTCGATTCCCGGCAAACACATCTCAAAAATAGAGTTCGCAAAAGCCGACGGAACCGTTGTTTTGAATAAAAAAGACAACACCTGGCATATGGGGCCCAAAGAGTATCCTGCCGATTCAGAAAAGATCGAAGACATCCTTAACGTTATTGAGAACTTGAAAGTGACGGCGCTGGTATCGGAATCCAAAAACTATGTCCGGTACGATTTAAATCCGGATAAAAAAATCCACGTTAAAGCCTGGCAGGGCAAGTCCCTGATCAGAGAGTTCGATATCGGCAAAGCGGCGGCAACCTTTCAGCACACATTTGTTAAACTGGCAAAAGACCCCAATGTATATCATGCCCGGGGAGATTTCAGACAAAAATTCGAGCGCACCGTCGAAGATCTGCGTGACAGAACCGTACTGTCATTTGTGCAAAAAGATCTCCGGGAAATAAAAATTGCCCGGGATACAAAGACCGTGGCCCTCGACCTGAAACAGGTGGCTGAAGCCGACGGGGAAAAAAAGGATGCAGCCGCCAAAACCGATAAAAGTCCGGAACCTCAAACCGCATGGGTGGATACCAACGGTGAAAAAGTGGATGCCGTCAAGGTGGGACGTCTCCTCGGTTTTCTGAATCGCCTGGAATGCGAAGCCTATATGGACGATTCTAAAAAAGACGATTTTAAAAATCCCGTCTATGCCCTTACACTGCAAGGACCCAGGGAATATTCCCTTTCCATATTTGCCAAAAAAAACAAGGATGAAAAAACGTATCCGGCCGTCTCTTCGGAAAATGATTATCCTTTTTTACTGTCCGACACCCAGATCGACAGTCTTAAAGCCCATATGGATGAGATTAAAAAAGTAAAACCCTTGTATATTGAAAATTGAATAAAAAATAAATTTAAAGCGGGGGGTGCGGGGGGCGTCCCCCCGCCCTCTCCGTCTGGTAAAAGTTGACACGATTGTAGTCAATAGCTTTCTTAATTCGGTAAAATCATCAATACTGTTGGAAGAGAAGGTTTAACCCTGACGTTGCCCGAAAATTTATAAAAAAATCTCTTGACTTTTATCGGAACAACTAACGTTGCAAAAGTCCAAGATGCCGCCCCGGTGAAATAGGCTTCCCATTTCAAAGGGCAGGCAGATTTCATCAGTACATCCGCCGACGGAACAGCCAGCCTGCCGTGGCGAGGGTTACGATCCCCATGACCGCCATGGGCCAGTACTGGGTCCACAGCAGATCGAAGGAGGCCCCTTCAAGAAAAACCGAACGAACGATGATGAGAAAGTAGCGCATGGGATTTATGTAAGTGAGATACTGAACCACCGGCGGCATATTGGCGATGGGCGTTGCAAAACCTGAAAGGATGATGGTCGGAACCAGGAACAGGAAAGCCCCGAGGAGCCCCTGCTGCTGGGTAACGGCAAGAGAGGATATCATGAGTCCCGTGCCCACTGCGGAAAGAAGGAACATAAAAAGTCCCAGATAGAGGGCAGCGACGCTTCCCCTCATGGGTACGTGAAACCAGAACACCACGACCAGAATAATAAATGTCGCTTCGATGGTACCGATGATAAAGCCCGGCAGGGCCTTTGCAATGAGAATTTCAAGGGGCGTCATGGGGGTCACGAGCAGCTGGTCAAAGGTGCCGGCCTCGCGCTCTCTGGCCACGGACAACGCCGTCACCAGCATGGTCACAACAAGAGTTAGAAGGGCGACAATGCCTGGGATAATAAACCAGTGGGAATCCAGAGCGGAATTGAACCAGGATCTGACGTACAGTCTGGCGGGGGGGGGCGGATAACCGTGTAAGACCGCCCATTGCTGATTGAAATCCGTGACAATGCTGTTCATGTAATTCAACACCACCATTGCCGTGTTGGAATTGCGGCCGTCCACGATGACCTGGACCTCCGCCGGCCGGTTGTGGAGCAGATTTTCTGAAAATTTTGGCCCCACATGTACCACCACGCGCACTTTTTGGGTGTCGATAAGAGGGGCGATCTCGTTGTCGCTCCGGATCACGGTCTTTAAGGAAAAATTGGGAGAACCCTGGATTTTTGCCAAAAGTTCCCTGGAAGCACGCCCAGAGTCCTCGTTGTAGGCGGCATAGGGAACATGGTCCAGATTGAAACTGGCAGCGTAGCCGAAAATGATGAGCTGGACCAACGGCGGCACGATGACAACCATTCTGCTCTTTTTATCGGTAAGGAGGGCCAGAAACTCCTTGATCATCAGAGCGATTATTCGACGCAGCATCTGTTTTTCCCTATTATAGGCGTTTTTTCATGCGCTTTTTTACGATCATAAGAAAAAGTAGGGCCATGGCCGTAAGTGCCAGACCGTCACAGATAATTATCGGCCATACATCCCCTGCCAGAAAAACCGTCTGTAACATACTGACGAAATAGCGCGCTGCAATGACGTGGGTCATGATCTGGATTATTGCCGGCATGGAACTTATGTCGAAGATGAAACCCGATAGAATAAAGGCCGGCAAAAATGTAACGATGATGGCGACCTGTCCGGCCACGAACTGGGTTTTTGCCACAACCGATATCAGAAGACCCATGGAAAGGGCCGTCACCAGAAAGAGCGAAGATCCTGCGAAAAGGACCCATAAAGAGCCTCTCAAAGGCACATGGAACAACCACGTGGCCATGATCACAGACAGGGTCATTCCCCCCATCCCCATGATGAAATAGGGAATGATCTTGCCCAATATGATCTCACGCACCTGGACCGGAGTGACCATAAGGGCCTCCATGGTGCCCCGCTCCCACTCCCTGGCCACCACCATTGCCGTTAGGAGTGCGCCGATAAGGGTCATTATCACCGCGATCAGGCCGGGGACCAGAAAGTTCCTGCTGCGCATCTGGGCATTGAACCATATCTGCGCCTTCACCTCGACGGGGATATGGAGGGACCTGCCGCTTTCAATGGATGTCCGCTCGAGCCATTTGATCCAGACCCCTCTGACATAGCCCTCTATGATCCTGGCCCGGTTGGCATCCACGCCGTTTACGAAAACCCCGATGGCCGCATCGCCCGTGTTGAGTATTTTTTTCCCGAAATCTTCCCGGAGCCAGACGATCCCGTCCACTCTCCGCTCGATCATGGCCTGTTCCGCCGCCTGTATGTCGGTCACGATGACCGGCACAAAGTATCCGGACTGCCGGAATCCGGCCAAAAAATCCGAGGCCTCATTGCTCTGATGTTCCACCACTATTGCGATGGGAACATTCTTAGCGTCAAGGGACACGCCGTATCCAAAGAGAAAAAGCAGTATCATGGGAAGCACAAAGGCGATGGCGATGCTGGAAGGGTCCCTTACGATCTGATAGCTTTCCTTGCGGATCAGCCCTTTAAGCCGCATAATATTTATGCCTTTACGAACACCCCGCTTTTTTTGGACTTTCATGTCCGTACCGCTTCCTTTTCCTCATAATCTTCGATCATGGCGATGAAGGTGTCCTCCATGCTGGGATCTGGATTCCGGGGCGTTCGGAACCGGGCTTTTACCTCTTCAGGGGTCCCCTGACCCAGTATCTCTCCCTGGGCCATGATGACCAGCCGGTCACAGTACTCCGCCTCTTCCATGAAATGCGTGGTCACCATTATGGTAACATTGGACTCCGCCAGACTGTTGATGCGGCGCCAGAACTCCCGACGGGCCAGGGGATCCACTCCGGAGGTGGGTTCGTCCAGAAACAGAATCTCCGGTTCGTGCATAAGGGCCGCTGCAAGGGCAAGCCGCTGTTTGTAGCCCAGCGGCAGATCTCTGCTTGGGGTATCCGCCATCTTGGCGAGTCCGAAGGAATCCAACGCCCACGCGATCCGCTCCTTCTGACGTCCGCCTCCCAAACCATAAGCACTGCTGATAAACCGCAAGTTCTGCCGCACCGTCAAGCCGACATACAGGGAAAACTTCTGGGCCATATAGCCGATCCGGGCCCGGGCCTGGGCCGCCGCAACCCGAAGGTTTTTACCGGCCACGCTGAGTTTACCCCCGGATGCGGGAAGCAGGCCGCACAGCATACGGAAGGTGGTGGATTTACCCGCGCCGTTGGCACCGAGAAGCCCGAAAATCTCACCTTGCTTCACCGTAAAGCTTATCCCTTTAACCGCATAGAAGTCCCCGAAACGACGCTTTACCTTCTCCACCACGATGATATCTTTGTCCGAGCCTTTGTGTGGGGCATGGGAGATTTTTTCCGTCTCGAGATGCGCAACTTTTTCATCACCCGCCGTCCGTTGTTTGAGCAGGGCGATAAAGACATCTTCAAACCGGGCAGGGACCGCCTGAACAGACAATTCTGACCCGACGCCAAAGCGCTTTGCCACTTGGTCGGCCTCAAGGGGTTGATCGGTTACCAGCCGAACCTTGTTTCCCAGGATAATGGCATCGATCACACCCGGCATGGCGCGTATACGCTCCTGAAGCCGGCGCCTGCTCTCACCTTCAGGACTCAGCATGAATGTCTGCTTGTTGAGCTGTCCACTGAATTGAGACGGGGCATCCTGGCCCAGAATATGCCCTTCGTGCATCAGGATGACCTCCTGGCATCTCTCGGCCTCATCCAGATAGGCCGTGCTCAGGAGTACGCTGATCCCTTCCTGCTGAACCAGTCTGTAGACGATGGCCCAGAGTTCACGTCTGGATACCGGATCGACCCCTACGGTGGCTTCATCGAGGAGAAGGAGTTCCGGCGGTTTTACAAGGGTGCAGGCAAGGCCCAATTTCTGTTTCATGCCCCCCGAGAGCTTTCCGGCAAGCCTTCGGGTAAAGGCGGCAAGTCCGGTCATCTTCATGAGTTCTTCATAACGCTTGGAACGATGGTCCTTGGGAACGCCCCGGAGATCGGCATAGAGATCCATATTCTCCTTGACCGTAAGGTCTTCATAAAGTCCAAAGCGCTGGGGCATGTATCCGATGGAAGCCTGAACCATGAGGGGATCCCGGACAACATCCATACCTAGGACGGAAATTTCGCCGCTGTCAGGCACCAGAAGCCCTGCGATCATCCGCATAAGGGTGGTCTTTCCAGCGCCGTCTGGACCGATAAGACCGGTAACCACGCCGCACCTGACCTTGGCGCTGATACCTTTCAGGGCGCTAATCCGCTGCTTGCCGGCCAGAAAATTCTTTTTAATTCCCTCGATGCGCAGCACATATCCCGATTTCTTCGCCCCGCGCTCTTGTTCCCGGGTCATATCAATCATCCCGGCAGACAGAGGAACCCGGCGGGTTCTTGTCCGAGCCCGATGAATCGAACCGGAGGGTCACCGTCGCCGGCATTCCCAGGCGCAGCTCATTGTTGGGATTGCACACATAGGCCCGGATCTGATAGACCAAGCGGGTGCGGAGCTCGGGCGTCTCGACGTTTTTCGGGGTAAACTCGGCGGTGGGCGAGATATAACCGATCCATCCCTTATAAATCTTTCCGGGAAAGCTGTCCGTGGTAATCTCCGCCTTCATTCCGGGGATGATCTTTCCCAGGCTCGGCTCGGGCACATAGGCACGGACCCACATGGGCCTGTCAAGGGCCATGGTAAATACGGGGGACGTGGGCGACGCCATGTCGCCGGGCTCCATAATGCGGTCCTGTATCACCCCGGCTGACGGGGCATAGAGCTTTGTATCCGCAAGCTTTTGCCCGGCGAGCGCCAGGGTCGCCTGATACCCCTTCAAGCGGGCCTCGGCAGCCGCTATATCCTCTTTCCTGGGGCCGATTACGGCAAGCATCAACCCTTCTTCGACAGCCTTGAGATCGGCCTTGGCCGTCTTGAGTTTTGCGGTGGCGTCGTCCAGTTGCTGCTGGGGAACATATTTCCCCCTCACAAGTTTTTTAATCCGCTCATAGGTAAGTTCGTTAACCTGTAAAACCGCTTCGGCAGCCTTGACCCGCTCTCCGGCCGTCTTGATATCCTGGGGCCTCGAGCCGGCAAGCATACGGGCCAGCACCTGTTTCTGGGCATTCATATTCCCTTCAGCCTCTTTTACAGCCATCTCATAGCGGACAGAATCCATTTCAGCCAGCAGCTGCCCCGGCTTAACCACATCTCCCTCATGAACCAGCAGGCGTTCAATACGCCCGATGTCGTAGAAGGCCAGCCGGCTCTGGCGGATATCCACGTTCCCATAGAGCCTCATGACCCCTTTCGGCGCATTTTCACGCCTTCTAAGCCGATACACACCCCCGGCAATCAGTCCCGCTACCAGTAATAACACAATTCCATTTCGAATCTTTTTCTTGTTCATTACCGCATCCTTTTATTTCATGAGATATCCGGGTCAGCCGATTTTGGACTTGGCCGCCTCCCACAATGCATCCATCTTCTCCGGTGAGACAGATCCAATATCTTTTCGACTTTTTTCAATCAGCTGTTCCATATACTTAAAGCGGTTTTCAAACTTCTTCGTGGAATCTCTTAAAGCGAATTCGGGATGAATATGCGCAAACCGGGCGACATTGACCAGCGTAAAAAGAACATCTCCAAATTCGAGTGCCAAATGATTTTGATGTTGCGGCGTTCCATCCTGTCTGCTCAACGCTGTTTTCAATTCAGCCCACTCCTCTTCGACCTTCTGCATCACACCGGAAATATCATCCCAGTCGAATCCTGTTTTGGCTGCACGGTCGGAAATTCTATGGGCACGCATCAAGGCCGGAAGGTTCGAAGGAACCGAATCCAGAATCGAAGCCGCCGGGGCAAGGGGCTTTTCTTTCATCTTGATTTTCTGCCAGCGCGCTCTCACTTCATCTACGCTGTCAACCCTGTCATCGCCGAAAACATGGGGGTGGCGGCGGGTCATTTTCTCCAAATTGATATGGCTGACGTCTTGGATATCGAAACGGCCCATTTCCCGGTAAAGACTGACGAGAAATAATATGTGAAACAATACATCTCCGAGCTCCTCGCAAACGTCTGCATGATTTTCGGATTCAACGGCATCGATGAGTTCGTATACCTCCTCCAGCAGATACGCCACAATGGTCCGGGGCGTCTGCTTCCGGTCCCATGGACAACCGTTTTCCCCCCGCAATGTCTCGATCAAACCGATGATGGCATCAATTCCCATTATTGTCTGCCTCCACTGAACGAATTTCTCAGATAGTATTATTTTAATTTTATGAAAAAATGAGACCAACAGGCATTCAGAGTATCCGAGCTTAAGATCGGGTCACTGTCTGAATCCATTCGTGAGCGTTAAAAAAAGAACAGCAAATTGGCAAGGTTTTACGATTTCTTTTTGTCCCATTCCTTTTTCAACTCCATTATCTTGGTCGTAAATGCGTCCTTCATATCTTTGGGGACGACTTTGATCATCTTTTCAGAGACCAGCGTAACATGCGGGGAAAGCAAGGAATCTTTGATGACAGGTGTGCCTTTGGGAAGGAAGGTGGTAAGGGCAATCAAAATAACCGAAATAATGAGCAACCCTTTCATGGCACCGAAGACAGCACCACAAAAACGATCAAACCAACCCAAAAAAGCCAGTTTAAGCAGGTAATTGATGATGACACCAAGAATGCTGATAAAAAGGAAGACACCACAAAAAATGACCATAAAACTCAATATGTTAAGGTATCCGGGATTGGAAATCCACTCTGACAGGAATTTTGCAACCACCGTGTAATGGGTATACGCAGCGTAAAAACCGCCAAACACCCCGATTATAGAAGACAATTCTTTTATCAGTCCTCTGAAAACACCTCTTATCACGCAATAACTTAAAATAACGACAATGACGATATCAAGATAGTTCATGGTATACCTTTACAACATCTCTTATGCCGAGACATTTGAAAATATAAATAAAATCGGAAAGATCAATTTTTCGGAATATTTTTGTTGCCGAAAATTAACAAAGCAGATATTTTGAGTCAAGGTATTTTTCTCTTTCCCACGTGTATTAAATTGTTATTTGCAATCGTTTGAAAAATTGTGATATGTCAAAGCGCTACTCAAAAATTGTTGAAATCGAAAAACTTTTTACGCGCGGAATAGAGGCGCTAAAATGTACCTGTGCAGCTTCTCAACAGAAATATGACAAGGGGCTGGATTGCCGACTTCCAGGAAATGGGAAATCCGGACCGAACCAGAATCTATTGGGAACCTGCGTAATGGTGACGAAACCGTCAACATCGTAAACCACATCGGCTCAACCCTGAAATATGGATGAAATTTCCCAAAATAATAAGACCCGATTAATTTTCTCGGACATTAATCTGGCAAGCCAGCTTTTCGGCGATTACAACAAAAACCTTAAAAAAATCGAAGCATTGGTGGATGTCTCCATCCATGCAAGAGGAAACACCGTATTTATCCAGGGGGATAGTATCGCTGAAAGCCTGGCGAAAAATATCCTCAAGCAGCTTTACAACCTGCTCAAAGAAGGTTATCCCATATATCCCAAGGATGTGGATTACGCGGTCAGAATTCTGAGCGAAGACGACCGTATTAACCTCAAAGACATTTTTCTGGATAAGGTCTACATCACTTCGAAAAAGCGTCCTGTATTTCCCAAAAGCCCTGCCCAAAAGGAATATATAGACGCCATCCGAAATTCCGATATGGTTTTCGGCATCGGACCGGCAGGAACCGGTAAGACCTATCTTGCCATGGCCATGGCGCTTTCGGCACTCCAAAAGGAGCAGGTTCATCGAATCATCCTCACAAGACCCGCGGTGGAGGCGGGTGAAGCGCTCGGCTTTTTGCCCGGAGATCTCGCACAAAAGGTAGATCCTTACCTGCGGCCGCTTTACGATGCGCTTCATGATATGATGAGTTTTGAAAAAGTGTTGAATCTGATAGAACAAGGTATTATAGAAGTTGCGCCGCTTGCGTTCATGCGAGGCCGAACTTTGAACGATTCTTTCATTATTTTAGATGAAGCCCAAAATACGACTTCCGAGCAGATGAAGATGTTTCTTACCCGGATAGGATTCAGCTCCAAAGCGGTCATCACCGGTGACATCACCCAGATTGATCTTCCCGCTGAGAAGCCTTCGGGGCTCGTTGAAGCCAAAAATATACTGCAGGGGATCGAAGGAATAGAATTCATCTTATTTTCAAAAATAGATGTGGTCCGGCATGGGTTGGTCCAGAAGATTATTAAAGCCTATGAGGATCTCGATTCCAGAAAAAAGAAATAATTACAATGAGTCTAATAAAAACCCAATTTTCTTTAATTAAGCTTTTCGGCAACAGTGACCGTCTCCGCTGGGGCATTCTGGCCGGTGTAACGATCATTTTTACAATTTTGCTGTATCCAAGCCTTGTGGTCAAAAAACATTCCTACAAATTGGGTGACGTTGCAACCAAAGATATCAAGGCCAAAAAAGATTTTTTAATCGAGGACGGGGATGCCACAGAAACCAGCCGGATACAGGCCCTGGAAAATGTCCAGACGGTTTACGATCATGATGTAACCCTTTCCGGAAAAATGAACCGGCAAATACAGGCCGCTTTTGGTGATCTTCAGACGATTTTCGAAGCTTCAAAAACACAAGACCCACTGGAAACATCTGAAACATCCTCGCTTGAAAATGTTGGGAAAAAAGTATCCCTTCATGACCTCGTCTGGCAAAAGAAACCGAAGTTCGAGGAAAAACTCGGCATTTCAGTCAGCGACGGGGCCTATAGCATACTCGAAAAAGAAGCCTTTTCTAAAGATATTTCGGACCTTATTCCCAGGATTGTAACGGAAATATCGGAAAACGGGGTGGTCGCAAACAAAGAGCTGCTCCTTAAAGAGGCCGATAAAGGGATAATTTTACGCGATATTAAAACAAAAAAAGAAAAAGTCGTCTTTAACTTAAAACACTTTTATGATCTTGACCAGGCAAAAACCATGGTCAAAATTATCGGTCAACCCATTTTGAAAAATCAGAACTACATCCTGCGAAACATGATCGTCGATTTTTCTCAAAAATTCATCCAGCCCAATATCACCTTAAACAGAAGTGAAACCGAAGAGCGGAAAAAAGAGGCCTATGCGGGAATTAAGCCGATATTTCACAAGATAAAAGCCGGAGAGATGCTGCTGCGTGAAGGTGAACGGGTGACCAGGGTCCAGCTTCTAAAACTCAATACCTACCAGGAAGGGGGCAAAAATGAGCAAGTTTTGGTGAGCTGTGTTGGATCCACACTGATCATTCTGTGCATCCTTATGACCACCTATATCCTCTGTATTCACAATCAGCCCCATCTCGACAACACCAAAAACCTGCTTTTTTTGGCGAGCATTCTTGTAACCTTTTTTTTCATCTCAAAAATATCCGCATCTTTGGCTGAATCCGTTGACTATTTTACACCGTTTCCAATATCGGCGTCATCCATGTCATACGGCATTCCACTTGCTGCGGCTACCATGACCACATGCCTGTTTCTGGGGCTTGAAATAGCCATTCCCATCGCCATGCTCATCGCCGTCGTTACGACCATAATATTTCAAAACAGATTCGATATTTTTATCTACTTCCTTCTCAACAGCTTAATGGCGGCATACTGGATGCAGAATTGCCGGGAGCGCAAAGTGTTTATAAAGGCCGGCCTGAAACTCGGATTTATGAATGTGATACTGGCAACGATCATCGATTCTTATATGGGAGGCACCTCCATCTTCAAGCTCCTGTGGGATTGGGCCTTTGCGTTTTCAGGGGGTATCGCTGCGGGAATCGTAACTGCCGGCATCGCCCCGTTGATGGAGATCGCTTTTGGCTACACCACGGACATTAAACTTCTCGAACTATCAAATCTCGATCAACCGATTCTCCGCAGACTGATGATAGAAGCTCCCGGATCGTATCATCATTCGGTGGTTGTGGGCACCATGGTGGAGGCTGCAGCATCTGAAATCGGCGCCAATTCTCTGCTTGCAAAGGTTTGCGGCTATTATCATGATATCGGCAAGATCAAAAAGCCGATGTATTTTATTGAAAACCAGACCGACGGCGTGAATAAACATGACAAGCTCGCGCCGTCCATGTCCAGCCTTATCCTCATCGCACATGTCAAGGACGGCGTAGAAATCGCCAAAAAAAACAAACTCGGGCAAGTCATCATAGACACCATCAGACAATCCCACGGAACCAGCCTTATCCGCTATTTTTATGAAAAAGCAAAGCAGTTAAAAGGTGGGCATTCGGTGAATATCGATAACTTCAGATATCCCGGGCCAAGGCCGCAAACCAGGGAAGCCGGACTTGTCATGCTGGCAGACGCGGTTGAAGCGGCGTCAAGAACGCTTGCCAATCCAACGCCATCCAGAATCCAGGGCCTTGTACAAAATCTGATAAACAAAATTTTCTCGGACGGCCAATTGGACAATTGCGAGCTGACCTTGAAAGATCTGCATAACATCGCAAAAAGTTTTAATAAAATATTAAACGGAATACACCACCATCGCATTGAGTATCCCGAGCAACCGCTCTTGAGCAACGGGAAGGGAAAAAATGGAAGTTTTGATAGACAACAGGCAAAAGAAGTGCAAGATATCACTCAAACAAATTCAACAAAAGGCCAAAGCCATCTTAAACGCCTTGGACAGTCCTGACGCTGAACTTTCCATCCTGATTGTTGATGATCCGCAGATAACGGTATTCAATAAACAATATCTCAATCGAAACGGGCCGACAAATGTGATTGCCTTTCCCATGCGCACCGGCCCCTATGCAAATATAACCCCACAGCTTCTCGGTGATGTGCTGATTTCCGTTGAAACCGCCGATAGAGAGGGAAAACGAGTGAAGATCAGCATGGAAGAACGTTTTACTCAGCTTCTGGTGCATGGGATTCTTCATCTGCTGGGTTACGATCACGAAACATCGGAGCAAGACGCGCACGAGATGGAAAAAAAGAGCAACGAGATTCTGAAACTAATTAACACCTAACTCGTGTAGGCCCGGCACCGCATACCGCATCTTTCACCAGCGGGACAGGCCGGTTGTAGCGAAGCGGATATCCCGATGTATCGGGGAACCAAAAATATTTGCCACCAAGGCAAAAGACCCGCCCGCCTCGCCTAAGGCGAAGCCGATGGCTGCAGGCGAGTCTTTGTGGCGAGAAGAAAAAAGTTTTATCCCAAAAAGCACAAAATCTACAATTGAGGAACCCATGGAGGTTATTCGATGGCTGGACTATCGGTAAATGTTGATCATGTTGCTACATTAAGGGAGGCCAGGAAAAGCCGTTATCCCGATCCCGTATCTGCGGCAGTTCTGGCGGAACTTGCCGGGGTTGACGGTATCGTCGTTCACCTGCGGGAAGATCGACGTCACATCAAGGATCACGATCTCAGAATTTTGAGAAAGGTTGTTCAGACAAAGCTCATACTGGAAATGGCTTCAACCAATGAAATGGTTGGGATTGCGCTCGATGTTCAGCCCGATATCGTCACCCTGGTTCCGGAAAAACGGGAAGAGCTCACCACCGAAGGCGGGTTGGATTTAATCGTACACAAAGATACCGTTGCTGAAACCGTCGGCACGCTTCAGGACAACGGTATTCCCGTATGCATCTTCATCGATCCCGACCCGGATCAGATCAAAATTGCCCATCAGATCAATGCGAACATGGTGGAGATACATACCGGCATATTCTGTGATGCAAAAACTCCCAAAAAAAGAGACCAGGCTTTTTCCAATGTCGTTGATGCCGCAAAGCTCGCTTTTAAATTGAGAATGGGCGTTAACGCCGGACATGGTATTGATTACAAAACCATAAAGGCGTTTAAGGGTCTTAACGAAATCGATGAATTCAGCATCGGACACAGTATCATCTCAAGGGCGGTGCTTGTGGGCATGGACAGCGCCGTCAGGGAGATGCTAACACTTATAAAAGAACTTTAACAATGATTAACTTGAATAAATCGAAATCATCTCGCTTTAAGTTTTAGTATCTCATAAATAATTTCCGTGTTTTTTGTGCCGAAACACATTTTAATATCGAATGTCGAATATTGAATGATGAATATCGAAGTAGGGTATTTTGTCATTATTATTTATATTAAAAGACAGAACGAACCAACCTCAGCAAAGTCGCACAAGCTTCGACGGTTGAAAACGATTCCAACCTTCTACATTCGATATTCATTATTCGATATTCGTTATTTATACTGCTCTACCACTTAAACGTAACCTATCGCAAAATATATTTTGCATGCTCCGCAAGCACTTTTGGGAGAAGAAAATGTACCTTGTAACCGCAAGAGAAATGCAGAAAATGGACCGCCTGACCATCGAATCGTTCGGTATCCCGGGGATGGTTCTGATGGAGAATGCGGGCCGGGGGGCGACACAATTTTTTTTAGACCAATTTGAAGACGCTGAAAATAAAAAGATCGGCGTTGTTGCAGGTCGGGGTAACAATGGCGGAGACGGTTTTGTCATTGCCCGATATCTTGCTCAAAAAAAGATGCGCGTGACGGTGTATCTTCTGTCCGAAAGCCATAAGGTCAAAGGTGATGCCGCCGCCAACCTCAACCTTCTGCGCCCGCTGAAAGTTCCTGTCATTGAAATACCGGATCAAGAATCCCTTTCAAGGCATAAGACCGCCATGCGCCATGAAGCCATCTGGATAGACGCAATCTTCGGGACCGGTTTGAAATCGGATGTAAAAGGATTTTTCAAGGACATCATCGACTTCATTAATGGTTTCAACAAACCGGTTTTTGCGGTGGACATTCCGTCCGGCCTCAATTCCGATACCGGCCAACCCTGCGGAACCTGTATCCGAGCCACCGCCACCGCCACATTCGCGTTTGCCAAAACAGGTCATATTCTCTTCCCCGGCGCAGATTATACGGGAAACTTGAAAATCGTCGATATCGGCATACCGCCGTATATTGCGGATGATGTGCGACCTTTGCAACACCTATTGACTTTGGATCTGATGCGCGCTGTTTTTCAACCCAGACCCTCGGATGCCCATAAGGGACACACCGGCCATGTTTTGGTCATTGCAGGTTCACCCGGAAAAACCGGCGCGGCCGCAATGACGGCCATGTCAGCCATGCGGGCCGGAGCCGGCCTTGTGACCCTTGGAGTCCCTTCGAGTTTAAACCCTATTTTAGAAGCCCATGTGACCGAAGCCATGACAGATCCGCTTCCTGAAGTCAGGGAAGGCATCCTCGGCGAAACATCATTCAACAGAATCATGGATCTTCTTTCCGACAAAAATTGCATTACCCTAGGGCCCGGAATGGGCACGGCCCCAGAAACGAAAACGCTGGTTCATCGAATCCTCCAAAAAAGCACAAAACCGATGGTTATCGATGCCGACGGATTGAACAGTCTTGTCGGGCATACCGAAATACTGAAAAACCTCAAAATCCCGGTCATTTTGACGCCCCATCCCGGTGAGATGGCACGGCTGATCAATACCACTGCAGCCGACGTTCAAAAAGACCGCATCCATTGTGCCCGTGAATTTGCAACAAAATTCAATACCCACGTGGTCCTCAAAGGGGCCGGAACGGTTGTTGCCCATCCGGACGGCAGGGCGTTTATCAACCCCACCGGAAACCCCGGAATGGCATCGGGCGGAATGGGGGATGTACTCACCGGAATCATAGCAGGCTTTATTGCACAGGGACATTCACCTGAACTCGCCGCCCATGCCGGCGTCTATATACATGGTGCAACGGCCGACGCATTGGCCAACACCAAAGGACCCTTTGGTTATCTGGCAACAGAGGTCCAGAATGCCATCCCCGAAACGATCAAAAAATTTGCGGACAGCGTCTGAAAATGGCATCCGGATCTCAAACTTCAAGTTTCAAACATCAGATATCGACAGATTCCGTTGAAGCAACAAAAACACTGGGCAAAAGCATCGGTATGTGGATAACGTCCGGAACTGTTTTGGCCCTGAGCGGTGATCTGGGAAGCGGGAAGACTTCGTTTGTTCAAGGGCTTGCCAGAGGCCTTGAAGTCCCGGACAATTATTACATAACCAGCCCGTCTTACACGTTGATCAATGAATATCCCGGCCGGTTTCCCCTGTTTCATGTTGACCTTTATCGCATCTCAGATATCATGGAGCTTGAAGATATCGGTTTTTATGAGATACTCGACGCTAACGTCGTGGTGGCCATTGAATGGGCGGATAGAATCGGGAATGGGCTTTTACCCGGCCCCATAAACATACACTTTAAAATAACCAGCGACGAAACACGAAAAATAACCATATCTGCAAATGAATGCAACGATTTGAATCTGTTAAAAAAAATTGAAGGTTTCGAAAAAAATCTTCTTTGCCAATCTCCTTGACTTCACAAAAGTAAAGAATCCGTGCCCAAAGGACCAGGTTTTTCAAGATTAAATAAATTAAAGCCTC
Source organism: Desulfobacterales bacterium (assembly GCA_035529735.1). Lineage (GTDB taxonomy): Bacteria > Desulfobacterota > Desulfobacteria > Desulfobacterales > UBA11574 > JAAXQD01. Next base: position 10,090 of record DATKWE010000233.1, on the reverse strand, counting down.
CTGAAGCCCTGCTGAAGCGGGATCTCTGCATTGCTCAGACAGACTTCGGGGAATGCGCACACTGTTGAAGTCCAGACACAATGTTCCATGTTACAAAAGTGTTTCATTCATATTGAAACGGATGGTTTTGAAATTATCTTTCAATTTTATTCCTTTACTGAAAAATAATTTTGAGCTATATATATGGTTTTAATCCGTATTCCATTACTCCATCGTTTTTTCCCGAGAATTTTTTTTTCAATTTCACCGGGCCCGTGGAGTGGAACCAATCATTTTGCCAATGAAGCTCTATAATTTCATTCAATTGTAGAACTTCCGTGACGTTTAAATTAATTTTAAGGATTTAACATATGGGTTTAATTGTACAAAAATATGGCGGCACTTCAGTGGCCGATATAGAACGGATCCGAAATGTTGCAAAACGGGTCGCAGAAACCTTCGAACAGGGCAACGACGTGGTGGTCATCCTTTCAGCCATGGCCGGCGTTACGGACAACTTGATCGATATGGCGACCCAGATCACAGAATCCCCGGACAAACGTGAACTGGATGTGCTTCTGGCCACAGGAGAGCAGACAACGGCCGCGCTTCTGGCCATGACGTTAAAAAGCATGAACCGCCCCGCCGTATCCATGCTCGGACATCAGGCCAACGTGGTTACGGACTGCACCTTCGGCAATGCACGAATCATCGAAATCGGCGTAGAAAATATAATGGACCTTCTCAAAAATGGCAATATCGTCGTTGTGGCGGGATTCCAGGGATCTGATATCAAAGGCAACATCACGACCCTCGGACGCGGAGGATCGGATACCTCCGCCGTCGCCATCGCTGCGGCCCTGAAAGCCGATATCTGTGAAATCTACACCGACGTGGATGGCATCTACACCGCTGACCCGGGCATCTGCGAAAGAGCCAGGAAGATCGATAGAATTTCCTACGATGAAATGCTCAATATGGCCAGCCTGGGGGCTAAAGTTTTGCAGATCCGGTCTGTGGGATTTGCCAAAAAATATAATATCCCGATTCATGTCAGATCATCTTTTAGTGAGGAGGAAGGCACCATGGTTGTTAGTGAAGACGCCGGCATGGAGAGTCTTGTTGTATCCGCAGTGACGCACGATAAAGATCAAGCGCGAATTACCCTGAAAAAGGTTGAAGATCAGCCGGGGGTTGCGGCAAAAATCTTTTCACCCATCGCCGAAGCCGGTATCGTTGTGGATATGATCATTCAAAATACTCGGGTCGAAGGTCAAACCGATCTTACATTTACGGTTCCCAAAGAACATTTCTCCACCGCCATGGAAATCGAGCGGAAGGTGGCTCAAAAAATCGGCGCAGAAGATGTTTTGGGCGATAAAAATATTGCAAAGGTCTCGGTTGTCGGCGTCGGCATGAAAAATCATTCCGGTGTGGCATCGATTATGTTCAGTACACTGGCCAGGGAAAATATAAACATCATGATGATCAGCACATCTGAGATCAGAATATCGTGTATCATCGAAGAAAAGTATACCGAGCTTGCAGTTCGTGTTCTTCATACTGCATTTGGGCTGGACCGAGAAGATTGACCCGGAATTACGCATGAAAAGATTCGGAACCGATCAGATGCTGTTCACCATCTTACTGGCGGCGGTAATTCTGGGGGTCATTATTTACAGGGTTTTTCATTTTTTTTGATCCCCGTTTCTCATGAACAGTGCCAAGACGTATTTTATGGTGTGAGAAACGCGGGGTGCCGCTGCAAATTTGAACCGCTCTCATGAAAAAAACACCTCTTGCCGCCATTATCCTCATTCTCTTTCCGGCACTCCTTGCGGGCCAAATTCAGGAAGATTCCCTTGGATTCAAAGCGCCGAGGGAAAAAATGGTCTCTTCACAGATCCGTCGACGGGGTATATCCGACAAAAAGGTTATAACGGCCATGTCCGAAGTGCCTCGCCACAGGTTCGTGCCCGAGAATCTCGTGTCCCAGGCTTACGCAGACCATCCCCTTCCCATCGGACAGGGCCAGACGATTTCCCAACCGTATGTCGTAGCCCTTATGACCGAAAGTCTTGAGCTCAAAGGATACGAACGGGTTCTCGAAATCGGGACCGGCTCAGGCTACCAGGCTGCCATTCTCGCAAACATCGCCAAAGACGTTTATACCATCGAAATTAAGAAGAACCTCTATAAAACGGCCAGTCAGACACTCCGTTCAATGGGTTACACGAACGTAAAGACCCGCCACGACGACGGTTACTTTGGATGGCCCGATGCAGCGCCCTTCGACTGTATCATGATAACTGCGGCCATCGATCACATCCCGCCGCCGCTTTTGAAACAGCTCAAAGACGGCGGAAGACTCATTCTTCCCCTGGGGAACCCGTTCAGTTATCAGAACTTAAGCCTGGTCACAAAACACGGCACCGATTATACGGTGCGGCAAATTACCGGTGTACTCTTTGTTCCCTTGACAGGGTACGCCCTCGACCAGAACTGAACTGCAACAGCTCACCCGATTGAAGTTCGGGGATTCAACCGGGAAAGCATTCCCCGCAAGCTTGTCGAAGATCTCGTTTTAACGAGGATGCGGGGAGTTTCAATGGTTAAAAACAATATCTCATGATACTTACGGCTGTATTTTTACTATCACTATCAGCCCTCACTTTTGAAGTCCTCCTCGCAAGGGTCTTTTCCATCAGCCAGTGGAACCATCTATCTTTCATGGTCATCAGTATAACACTCTTCGGATTTGCCGCAGGCGGTACCTTCCTAAACATTATAGATACGCGGTTAAACGGCTGGGAAAAAAAACTTTCCTCAACCGGGTCGGTGAAAATATTCACTGTTCTCTATACGGTTACCGCCATCACATCATTTATCGTTTTGAATCGAATCCCCCTCGATTACTTCCGGCTTCCCCTGGAACCGATACAGGCCCTTTACCTTTTGGCGGCGTATCTTTTCCTGGCGCTCCCCTTTTTTTTCACCGGTCTTGTGGTATCCCTTGCTTATGCGTCTTTTCCGGAAAAAACCGGATCGGTTTACTTTGCCAGCATGGTCGGTTCAGCATGCGGCGCTGTTATTCCGGCACTTCTTCTGCCGTTTATCGATGAAGGAAACCTTATTATCTACACAACACTCATTCCGTTGTCAGCGGTGATTTTCAAACGATCAAATCCTATTGAAAAGCATCCGTCATCAAAAAACATCTTCCCCTTAAAACCATTGACCCTTCAGTTGTGCAGTTTGGGAATTGTTTTTGCTGCAGCCGTACTCGTCATGACAAACGGTGGTTCCATGGTTCGCGTAAACCCCTCGCCATACAAGGCCCTCAGCCAGACACTCCAGTTTCCTAGAACCCGGGTTGTCGAAACCGTCACAGATATAAGGGGTAGATACGACAGCGTTAAAAGTCCTTACATACGATTCGCACCGGGCCTGAGCCTTAAATTTACAGGCCGGCTCCCGGATCAGATGGTGACGTATAGAGACGGAGACAGTCCCGTCTTCTTTTATGACCCTCAACCTGATTCAGACGAAAGTGCCTGCAGATTCACGCTTTACTATTCCGGGTACCTCCTGAACCCGGCGCCAGAGAATATCCTTTTGATCCAGCAAGGCGGCGGATCGAGCATCCCGTGCGCCAAGGCATCCGGCGTCCGTAAAATCACAATTATCGAACAACAACCCCAAATCGCTCATAGGGTCCGGCACCATTACAACATTCCGGTTGTCAATGAAAATCCGAGGGCATTTTTAGCCCGTTCTCCCCGGCGATACGACATCATACACATCGAGAACTGGGGGACCTCTCTTCCCGGCGCAGCCGCTCTGACCCAGGATTATCTTTTTACCACCGATTCGTTATCAGAATATTTCAGCCACCTCACGAAAAAGGGCGTCCTCATCATTTCGCGCAAACTTCTTCTCCCGCCGTCCGACTCGATCCGCCTCTGGGCCGGGGTATATGAAAGCCTAAGATCCCTTGGCGCCGAAAATCCCGAACAGCACATTTCCATCCTTCGCAACTGGAGCCATTTTACCCTCATCGTATCGAAACAACCCATCGACAATACGGCCATACTTCAAAACTTTGCACAACGCATGAATTTCGATATGGTTTATATGCCTGGGATTTCCCGGAACATGGCGAACCGTTTTAACATTTTTGATACACCCCATCACTTTCTTGAAATCAACCGGCTCGCAAATGCTTACCGATCCGGAACAGAAAAGAAATACTTTGAAACCTACCCCCTCGACGTCTCCCCTCAAACGGACAACCGGCCCTTCCCTTACCGGTTTTTAAAGTGGACAAGGTTGAAAGCGCTCTACAAAACGACCGGAAGCAGATTCTATTCACTGTTCATGTCCGGCGAACTTGTCGTCACCGTTGTTTTTCTGGAAGCATTCGGGATCTCCGTTCTCCTTTTAATGCTTTCCTTCTTTACAATCCCTCGAAATACCCGAAAGTTTTACTTCCCCCAAATTCTCTATTTTCTTTCAGTGGGCGCCGGCTTTATGTTTGTGGAACTCTTTTTTATCAAAGAATACATATTTGTTTTCGGTGACCCGGTGATCAGTCTCACCGTCGTTCTCGCGGGAATCCTTGTCTTTTCAGGATTGGGAGGGTATTGGTCACAGCGGATACGTCCCAAAAACCTCTCCTATGCGCTTGCTGCCCTGATTTCGGTTCTCATTTTCATGTGTTTTGCTGTTAATCCGATTTTAGATCGAATACAGGGACTTTCTATGATTTTTCGTTACCTCTTTTGCCTGCTCCTACTGATCCCGCCGGGATTCTTGATGGGCCTCCCCTTCCCCCTTGCCATGCAACACCTCTTAAACCTTCCATCTCAGCGAGCATATGCCTGGACGGCAAACGGATGTGCTTCGGTTTTGGCCGCCGTCGCTTCCGCACAAATCGCTCTCAGTTTCGGTATTTCCGAAATCCTGATGGGTGCAATTTCAGCTTATTTTTTGGCACTGTTCATCGGCCGTTTCAAAATAATCGGGCAAAAATAGAAATTTTAGAAAAGATATGTTCGCTTCGGCGACAGTTTTCATGCCGGAATAAAGTGTTGCATAATATTTTTTTTACATTAAGATCCGCGATTTTCCTGCTCTCAGCGAAATCATACTAAGGAGTTCATTAATTATTCGACATTGAGCAAACTCCCTTCATTGGCGCGCACCCCACTTGGACGCATAAGGGAATCCACTCAATGTCGAAAGGCTTTTAACCCCATTAGTAATTCGAGAGATAGAATGTTCTTCGAGAACAAAAAATTGATGTCATGGCGCGTAAAATGGACTTTTTATGAAACAACCGGGATCGCAGGATCTAACAATTAATACCGCCAAACAAAACCCCATGTATCGGTATCTCATGGTACTGACCATCAGCTCTGCAGTCGGGCTGCAAACATGGCGGACCCTATTCGACAATTTCGCAGTCATCATGGTCGGTCTGGACGGTGAACACGTAGGGATGATTCAATCCGTGAGGGAGATTCCCGGCTTCCTGGCACTGCTGGCGGTTTTTATCATCATGATCATCAAAGAGCATCGCCTGGCAGCGATTTCGACGCTCATTCTGGGGATCGGCGTGGCGGCCACAGGCCTTTTTCCTTCTTTTGCAGGGCTCATTGTTACCACCCTGGTCATGAGTTTCGGATTTCATTATTATGAAACCATCAATCAATCCTTAACGCTCCAATACTTCGATACAACAACATCGCCATGGGTATTCGGCAAACAGCGCGCTTTTGCCTCGGCATCCAACATCGGGATCGGTCTTATTATTTTTGTTATTGCGCCTGTTTTGAATTTTACTCAAATCTATCTGCTGGTAGGCAGCATGATCGTGGCAGCCGGTATTTGGAGCTTTTTTCAAAATCCTGTTGACCGAAACATCGTTCCTCAGCGAAAAAAAATGATCTTTCGGAAAAAGTACTGGCTCTTTTATTTCCTCACCTTTATGGCCGGAGCCAGACGCCAGATTTTCGTCGCATTTGCTGTCTTTTTGCTGGTGAAAAAATTTCATTATACGGTTCGAGAGGTAACCATTCTTTTCGTGCTCAACAATCTGATAAACTATTTCATCAGTCCGCTCATCGGCAGATCTATCATTCGTTTCGGTGAAAGAAAGGTACTCTCTTGCGAATATTTCAGCCTCATATTTATTTTCCTGGGATATGCCTTCGTAGATTCCAAAATACTGGTGGCGGGGCTTTACATACTCGACCACATTTTCTTTAATTTTTCCATTGCAATTCGCACCTATTTTCAAAAGGTGGGAGATCCCAGAGATATCGCTCCGAGCATGGCGATGGGTTTCACGATCAATCATATTGCAGCAGTGGCGCTTCCGGTTATCGGCGGGCTGCTGTGGATCATCGATTACCGAATTCCCTTTGTATTCGGCGCAATTCTGAGTATGATTTCCTTGATCGCCGTGCAGCGAATTCGGGTGAAATAACCCTACCCTTTTCAGGGAAAATGCATCTGAATTTTAGCTGAGGGGAAGTCAACATCCGAAATGAGTCGCGTCAGAGAGCAGAATATTTTTTCCCAGGTGAATTCTCCAAATGGGTTTGTCCTGTGAGTTTTTAAGGATGACCTGACAATTTTCCTGTTTTATGGTATGCTTTTTTATCGTACGGCGTCACTAACATGCGAAAATGTTGAGAATGAAATATCTGCTGATCATTTTAGGGTTAATTTATATTTTGAGCCCCTATGACATTGTTCCCGATTTTTTGATCGGGTGGGGCTGGCTCGATGACTTGATCCTTCTGTTTTTTTTGTGGCGATTGGTGAAAAATCTCCTCCAAAAACAATCCAATACCCGAAGTTTTTATCATCACCACCGTCAATCCTTCGAGCATAACAACGGCTTCTCAGAAAAAGACGCGCATGGGCCGGGCGCAAGTCCTTCAAAAGATCCCTACACGGTATTGAATGTCACCAGAAATGCATCTCCTGAAGAAATAAAGAACGCTTACAGGAAACTGGTCAACAAATACCATCCGGACAAGGTGTTCCATCTGGGAGAGGAGTTCAGGGAACTGGCAGAAAAACGCTTTAAAGAAATAGAGGAGGCTTATCGGAAATTGATCCCCAAATAACTCAGCGCAAATGAACTGGAAGAGCTGTTGGAGTTTAACTCCAAGGGTCTTTTATTCTTTAAGATTCTTCACTTTACGCAACGCACGATCGATAGCAGGGGCAAGTTCTGAAAGATCGCTTTTCAATATGTAATCGTGTGCACCGGCGTCCATAATCACAACTGCATCTTCATACGCAATCGCACCAGTTACAATGATAAACGGTACAATAAGCCGCTTCTCCGAGTATATATCCAACGCATCGAATGGAGTAAAGCCGGGCATTGAATTGTCGCACAGGATAACATCCCATGTCTCTTTTTCGAAGGCTTTACTCATGGCTTCAGCGGTTTCGACCTGCTGGTACGTCGGGTTAAAGCCGTCTTTCTTCAATTGACGGACCAGCAGCAAGACGTCATCTTCAGAGTCCTCGGCGATCAATACGCGGATGGGTTTGTTCCTAAATTCTTTCTCCGGTGGCGGGGACTCGTTCAACGCCAGCCAGTACCGATCCAGCTGACCGATAATTTCCGCAAGTTCCACAGAGTCCGCTGGTTTACGTATAAAACTATTGACGCCCAACCGATAACAATCCGTTAGATCCCGATTATCCTCGGTGGACGTAAAGGCAACCACAGGGATCAGATTCGTCCGTTCATCCTCGTGCAAATTTTTTAATACTTCCAGACTATCTATTTTTTGGAGATTCAAATCCAACAGAATAACGTGAGGCATTTTGCTCCGGTCACGGTCCGCATAGACCCCGGTGGCGAACAAATAGCCAAGTGCTTCAGCCCCATCTCTTGCAACCACCAGTTCGTTGACAATATTATTTTTTTGGAATGCATCGAGAGCCACCCGTTCATCGTCGGGATTGTCTGTAACCAGGAGGATTGTTTTCGCATTTCTTGCGTGTCTTCTATTCTCACCGCTGCGTCTTTCAGGGCCGATGTAATTGGGATCATCCTGCTGTCTTCGATCATACTCCTGAATCAGGGTCCCATCTATAACTTTCTCCCGACGGTCCTTGTTATTTTGCCAGACATAAATTTTGTTATCGGGTTGCATACCTTTGCCTTTCAATGTTATTTTGCATGACCCTCGTTTCGATGTTGCCGCTTTCACTTCAATCAAGCCGAGGCAATACCCCTATCAAATACAAAACCGTGCCGACGACGATAATGGCAAGGATGGTAACTACATAAGACAATATAAGTTTTTTTTGTTGTTTTCGCGTTTTCTCAATACTTTCTGCAGCCAGTTTTCTCTGTACGTGGACAAAGGCTTCATCGGTATACCCACATCGTATGCAATGGGTTGAGAGTCCATCGTTTCTCTGACCACATTCAGGGCACTTCCAAGGTTCAAAGGTCATTTCCTCGGTTAGAATAACATCTTTGGTTTCAAGGAACTCGATTCCGGTCTGAAACAGTCCGGAACCGTCTGTATTGGAATAAACGACCCGACCTTTAACACCGAGAGATTTACCTTTAACATCGACGGTCAACAGCAGAAGATCTTGCCATTTAAACGCGTCGGCAGTTTCTATGAGGATTCCCCCTTGACTGACGTTTATCGCCTTTCCCTGTCCCTCTTTTATCGGGCTGCCATTATCGTCTACACAAACATAAGATATGGGGTCGTTTGTTTTGAATCTCGGATGTTTTCTTCTGTCTGCAAATGTCATGTCTCTACCCCTTCTGAATACTGGGAAGATCCATTCTCCAGAATTGAAATATAGAAGACGTTTGATCGGGTAGCAACGAAAAAGGCGATTCAGCCAAATCGCCCTGTCCAAAGATTGTCGAGAAAAGTTTAGAATCCCACAAGGCCCCTGCCGAAAGTCATCGTCTCCCGAAATGCCGTTGTTAACGCCGGGGCGTATCTTCTCGTTTTATTTAAATTTTGAAGAAACCCGGCCGAAAAGATGCACGCGCACCCGAGAATGGCAATGGCATTAAACTTGTGTGAAGCAAAAATCGTGCAAGGTTTAACATTCCAATTAAAAAACTTAATAATCTAAAAATATCATATAGTTAACTTTGTTGTGAGAATTGCTGGACCACAACCGCATAATAATATTTGACAAAATTTGTCCTTTTTTGACAGATTTACACTATTTCGGCGTTATATCATCAGAAATAAAGACCGCTTATAGGCGATTGGGCAGATGGGTGTTGGCTGTGTGGAAGGTGTTACCCCCTATTTTTCCCTCATTTTTAAGTTTTTCAGCATTGTCCGCATTATTTCTATCATATGCTCGGATCCAATGACTTCAAAAAGCGCCAAGCCTTTTTTATACATTTCTTCGGCTTGGTCAAACTGGTTTCGGATGCGGCAAATGTCTCCCAAGAAGCCGCAGGCGGTTGCCACAGCGCCCTTGTTATCAAGCACTTCTTCTATTTCTAAACTCTTGTTGAACATGTCCTCGGCTTGATCCAAATCACGACGCTCATAGTAGATTTCACCGAGCTTTCCGTAGGCCGTCGCCATCCCCGCCTTACGGTTCAGCGCCTGATTGATTTCAAGGCATTTTTTGTACATGTCTTCGGCTCGTTCCAGATGGCTGCGCATCTGATAAATCGCGCCCAAATATCCATAGTCTGAAGCCATTCCCGCTTTATCATCCAGCGATTCTAAAATTTCCAAGCTCTTTTTGAACATCTCTTCGGCTTGATCCAGATAATCCACTGTTAGATAAATCGTACCCAGGTTACCGTAAGCGTCGGCCATGCCTTCCTTGTTCCCCAGTTTTTCTTCTGTTTCAAGTCTCTTTTTGTACTCTGCTTCGGCCTGTTCCAACTCGGTTCGGGATCTCGGGGGTATTCGCGACATTTTGTCATTCTCCTTTTTTGAATTTGATCCTGGGCATCTTGACTGTATGGCTTAGCAGCCGTTTCAAAACCGAATAAGCCCTTATGATATTTTCATCTAAATATCAGGGATACCCCGGGCTGTCAAACGCCAGAAATGAATCAAAAAAATTAATTGGA
>DATKWE010000232.1:0-16711 GCA_035529735.1 Desulfobacterales bacterium | reverse complement strand
TGAATCGGTCACTGCCAACTCCCTTTTGGGGTATCATTTTGCACGCATCATTGATCTGTGATAATTTCCAAATGCCGCGACAATATCGGATGATCTTACGTAACGGGTTCAAAATATAAAATATATTAGAAACGTTCGATGAGTTTGTCAATCAGATACGTACTCTCCCGCATGGCCTGTTCGCTGAACGGCCCGAACCAGTTCGAGATTTTTTTAAATTCGGCAAGGAACATTTCCTTGTCACCCTTCTCCACCATGTCAAGGTTGTTTGAAAGAGAATCGAGATATTCTCTCAATAGGGTGCACCGTTCGGCTGACGCAAATATAATTTCAGAGTAAAGGGATGGATCCTGGGCGAAAAGCCGGCCCACCATCCCCAGCTCAAGGCGGTATATGGGGCTGGAGAATTCCAGTGTCCGTGACAAGTCGATTTGTTTGTTACAGATAAATTGACCAAAAGCAAAAGTGGCAAAATGTCTCACCGTTTGAACGATGGACATGATTTTGTCGTGCTCACCGGCATCGACTTGCAATATAATGCTTCCCCAGGCACTGAACTGGTCGACCAGCCATTGACAGCCGGATAGATCTCTGCCGGGCGTTACGACGACAATCTGTTTGTCCATGGTTGAGGTGGTGGGACCGAAGAGTGGATGTAAGCCGATCACCGGGCCTTTATGCGCCTCGAGCATGGCATTTAAAGGCGCTTTTTTTATACTGGTGATATCTGTCAGAACACAATTGCGGGGAAGGTGAGGGCCGATTCTTTTGGCCACCGCAGCGGTTGTTTCAATGGGCACACTGATCATGGCAAGTTCAACACCCTGGCAGAGTCTGTCAACATTCGCCCAATCCTGGCGGTCCAGGATACGTACCTGGTAACCGGCTTCGGCAAACCATCGATGAAAATATTGTCCCATACTCCCCTGACCGCCGATGAGAAGCACGGCCGCTCCGGCGCGTATCCCTTTTTGAGCCATTTGGGCGGACTGCTCAACCCGTGACTGGCGGAGAATGCGTCGGTAGATCTCTTCGATATAATCCGGGTCGAGTCCTGCTTCAATTCCCTGATTGCGGCGGTGAGAGATCAGGTTTTCTTCCCGGGCCGGATGATAGACAGGGATGTTGTAGGTTTTTTTAAGTGCAACCACGCGCTCGACTTCAGTCTGGCGTTCCGCAAGCAGTGAAACGATTTTCTGGTCAATGGCATCGAGTTCCTGCCTCAGGTTCTCAAGTTTTTGCTCAACGCTGTGGTCGGCCGGTTTTTCACTCGGTGATGAGGGACGTTTTGGGTCTTGGATGTTCATAATTTTTTGAATTCGCTTGATTTTTGACGGTTCTATAAAAAGGGTTTTATCGGAGCCATTATTTTTTTAAATGGCGTTCAGTCTCTATGAATTAGATTCAAAAACGCGCGTTTATTTCAAAAGGTCATGGTTTATATCATTTTTACAAGGTATTTGGCAAGGGCAAGGACTTTCAAAAAAAATAACTTTGTATTATCCAGCGTCGAGGCGTCCCCATGACAACCGGAGAGAAGGGCGAATGGCCGACCGGTTCGACCGACGCGCAGCACAGTTAGGCGGGATGGATCGGTGCTTTAAAATGTGAACTTATTTTTGAGCGGGCACGAAGTAAAGTATCAGGTTGTGCTTGCCTTTGTTATTGAATCAGAGTAAAAGTCAAGCGTAAAATATTTGATCTCAACATCGTTTTAGATATGTTTATGAAACCGATTCGAATAATTTTTTTCGTGACAGGCGTTCTCTTTTTATGGGCCTGCGTGCCAAAAATGGCTCCGGTTAGGCTTGATCCTGCTGATGCGCTATTTTCAAGGGCTGAAAAAATGCTTCGGGCACAATCCTACCCAGAAGCCCTAAACGCTTACAGCGAGTATCTCGAGAGATTTCCGGACCGACCTATGGCCGATGCAGCTTTGATGAAGATAGGGTCGGTTTATGCCATCTTTGGCGACAATGAGAAAGCGCGCAATGCCTATGAACGTCTCATCATCGAATATCCGGAAAGTATCTTTGTTCCCGATGCCAGGATAGAAATGCTGACCACGTATTACAATCAGGGATACTATGAAGACGTCATCGATCAGGCAGCGGACCTTATTGAAGTTTCTGTTTCAGGGCCTCACCTTCTCAGAGCCTATATGCTGCTGGGCGACACCTATATGGCCATTGGCGCTCCAAGAGATGCCGTTTATTATTATATCATGGCCATTAGACAAGCAGAGGCGCCGGAAAAGAAAACCATTCTCATAACAATGAAAGATGCCGTCCGGCACCTTGGCTCTGAAGATCTCGTTTCGCTGATAGGCCCCTTGGAAGATGCCGTCCCCAAAGGCTACCTGATGTTCCAGCTTGGGCTGAACTATACCGAGGAAGAAAAATATAATGAAGCGTTAAAGGTTTTGTCGGCTTTCATAGAAAAATTCCCCATGCACGAGAATGTGCAGCAGGCAAAAAGTCTGTTGGCTTCAATTCATAAAAAATCCGTTTATAGTCGCTACACCATCGGATGTTTACTGCCCTTAAGCGGTCCGTATAAAATTTACGGTAACCGGGCGTTAACGGCCGTTGAACTCGCTTTGAATCAATTTAGTGCCAATAACAGCGGGCCTTCTATTAAAGTCATCATTAAGGATACCGCATCTGATCCGGCTAAGGCTGCTATAGCCGTAAAAGAACTGTATGATGAAAATGTCGCTGCGATTATCGGACCGTTTATTACCGCCGAATCCGCTGCCACAGCTGCACAGAATAAAGGGATACCCATAATTACGTTGACGCAGAAAGACAATATCACCCGAATCGGTGACTATGTTTTTAGAAATTTTTTTACACCCGGCAAGCAGGTTGAGACGCTGGTCTCTTATGCTGTGAAAGCCCTTGGGGTTAAAAGGTTTGCGATTCTTTATCCGGATGAAAAGTACGGTACAACGTTTATGAATCTTTTCTGGGACCAGGTGATCGCTCATGGGGGCAGCGTTGTTGGCGTCGAATCGTACAACCCGACCCATACAGATTTTGCCGATCCCATAAAAAAGCTCGTGGGACTTTACTATGAGGTGCCTGAGAATCTTAAAATTACAGATTTAGCGGCGGATGCGCAAGAAAACACTGAAACCTCAACCGACAGCACCACAGATCCCCTGGTAGTACACCCTGTTGAAGACCACGAAAATATCCAAACCGGAGAGAATGAGAAACCCGAGGCCATTGTTGATTTTGATGCCATCTTTATTCCGGACGCTCCCACAAAAGCCGGTCTTATAATTCCGCAGCTTGCTTTTTACGATGTCAAAGATACCTATTTGTTGGGAACCAATTTGTGGCATTCAGACCAATTAATTACCATGGCACGGCAATATGTACAGGGTGCCGTTGTACCGGATGGTTTCTTTGCCGAAGATGCCTCAGAGAATGTCAAAAATTTTGTCGGAATTTATCAAAAAGTGTTTGATCAGAAGCCGGGATTCATTGAGGCCGTTACCTATGATACTGCCATGATACTGTTTCAGATGGTCAGCCGGCCGGATATTCGATTTAGAAGCACACTAAAAAATGAGCTCGAAAGACTCACCGATTTTCAAGGGGTCACCGGCCTTACATCTTTTGATAATGATGGGGAGGTCCGAAAACGGCTCTATCTTCTTCAAATAAAAGGCAATCGTTTTTTCCAGTTGGAGCACCGACCCCTCAAATAAATACCATTGAAACAATCGGGCTGGTGAGGAAATCGGACCAAGCATATGAATATTGTCTATAAAGCGTATAATTTTCTCATTACCGGGTTTTTTTTTATTTTTTTCCCGCCTTTTTGGTTTTATACACGCCTAACCGGTCGCTACAGAGACGATATAAACCAGCGTCTTGGATTTTACCCCAAGTCGCTTGTGAATCGTATTTCGGGCTCGCCCAAAATATGGTTACATGCGGCTTCGGTGGGGGAGGTGAGCGCTGCAGTGGCGATTATTGAATCTCTGGAACGATTGATACCCCAGGGTGCCGTAATCCTTTCAACCACAACAGAACATGGTCAGGCTTTGGCCAGAGATAAGCTCCGATCAAAGGCAACTTGCGTTTATGCCCCCATCGACTTCATCGTTTCTGTTCGCAAAGCCCTGTCCGCCATAAGGCCGGATATCCTCGTATGTCTTGAAACCGAGATCTGGCCAAACTGGTTGTTTGAAGCCCGCAGGATGGGTGTGAGGCTTGCACTTGTCAACGGCAGAATCTCTGTGCGTTCCATTAAAGGATACCTGAAGATTCGCTGTCTAATCCGGGAAGCCTTAAGACAGGTGGAATCCTTTAGTATGATTCGAGAGGCAGACGCACAGCGATTGATGATGCTGGGTGTCCCCCGGGAAAAGATAGTGGTCAACGGGAATGCAAAATACGATCTTTTGCTACCCATGGCCGATCCCTCCATTAAAGGCAAAATCGAGAAATTCTACAATTTAGATGAAAATATCCCCGTTTTTGTTGCCGGCAGTACTCGGGGATCAGAGCATGAAATCGTGGTCGATGTGTATGAAAAGATTCTCGAAACTTTACCTGAAACCCTTCTTATCATCGCACCGCGGCATTTGGAAAGAGTCCGCCACATAAAAGATATGGTTATAAGGCGCGGGCTTTCATGCCAATTCAAAACCGATATTGACAAAACCGGCGGGTTCAGGACGGCTTCGGTGGTGATTATGGACACCATCGGAGATTTGCAATCCACATACAGTATCGCATCAATCGTTTTTTGTGGGGGAAGCCTGGAACCTTTGGGCGGACAGAATATTCTTGAAGCAGCGGTGTGGGGCAAACCCGTACTTTACGGTCCGTCCATGGATGATTTTCTGGATGCCAAAGCGCTTCTGGACAAAACCGGGGGCGGTATTCAGGTCAAAGACGGCCGGGAATTGGCTGAAAGAGCGCTGTATTATCTGACACATCCCGCTGAGGCCGATGCCGTTGGAAGATTGGCCAAAGAAGCCGTCATGTTGAACAAAGGGGCTGCCGGCAAACATGCAGATGTCATATATCGATTGCTTTATCCGAATCTCCCATGAAGAATTCAACCCCGTGAGCACAATGGGTTTATGGTTGACCGATTCCGATACAACATTAGGATAAACAGGAGGGATCAATCGTTTTTCAGCGAACCCTGACCTGTTGCGCCCAGGACACTCAACCACAATTTTCCTTTTGGATTGACCTGTTTGCGCTTTCCTGCCGAGGCACTCATGGGAATGTGCACAAAATGGTTGTTCCACCGGCCGATGAGGAGTTTTGTCTTGCCCGCCATACCCGCATGAACAGCATCACGTCCCAGGAAACTGCAGAATACATTATCGTTGGCATTGGCAGGGAGGCTTCTGATCATATAACTGGGATCGATATATTTTAAAGATATATCGATATTTTTTTCTTTGAAATAAGTCGATATGACATCTTTAAGGAAGCCTCCGATATTCTTGAGCCGGATGTTTCCGGATTCATCACGTTCGGTTTTGTTGTTTTCAAAAAACTTTTGACCTGCACCCTCTGCCGCAACAATCACGGCATGTCCTCTTTGACTCAAGCGTTTTTCAAGGGCGGCGAGGAAGCCGTTGGGCCCTTCAACATCAAAATCTACCTCGGGTATCAGCACAAAATTTACATCCTGTTGAGCCAGGGTTGCGGTGGCTGCGATGAAACCCGAATGTCTTCCCATCAGCTTAATAAGGCCGATGCCATTGGGGTATGCTGCGGATTCGTTATGAGCACTTCTGATGGCCTGTGTCGAAACATCCACTGCAGTATCAAAGCCAAAAGAACGTGAGACCAGATGGATATCATTGTCGATGGTTTTTGGAATTCCGACAATGCTGATCTTGAGGCCGCGCTCCGTGATAGAATCTGCAATTTTGGTGGCCGCCATAAGGGTTCCATCGCCGCCCACCATAAACAGGATGCCGATGTTCATCCTTTCAAGGGTGTCGACAATTTCGTCTATGGGTTGCGGGCCTCTTGAAGATCCGAGAATCGATCCCCCCATTTCGTGTATATTGCCTACAGTTTCCGGTTTAAGATCCATAATGTCATGTTTGTATTTTGAAATAAATCCCTGAAGACCGTATTTGAAGCCGAAAACATTTTTGACGCCGTAACCGTAGAAAAGTTCCAGAACGATGGCTCGAATGATATCGTTCAAACCTGGACACAAGCCGCCGCAGGTTACCAGTGCACACCGAAGCTTACTCGGATCGAAATATATTTCTTTTCTGGGTCCGGCCAGCTCAAATGCGGTGAAATCTTTCCCTTCTTCGACCATCTTGATCAGGTTTTTTAATTTGACATCCAAAACAACCTTGTCCGTATCGTCCACAAAACTTCGGCTGAGGGTGTTTTCTTCCCTCTGGATGGGTGACGGGATTTTCAGGGGGCCGAGGGTCTGTATTGTGGTGTCAATGCCATCGAATTTCATGATGTCCTCTTTTTTCATGGTTCTTTACGTTGAACTGAAACAGCGAGCACGTTTCCTGCAGCAAGACTTCGGCGAGCATTTGACCCGCCTGCCAAAGTTTTGTACGGCGGGCAGGTAACGAAGAAGATGGGGGATCCTTTTAACGATATAAGACAATGCGGCCCACAAGTACTCAGATGATCCGGGTTAGGTCCCATTGAATTTGAATTCGCCTTTCCCTAAAATATCATGCAGGTGCAAAATTCCCCGAACCTTTCTTTTGGCGTCGGTTATGGGGAGCACCGTGATCTGGAATTGTTCCATCATGTTCAAGGCATCATAGGCCGGAGAATCCAGGTCGACGGTCCGGGGATCTTTTGTCATCACATCTTCAACGGTGAGATCGATAATGGATTTGTTCTTTGCGATCAGGCGTCTCAAGTCGCCGTCTGTGATGATGCCGGCCAATGTGCCGTCAGATCTGATGACGAACGTTACCCCCAACTCCAGGCGATTGATTTCCCGGACGGCGTCTTTCATGGTGGTGCCTTCAGAAACCTGCGGAACCGACTCTCCGGTTAACATGATGTCTTTAACTTTGCTTGAAAGCCGCTGGCCCAGAATCCCTCCGGGATGAATCTTTTTAAAATCGATCGAGTTAAAATGTTTCTGGTTACTCAGAACAACGGCAAGGGCATCCCCCATGGCGAGAAGTGCCGTTGTGCTTGCCGTCGGGGCGAGGCCAAGTGAGCAGGCCTCCTTCTCTACGGCAACATCTATGACGATGTCACTGTGTCTTGCCAGGGTCGAATTTTTATTTCCGGTAAAGGCAATGATGGTGCATCCGAATTTTCGGATACTCGGTACCAGAACATTGAGTTCGTCGGTTTCACCGCTGTTGGAGAGTGCAATAAATATATCATCCGAACCGACGATGCCGAGATCTCCATGCATGGCCTCGGCTGGGTGTAAAAAGAGCGACTGTGTTCCTGTGCTGTTTAGCGTCGCGACAATTTTCCGGCCGACCAGTCCGGATTTGCCGATGCCGCTCAGGATTAAACGGCCCTTGGATCGGCAGATGAGTTCCACCATTTCAGAAAAGTTGTCATCAATACGTTCCGCCAGTTTCAGAATGCCTTCGGCCTCTATTTTTAAGACTTCAACAGCTTGCTTTATAATCATCTGGGATATATCCTATGTTTTTGATAATGATGTGTAAAAGTTACTGTTACCCTCATTTAGGGTATTAAGATGATTTCATCAAAGACAGCTAATTATAATGGCTATCTGTGATATTTCAATTAACAATATTGAAAAAGATGTAAATTGTAAAATTTTCCATCGATTTACACCTGACAACTTGCCAATTTTTAAACAAAAAATCAACAGTTCTTTTGTTACGGTTCCATAATAAATTTAGCCGTATTCAGCTGCACCAACGCTCGTTAATCCCTCAGGGTGTCGAAGCAGAGCGGAGATCTTGTTTCATCCGGACTGCAGGGCGCTTCATTCCACGCATTTTCAAATCGTAAAAATATTACAATTTTTTATTGACAAGCCTTGTTTGCCTGTTTATATTCCGGCAGCTTTTTCGACATGGATCCAAAAGGCCGGGAACGAAAGTCCCCAGGCTTTTTTTTTGATTTTTTTTTGAAAGGGGGTGATTCAAATGGTTTGTACAACAATTAGGGAAGGCTTTGACTGCCCTTTTATGACGGCAAAGGGGTGTTCATACAATGGCGGAATTTGTCACGAGACAGTAGAGAAGTGTAACGGCTGCAACCGAAGCGCTGAATTTTCAACCAAATGGTACTGCTCAGCATGCCCTGACCCTTCGTTAAAATGGAAAACCGGGGATTGCAATTTTGCTTCACATGTTACCAAAAACTCCTCTGCATCGAATACAAAAATTAATCCGCTCAAAGCATCCAAGAGAGGAAACAGGTAATGTTGCTTTCTATCGACCAATGAACCCCGCTCTACTAAAGGGCGGGGTTTTTTGTCTGCCATCAATTCCATCTGTACTTTCGGTATTTTCTCATCCTCCCGATTTTTCAATCGCTTTTCACTTGACATACTTTATGTCTAATCTATAAGATTTATTGTAATTTATGTAGATATTGTTAAAAACGAATTCCAATTATTCCATATTCAAGGAGGTTAAATTTATGAACCCTATCGCTCAATCCCTCAATCAGGTCATCGAAAAAGGTAATCCATATCTTATGGAAATGCTGTCTGATGTGGGGAAAAATCTTTTTTTCCCTAAAGGGATCTTGAGTCAAAGCGCTGAGGCCAAGGAAAAAGCCCACAAGTTAAATGCTACCATAGGGATCGCTACTGAGAAGGGGAGAACCATGATTTTCCCTTCGGTTATGGATTCGATTTGCGGTATCCAGCCTGCAGCGTCGTTAACCTATGCACCTTCTTTTGGAATTCCGGCGTTAAGAAAAATTTGGCTGGATTCCCTGTTTATAAAAAATCCATCTCTTTCCGGCAAAAGCGTGAGTTTTCCGGTGGTTACCTGTGGTATAACCCATGCCATAAGCACGTTCGCGGATGTCTGGTTAGATCCCAATGATGTGGTTGTTTTGACGGACATGATGTGGGGAAACTACAACATGATTCTAAATGTCAAAAAAGGGGCGGTAATAAGACATTATCCCATGTTTTCGGAAAACGGGGGATTTAATCTTGAAGCGTTTGAAAAAACCATCAGAACCGAAGCGAAAAAACGTGATAAGATCTCTGTTTTATTGAATTTTCCAAATAATCCTACCGGTTATACAGTCACTGTAGAAGAGGGGGAACGAATTGTCGAAATCCTTACCTCGATTGCTGATGGAGGTACAAATGTCATTGCTGTTATGGATGATGCCTATTTCGGACTTTTCTATGAAGACCGGACCTTGAAAGAATCGCTTTTTGCAAATCTTTGTGACCGGCATTCCAGGCTGCTCGCCGTAAAACTCGATGGCGCTACAAAGGAAAATTTTGTCTGGGGTTTGAGAGTCGGTTTTATAACTTACGGGTGTGTGATAGAAGGTGACGACAATGGTGTTTACGATGCACTGGAAAGGAAGACGGCCGGAAGTATCAGGGGGGCAATTTCCAATGCGTCCCATCTGGGTCAGACCATTGTACTGAAGTCTATGCAGGACGACAACTATATGGCGGAAAAAGAAGAAAAATTTCAAATACTCAAAAATAGGGCCATTCGCGTAAAAGAAGTTCTCTCGGATTCCAGATTCACAGACGCCTGGGATGTGTATCCATTTAATTCCGGTTATTTTATGTGTATCCGGTTAAAATCTGTGAATGCTGAGGCACTCAGGGTCCACCTGCTGGAAAAATACGGGGTCGGGCTTATCTCCATCGGAGAGAAGGATTTGAGAGTCGCTTTTTCTTGCCTGGAAGAAAACGAAATCCCTGAACTTTTCAATATTGTTCTGCAAGGAGTTGAAGATTTGAAAGGCTAACTGCTTCTAAGACCGAATCGAATTTACCAATTGATGCACTCAGTATCTCGCGGGGCACGCTATCTAGTGGGACGATTGAACCGTTTAAAAAATATTATCGGATCCTTTGCCGGAAAAGAGCGGTCAATTAATATCGCACAGGCCGGAAAATGGACGCTCTATTTTGTATTAATTGGTATTATCGCAGGACTTGGTTCTGTTGTTTTTCATTACCTTTGCCGCCTCGGTGTACACTTTTTTCTGGATTTTCTTGCCGGCTACCGGCCTCCGGCTCCGGCCGGGGAGCATCATCTCATTCCGCCAACGAGCACGCTGTTTAACCCCATCCTTCTCTTTTTCCTTCCGGCGTTCGGGGGTCTTCTGAGCGGATGGCTGGTATATACCTATGCCCCTGAAGCCGAAGGCCACGGCACGGACGCTGCCATCGACGCCTACCACAGAAAAGGCGGTTTTATACGGGGAAGGGTCCCGATTATCAAGACCATTGCGTCTGCACTGACACTGACCACCGGCGGTTCGGGCGGTCGGGAAGGCCCCATCGCTCAAATCGGAGCAGGCTTTGGCTCATTTCTGGCAACAGTATTGAAACTGTCGGACCGGGAACGGCGAATCATGATGGCTGCCGGGGTCGGGGCCGGGGTCGGGAGTATCTTTCGCGCCCCGCTGGCCGGCGCGCTTTTTGCCGCCGAGGTGTTGTACCGTGATCCGGAGTTCGAACCTGAAGTCATTATCCCTGCCGGCATCTCCTCGGTGGTTGCCTACTGTCTGTTTTGTCTGGTATTCGGATGGGGGTCTCTGTTCGAATCGCCGGATTTTATATTCCGCAATCCATTGGAATTGGGGCCTTATCTGGTGCTTTCCCTGGTTCTTGTGGTAGTGGGGGTTTTTTACATTAAAACGTTTTATGGCGTCATCAAAGTTTCAAAGGCCATCAAAATACCCAATCACTTCAAACCTGCCATTGGAGGACTGTGTACCGGCCTGGTGGGCTTCTTCTTACCCCAGACCCTGGCATTTGGGTACGGGTTCGTTCAGCAGGCCATACACAATGAACTGACGATTCCGTTTTTACTTTTTCTAGCCGTTGGTAAGGTGTTGACCACATCTTTTTCCATCGGCTCCGGGGGCAGCGGCGGGGTTTTTGGTCCGTCCGTTGTGATTGGCGGCGCCATGGGCGGTGCGGTAGGGAAGATGTTCCATCAGATTATGCCCGGTATCGTCACCGAGCCCGGTGCGTTTGTTGTGGTGGGCATGGCAGGGTTTTTTACAGCGGTTTCAAATACGCCCATTTCAACCATCATATTTGTCAGCGAAATGACCAACTCATATCATCTGCTTCTTCCCAGCCTTCTGGTATGTTCGGTATCTTATCTTGCAGCGCGCAAGTGGACCATCTATGAAAAACAGGTCAAAAGCAAGATCGACTCTCCGGCCCATGCAGGAGATTTCTTCGTGGATATTCTGCAGGCCATCAGAGTGAAAGACCTGATGCATCTTGTGAAGAAGGTGGACGTCATTTCCCAGAACATGACCTTTGGAGATTTCAGAGGTTTTTTCCCTGAGACAAAGCAGCACTATTTCCCGGTTGTCGATCAGCATAACAGACTGGTGGGGATATTTTCCAGTACGGATATTCGGGCAGTTCTCTTTACTCCGGGCATAGGAAACCTTGTGGTGATGAATGATGTTGCCACCCTTGACATCATATTAACAACACCTTCGGAAGATTTGAATACGGTTTTGCAAAAGTTTACCATAAAAAATATCGACAGTCTTCCTGTGGTGAAAGACGAGGATCATGGTGTCCTGATCGGAATGCTGAATCGAAGAGAGGTTATTTCATATTACAATGAGCAGATCCAAAAGATGAAAAACAGGTCTTAACGGGCTGTTGTCCAAACAAACATCTCTTTGAGCGCCCATTGAAACGTTTCAGAGCCGGCGAAAAATGATTTGGGCAGCAGCCCGTTAATATTTGACTTCCATCAGGAATAATCCATGTGCGGGCGCAGTTATCCCTGCAAGGTTACGATCCTTTGAAGCGAGTATCCGCTTAAAGTGGCTGGGGGTAATTTTACCAAGACCGGCATCCACAAGTGTCCCCACAATATTGCGTATCATAAATTTAAGAAACCCGTCGCCTTCTATTTTTAAAACCAGATACCCATCGTCGGTTTCCACAAGATCTGCATTCACAACACAGCGAACCGTGCTGGCTCTGGGGCTTCCCGACCCTTCAAAGGCTTTGAAATCATGGCGGCCGACGATATAATAAAGTGCGCTCCGCATGGCATTCAGGTCGAGTTTTTTCCGGATGTGCCAGGCGTACTGCCGGAAAATGGCGTCAGGAAGCCGTCGATTCAAAATCCTGTAATGATACGTTTTGCTTTTTACATCGTATCGCGCATGAAATTTTTCAGGAACCGCTTCGCAGGACGTTATGACAATATCTTCGGGTAAAAGACTGTTGAGCCCATTTTGAAAAACTTCAGAACCCAGTGACGTGTTGCATCGGAAATTGGCCACCTGACCATAGGCGTGAACGCCGGCATCCGTCCTGCCGGATCCGATCAGGGTGACCCTGTTTTCCGTCATGGTCATCAGTGCGTTCTCAATTTCACCCTGAATGGTTCGATCCGTGGCCTGACGCTGCCAGCCGTGATAAGCGCTGCCGTCGTACTCGATGATAATTTTGAAGTTCTGCATGAGAGATTCGGGTTAGAGTCTGTCACAGGGTATATTGGCAAGTCGGCGTTCCAAAAAATCGTCCATGGAATCGGCGAATTCACTCAGCGGATACTCGGCGCCGCAGGACCTGCAGCGCAAAATCACACGCCGTCACGATTTTTGAATAACCAGTTGCCTGCCGCATGAAGGGCATTGAGCCAAAGTTTTTTCCATAGTTCATCCAACGTATCAATTCAGCCCATTGAAAAAATTGTCGCATTCGGATAATCCAACGATGATGCTTTTATTATGCAGATTGACAATGTCGGGGGATTCTGTCAAATAAAATTTAAGACTAAATCTTGATGAACTCGTAAAAAGTCTGATTTTGCTCGCTCCGCAAGCAATTTTGGGATCCATGACTCGCCTGGCTAAATTGCAAGAACTCGGGCTAACGCCCTCAAACAGCTTGCAATTTTTAACGCCAGACGCATCATGAATCTTTCTCCAAAATTGCTCGATGTCGCTCACAAAAGACTTTTTACGAAACCGTCAATCTTAAAATGTGATGGATTGAGGTTTTTTCAAATTGGTTCGGACGATAAGGGATAAATAAAAATGAGCAATATCATGTGTTCCGGTTTTAAAGCTGCCGGCGTCGCCGCAGGTCTCAAGAAGAAAGGAAAAAAGGATCTCGGTCTCATGGTTTCACAGGTTCCGGCAACTGTTGCCGGGGTGTTTACCAAAAATCGGGTGAAGGCCGCACCGGTGATTCTTGACCGCGAGCGGATAAAAACGGGCGTCTGTCAGGCCATTATTGTCAACAGCGGCAACGCCAACTGTTGTACCGGTGAACAGGGGATCCGTGACGCCGAAACCATGGCAAGCTTGACAGCATCTGAACTCGGAATTTCAGAGGACCTGGTGCTTGTGGCTTCAACAGGTGTCATTGGAGAGCCGCTGCCCATTGAAAAAATTGATGCCGCCATACCCACCCTGGTCAATTCACTTAAATCCGAAGGAATACCGGATCTGGCCAGATCGATAATGACCACCGATACCGTACCCAAAATGGTCTCGGCACACGGGGTTGTGGACGGGAAGACGTTTACCGTTACCGGTGTTGCCAAAGGCGCAGGAATGATCCGGCCGGATATGGCGACCATGCTCTGTTTTGTCTGTACGGACGTCAAAGTATCTTCGGAGATTTTAAAAGAGATTTTGGTGAAGGCGGTAAACCGGTCTTTTAACCGAATCACCATCGATGGGGATACCAGTACCAATGATACGGTGTTGATCATGGCCAATGGTCTGTCGGGCGCTGTTATCCAAAGCCCGGCACAAAAAGATATTTTTCAGAAGATTTTAGATGAAATCTTTTTGGATTTGGCCAAACAGTTGGTCAGAGACGGTGAGGGCGTGACAAAGCTGGTGGAAATCATGGTTCGGAATGCCGTATCGGATTCCGACGCCCGAAAAGTTGCGGATACGGTTGCCAATTCTCCCCTTGTAAAGACGGCATTTTTCGGCGAGGATGCCAATTGGGGGCGGATCGCAGGTGCTGTGGGCCGGGCCGGTGTCCAAATAGATCCGGACAAGATCGATGTCTATTTTGATGATGTTCAGATGGTGAAAGCCGGTATGGGTCAAGGAAAAACCGTCGAGGCTGAGGCCGCAAAGGTACTTAAGCTGCCGGAATTTACCGTAACCATTGATTTGAACTCGGGTAGCGGTTCCGGTTCAATATTGACGTGCGATTTTTCCCTGGATTATGTCAGGATTAATGCGGATTACAGATCCTGATCCGTACATTGACTGTGTTATCAAGGGTTCGCGGTAAACGGCTACGACTTCATCCCTGAATGCCTTGCCCATGGAAAAAATCCTCATCGATGAACTGGGAATCGTCTTCATGTCTTTAATACGTTTGCAAAAATTTCTTTCAGAAGCCGGCATCTGCTCGAGAAGAAAAGGAGAGACGCATATCCAGGCAGGGCTTGTCCGTGTCAACGAAACGGTTGTTACGGAACTCGGCACGAAAATTGACCCGGAGAAAGATCGTATAGAATTCAAGGGAAGGGTGGTGACGCTAAAAAACGATCCGGTATATATCGTACTCAACAAGCCGAGAAGATATGTTACTAGCTGCAGCCAGCCCGGAGACAAGACCGTGATGGACCTTATAAAAATTCCTCAGCGAATTTATCCCGTAGGCAGGCTCGACAAGGACTCCACCGGACTTTTAATTTTAACCAATGACGGAAGTCTTCATCACCGGCTATCGCATCCTTCCTTTGATCACGAGAAGGAATACGATGTAACGGTGTCAAAGCCCATAACCGATGGTGCGCTAAACAATATTTCCAAAGGGTTGCCGATGATGGGAACAAAAACAAGACCTGCAGAGATTAAAAGAATCTCCCCCAGACGTTTTCGCATCGTGCTCAAGGAAGGAAAGAACAGACAGATAAGACGAATGGTTCGAAAAGTGGGAAACCAGGTTACGAGATTAAAACGGATACGGGTTTCGAATATAGAACTGGGAGGGCTTGCTGTGGGAGGCTGGCGTTATTTGACGGAAAATGAAAAAAAAGGCTTATAACCTTAATATTCCAGGAAAATATTTGTTGACATCGAAGTCCAAATAGGTTTTAAAAAAAAAGACTCCAAAGTGGAATTCAAAATTCTTCCCATTCATTTCTAAAAAAGGACACGCCATGATTAGATTTGGGTCGGCGGCCGGGGAGATGAAAAGCATGTCCAACGAGGACATTTTTTCATCGCGATTGAAACTTCTTATCATCATGGCCAAGGCGTATTTAAAAGACTGCCCTATCGGGAAATATCGAAAGCAAGCCATCATCGAAAATGCCCACTTTGTTTTTTATCAATCTCTGAAGCTGTCCAGTGAAATAGCCGCTATTAAAAACGATGATTCTAGGACACAACCCGGGACGGCCTCCACGGGTGATATGCACGAGGAGTATATCTTCCATCAGAGAACCCAGCTTCTTGCGGTGATGGCCAAAGCCTTGGCAGAAGGCCGTCTGAAGGGGCAGTTCAGAAAACAGGCCCTTCAAGACAATTTGAATAGAATCTGTGAAACGCTGATATTCAACTTCCACATCAACGACGTGAACTTCCTAAAAGTAGCGTGAGCCAGGTCAGTATCCCAAATGTAAAAATAGCGGTGATTGATGATGATTTGTTGGTCCGAGATTTCATCGTCACCGTTTTAATGTATTGTGTTAACAGGGATGTTCTTAGTTTCGACAGCGGTCTGGCTGTTTGGCGATACATCGAGGATCACGGAAGTCCTGACATTATTATTTTTGGAATCGATGTTCCCGGTTTGAGCGGCTTTGAATTCCTTTCCAAATTCAAAAAGAAATATCCGGAAAAAAAATGCCTTCTGATGTCCGCCAATCCTGCCCATGAGCAATCGGCTAGGGACTCCGGGGCAGATGCCTTTCTTGCCAAACCTGTGAGTGTAAATGACCTGTTTAAGGTTGTGGAAACCTTTGTTGTGTGAAGTTAATGAAGCTGTCTTAAAAAGAGTCGATGGCGCTCAAGAAGTAAGATCCAGGCCGGCGAAAAAGCGCAGCATGCGTGTAGTATGTGCGCATTTTAAGGCGGTATGGAACGCAGCCGTCGGGCGTTAAATGCATTTTTGAGATGGCTTATAATATTTTCATCCGCCCTTGATCGGTGTAATGACAATGCTCACCCGTCTGTTCATGGCGTCATCTGAAGAGATGGGCTGTGATTCTCCGTAGCCCACGGTCTGAATTCTTGCCGGATCGACCCCCCTTTGTACCAATGCATTCTTGACCGATATCGCCCGTTTTTCAGACAGTGTCTGATTGTAAGCTTCAGAACCCTTTGAATCGGTATGCCCCTCCACTCGGATGGTTGTCTTCGGATATTTGTTGAGTATGCCGGCAACTCTGTCTATCTCGGTGTATGCACCGGGTTCAAGCGTCGAAGCGTCAAAGGCAAAAAAGGATTCAGACTTGAACGTCGCGGTCAAAACATCCTGCGTTCTCTGGATACTGACGGCGTCATTTTGAGCCATGGCATCCCTCAGTTCTTGCTCCTGTCTGTCCATGTACGTA
>DATKWE010000231.1:0-36578 GCA_035529735.1 Desulfobacterales bacterium | reverse complement strand
GAAGCCTCTTTACATATATTAATGTTAACCAGATCCGGCGTATCCGCCGGGATCTCACTCACCAAGCCCGCCCGCTCGAAAGCCCTGAATGTCCTGTTTTTCATCTCATTGGCTTTGAGTTCGTATATCTTTTCCCTGCATTGCATGTATAGTTCAAAGGCAATCAGGCTGAGTTTGTCGATTTTTGACTCAAACAACAGCAGTTCGTTGAAAAGCCGTGCTTCGGAAACTTCTTTCTGTGTATGTTCTCTGATAACATCTTTTAAAAAAAAGATGAAACTGGTGGCTTGTGAAGGGGAAAAATTCTGAACGGCTCTGATTCTGATGATCGGGTCAAGGAAGGAAGTAATGGCTTCATAATCCATATCCTCAAGGAGTTGATCAAATAATGCCTCCAGTCCGCGGTAAATGGTTCTGCCGACCGGGTTTGCAAAAGGATCCTTCTGGCGCTTTAGAAATTTTGCGGTGTCGGATGGATACGTTTCGATCGCCAAGACGAACCACTTTTTTACAATGGCGGTTTTTCCTTGCGCAAGTAGATTATTCAGCCTCATATTTAGGACGGCTCCAAATTCCTAATTCTATTGTCGATCAGAGGTCAATGATATTAAATTTTTTACTTAATCGGCAGTATCAGGCGAAAAAATAAGGATAAATACATTTAAGAGAAGTCCTATAGACATTTTAAAATTTCATGTCAAGGATAAATGAAAAAAAGATATCCAATATATAAAGTGAGTAACATTTTAGGACTCAGACAAACCGGTTCCAAACCCCATCGGACAGGCATATCATCGCGGGTTCGATACGTATTTTTATACCACCGTATGTATCAGCGGAATGGATGATCTTTTATTAAAGGGTGTACTGTTTGCGTAAATTTTTTCCCGATAAACTGCGGGGAACGCGCTCGCTGTTGCAGCTCAACACGAAAAGCGCCATTTTTCATGTGCACCGGTGCACACATTTATGTGCATGGTAGTCTGGATTTTTGGATTATGTCCAGCTTAATACATCGGTGTGGATAAATTCAGGCAGAAAATTTATGGTTGGAAACGGGGCTGTCCGTGCAAGCATTATTTGTTCAAATTCAGACCGAATTCATTGATTTTTGACAATAGGGTATTACGATGAATGCCAAGTCTCACCGAGGCTTTTGTTCGATTTCCATCAACGCTTTCAAGCACTTCAGAAATATATTTTCTTTCAAATATACCCACCGCTTCTTTTAAAGGTAACCCCTTGATTTCCTTATTACCGATATTAAAGGAGGCATTATCTTTAAGATGGATCACCGGACCTTCGGTAATGGTAAACAATCTTTCCACCAGATTCTCAAGCTCCCGGACGTTCCCCGGCCAATCGTATTCCATAAACACTTTAACAGCTCTTTTAGAGAACCTTTTCGGGGGTTTACCGGTCTTTTTGGAATTCAACTCCAAAGCGTGATCCAAAAGCAACAAAACATCATTTCCCCGCTCTCTCAACGGGGGTAACCCTATCGGGAAAACATTGAGCCGATAATAAAGATCTTCCCGGAATTCACCCTGTAAAATCAAATCCTTGATGTTCTTATTGGAAGCTGCTACGAACCTGACGTCGGCCTTGATAACCTTTGTGCTACCCAGTCTTTCAAATTCCTTTTCCTGGATTATCCTCAAAAGTTTTGCCTGCATATTGACATCCAGAGAATCAATATCATCGAGAAAGACCGTACCCCCATCAGCAAGCTCAAGCTTTCCGATACAGGTACTGATCGCCCCTGTAAATGCCCCTCTATTATGCCCGAAAATTTTACTCTC
Organism: Desulfobacterales bacterium; assembly: GCA_035529735.1. Taxonomy (GTDB): domain Bacteria; phylum Desulfobacterota; class Desulfobacteria; order Desulfobacterales; family UBA11574; genus JAAXQD01. Next base: position 34,776 of record DATKWE010000231.1, on the reverse strand, counting down.
CATCAGGGTCGGCGGTATGACGGCGCAATTAATCACCACAAACGGCTGTCGGTGTCTATTGCTGCGGTTATGTATGGCTCGGGCCACCAGTTCTTTACCGGTTCCACTCTCCCCCTGAACAAGTACGGTCCCGTCGCTAATGGCAATCGTTGATATCAACTCAAAAATTTTTCTCATTTTTTTGTTTTTACCGACCATCTTTTCAAATGGGTGGTACCGTTCCAGTTCGTTTCTGAGATAGGCAACTTCCTTTACAAGGCGTCGTTTCTCCAAAGCCCGGCAGATCACGGTTAATACATCATCCACCACAAAAGGTTTAATGATATATTCATAAGCCCCCAGCTTAATCGCCTTTACCGCCGATTGAATTTCATTTACAGCGGTGACCATGATAATTTCCGTATTCGGGTCTGTTTCTACAAGTTTTGACAGGAGATCAAGGCCGTCGATATCCGGTAAAAGGATGTCGAGCAGAATCAGATCAACTGAATTTTTTATAAAAATGTCCATTGCTTCTTGTCCTGTTTCGGCCAGAAGCACATTGTATTTGTCTTTGAGAACCATATTAAACGATTGGCGGACGCCATTTTCATCATCAACGACTAAAATTGTATCATTTTTTTTCATAGGTAATGATCCAAAAAATACTCACAAAATGGGCAAAATAAAATTTTACGAAACCACCAACCGACTGCCGGTCGAAATCCTATTGGATCTTTACAGATCCACACAGTATGTTAAAGCAATTTTTATGCCATGTTTTTTTGATCTTCCGGTCGGATCGAATACCGAAACGTCTAGGATTTTATATGAACACAAAATTGAACCATCGTCAATCATAGGGGGGTTAAACTTGCACATAAAAATGTGCATGAATGCACATTTTTATGTGCAAGTTTAACCCTTATCGATATAATTGAATAAGATTCATGGGATTGATTGAACACTCCGGCGATCCGCACGCCGTCATGAGGTAAAAGAATGCCCAATGAATCAAGGATCTCCGGCAATACCAACAGCACATTTAAAAAAAACGGTTTTTGTTTCAAATCCCGACGCACCGGTGTGGTTTTGGCACGCTTTTTGTGAGGAATAAAACCAAACAAACGGATTGATAAACATCCCATATTGAAGCTCCCTGCAGCAAACCGAGAGAAATGCCCTCGTTGTTGCAGTTCAGTCTGAATATTTCGTAAAGAATATCGTTTTAATTCTGCCAGTTGCGTTCTCTTCGTGTCTTCATTTCTATGTGAATGTCGTCGATTCTTATCCGATTTAACGTCTCGGAAGTTAACAACCATTTGATATTTAATCCATCTGCTTATAAAACCACAAGGGCTGTTGGGGAAATAAAAAGCAGAATATTACCGGTCCAATGAGCGTTCATAAACCCACATTTTTTATTAGTCGGCCAATTTCCATAATGACCCATTTTTCCAAAGTTCCATATTTCCATGGGTCCAATTGGGCAATGCCCCTGAGTTCACAATTCACTCGCTGTATTGAAACATTTCGATCACTAAAGGAGGACTTATCATGAAGCTAAACTTAAGCGCTTTTCTGCAATGGCGGTTTAACATTTTTTTGTGCAGGATGCTTGGATGGAGAATAACTTTCTTTTACATCAGAATGCTGGGGAAATTATACTTTTTCTTTAACCCGAAAGAAAAATGGAAAATCAGAAAAGCTGTGAAAACCGTTTTTTCCGACCACAAATACAGACCTGAAATAAGATCGATGACCAAAAACGTTTTTCGAGGGATATTCTCTCATTACTTCGAAAAATTCTTTAACGCCTATTCCACTGCCGAAACATTACATAATTTCGTTATCAACCACATGGGAAGTGAAGACCTGAACGTCATCAAAAAAGGGCTTGCAAAGGGTAAAGGAATACTTTTGATCACCGGACATTTCGGCGGAGTTGAGTTCATTCCCGCGTTTCTCGGTGCGAACAATTTTCCGGTATCGATCGTCGCAAAATTCAAATCAAAGGATTTGCGGGATGCTTCGGTTCAGCAGGCAAATAATTTTTCGACAAAAATCATCGACGCAGACCAGACACCCAATATAATACGGGCAATTTTTGATGACCTCAAGGCCAATCGAATTGTAATAACCCAGTGCGACGAAATCGATGAATGGAAACCGAGTCGTTATGACAAGCTATTTTTTCTAGGCAAACAGATCCGTATGGACAAAACCGTTAACATCTTATCAAAAAGGTGCGGGGCCGCAGTTGTTTTCGGTGTTATGCACAGAAATGATAATCATCGATATAAATTTATTGCAACGTCATACGAAGAAATCGCAAAACAGTATCAGCGATCCATAAACATGTCTATGGGAGCGATGGCGTTAAAATTTATGGAACATTATATATACAAATATCCCGAAGAATGGTATCAGTGGAAGAAATACAAAGGGTTGGATGTGTTCGCTACCTCTGGTGCTGATGTCAAAACACCGGCATCGGTTCCGGTTCTGAAGCCTTCCCTTATTTAAATAAGGATTCTACGATGTTCTTATTTGTTGAACCGATTTCAAAAAATACAGGAATGTATGTTCCGGCGTATCCATTGCCCATCATGGAAATCGCAAGCTTTGTTAAATTCAACCTCCCCGATGTCGAAATTAAAGTTACATCCATACCCATGGACTATGGTTTACCGCTTACCAAAGATGGAAAAGAACAGATATACAAGGAATTCTTAAAAGATCTGTCCACAATAAAACCCAAGGGGGTCGGAATCTCATGCACGGCGATTTCACAGGCGGAAGAAGTCGTCAACCTGTGCGACCTTATCAAGATCCACCATCCGGATATTTTTATATTCTTAGGCGGATACTTTCCAACCCTTTATTACGAAGAAATATTTTCCAGAACTTCAGCCGTCGATTTGATCGTGTTGGGTGAAGGTGAAATATCCGCACTCAAGATCATTGAATCCTTAGAAAGCGGTGAAAATCCCATAAACCATAACATTCCCAACCTGGCTTGGAAAACAGACGGCAGAATCCACCTCACCCAAAAAGGAAAACCGTTTGATCTCAGCAAAAAAGCGCTTCTAAACCCAAGTTTACTAAAACATCCGAGCGGATATGATATACTGCCGTATGCTTTCAGCCGGGGATGTCCCTATAACTGTAATTTTTGTATGGAATCGTCCATACGACCCCACAGAAAAGCAGTCCCCAATGACATCATCCATCTCGATCTGAAAAATTTACGACATCAGACCAACGCCCATACCCTGTTGGTCAGCGATGCGCTTTTCAAGTCGTTTGATATCTTCCCATTGCTTCGATCCTTGGGTTTAAAAGTTAATTTTGAAACCCGTTGCGATGTTCTGGATCCATCCATGATATCAGAAATTTCAGATGCTTGCGGGGCAATTGCCCTTGGATTTGAGTCGGCCAGCTACCATACATTAAGACGGATGAATAAGGTCAAAGACAAATCGCACTATGAAAAATATATGGCAAATACCCTGGCCATATTCAAAGAAGCCGCCCGGAATGAAATTCCGATGATGATCTTCATGATTGCCGGATACCCGGGTGATACGGAAGAAGATCTTAAAAAAAGCTTAGCCTTTGCCCAAAGGTTGTCAAAGAACACAGGCCCAGGAGGACATGTTTTTAAGATCGGAGAATGTCACGTATATCCCAGAACCAAGATATATGACCTCGCCGTTTCCCTTCCGGATGTTGTTTTTGAAGACAACGGTGTTTTTGGACAAAATATTGTCCGGCAGCCGTCTAAACACTTAAACTTTGACAACATTCTTGATTATTCTAAAGAAATCTTCAATCTTTCCAATTACACGCCGAAACTTCAGAATGCGCTCTTAAACATCATGCCTTTTTTCAGGCTTCCAGCCCAAGCCCTAACGGACAGTATCCTCCCGGACAAATGCTTCAGGGACGAGAACAGGACGATATTTAACGTGCAGGGAGAAAGCCTTTCAACGTTCAGGAAGTTGGTCCCCGATTTAACTAAATTTTATAATCCATTGATGTCAGATCAAAGAAGCACCCGAAATTTACCTTTATGATGCGTCAACGACCCCCCGTAAAACGGGGGGTTTGGATTTTCGGCCATTGGCCGAGAAGGCAAAAGCACGTTAGTGCTTTAATCGTTGCATTTGCTACCGGGTGCAAAGCACCCGGTTTTAGGCAAAAATAAAAATGGAAAAAGAAACGAGCTGCATAAATTCCAGGGCCATCATTAATTATATGAAGGATCATTATAAGGGGGACTGTTCCGGTCTTCTCGAGAACCTTGACCCTGAAATCAATTCTCTCTCAGACCCTGAAAGTTTTTTAAGTGATCCCAACAACTGGATTTCCTGCACTGTTATTTCAAAGTTATATGAACGGGCAAGATTGCTTCTTGATGATGAAATGGCTGCCTACAAGATGGCCAGATACGCTTTTGAAAAATCCTCACTGGGCTATACTCAAAGAATCATCGTTAAGACATTCTGGTCGATTAAAACCCTAATAAAAAATGCTCAAAAAATAAACGATAAATGGAACAGAAACAAACAAGTTGAAGTCGTAAAAATCAAGGGAAACAGGGCCATTATGCGATTACACTGGAATACACGGATGGATGTATCCAAAGACATCTGTCTGTATAATCAAGGCGCCTACACTTCCATGCCGCTCACATGGGGAGGGAAACCCGTCGACCTTAAAGAAAAATGCTGCTACTTTGAAGGCGCCCCCTACTGCGAATATCATATAAAATGGTCTCATCGGAACAGACTTTATGAGATTTTTTCAAAGTTTTTCACCACAAAATCGGTGCTGATGGAAACCATCGCTGAAATGGAAGAAGACAAAAAATTAATTGAAGAAAAATATGAGGAAGTCAATCAGCTCAATTTAGAACTGAATTATAAAATAAGACAACTTATGGCCATACATGAGACGGGCAAGGCGATCCTCTCGGTACTCGATCAGGAACAGCTGTTGACGGTTATCATGAATATTCTATCCAACGTCTGTCGGATCAACGGTGCCATAATCATGCTCGTCAATGAAGATGAGGGGGCTCTTGAATATATACACGGCATTGGTTTTGGTGGTGAAGTGCCGGAGATGATCCAAAATTACAGGGTTTCCCTGAATCGTTTAAGTAATATTCTGGTCAGGGTAACCAATACAGGACGGCCAGAGTATGTGCCTGAAGTAAAAAGTTCAAGTCTAAGAAAAGAAAACATTATGTTAACTCACGGCAATCCGACTTCGGTCTTTGTCGTTCCCCTGATCACCCGCTCCAAGGTTATCGGAGTCATTGCTACGGATGCAGTGGATGGCAAGGGTGTCCCGAAAGAGACCCGGGAGACACTGGAGGTCTTTGCTCCACAGATCGCCATAGCCATAGAAAATGCGAAACTTTACAGCAGGCTGCAAGAACAGATGGCGGAGCTGAAAAAATCTCAAGCGCTGTTGAGTCGCTCCGAAAAATTCTCTTTTTTGGGCAACCTGGCGGCAAGGCTGGCCCATGAAATAAAGAACCCCATGACCGCCATCGGAACGTTCATCCAGATGTTGCCGCAGAAATACCATGATAAAGAATTCCGGGAAAACTTCCATAATATTGCATTGGAAGAGACAAACCGGATAAACAATCTCATTACCGAACTGCTGGATCTGGTCAAGAAAAGAGAATCAAACTTTGAATTAAATAACCTTCACGACCTCATTGATAAAATGATTCTCCTTGTTTCGCCCCAGAGTAATGCCAAGAAGATCAAAGTTACCCGTCAATTTGATCCCAAAATCCACCTGGTTTGGCTGGATAGTGAAAAGATGAAAGAGGTGATTCTGAATCTACTCTCAAATGCGGTAGAATTTACCCCCAATGGGGGAAAGATCGAGTTTACAACAAAAACCTGTATTGAAAAGGGAAAGCCGGCTAACATTTGCATTGAGATTAAAGATAACGGCCCCGGAATCCCTCCATCGATGATTGACAATGTATTTGATCCCTATTTTACAACAAAACACAAAAGCAGTATTCATAACGGTACCGGTCTGGGTCTGTTTATCGCCCATCAGAATATGCAGGATCACGGCGGAACCATAGACGTAAAAAGTAAATTTAATGAAGGGTCTATCTTTACGCTGACCCTAACCGCCGACAAATCAAATTTATCATCACAAAAAGATAATGAAAATAGATAAGATCACCGTATACCCTGTAAATCTCCCTTTTTCTCTTCATTTCTCCCATGCACTGAGAAAAAGAACTTCCGTCAAAAACATCATCGTTGAAATTGTCGCCGAAAAAGGAGAAATCAAAGGATACGGTGAAGGGGCTCCCAGGTCTTTTGTAACTGGAGAATCACAGCAAAGTTCGGCACAAAGCGTATGCCGCTTTGTTCAGCTGGATCATTTTCCATGGGATCTGGAAGATGTGTCTCAGCTATGGAATTTCATTGACAGCCTGAACAATGGAAAATCGCAAAATGCTGCCACCTGCGCCCTGGAAACAGCCGTGCTCGATGCCTTGGGAAAAAGTCATAAAATGAATATCATAGACTATTTCCCAAAAGAATTCATGACAGACAAAATTTTTTACGGTGCTGCGCTGCCGCTCGCCGGCAAAGAAACAATTATTAAATTATGTCGGCAAATCAAGAAAATGAAAATTAAAAAGCTGAAGTTGAAAATGGGGAAAAATTTATTCCAAAACAAAGAAATTCTTGAATCGGTTCTTCGGGTGTTTGGAGAAGATTATGATCTTAAGGTCGATATTAACGGTGTTTGGAATCATACCCTGGCTTTCAGTCACGCATCTTTGATAAAAAAATACCGAATCAAGGTCATTGAACAGCCCATGATGCCGAATGATCCGGAACTTGCGGATTTTGCAAACTTTGTGCAAAAAGCCGGTGTAATCCTGATGGCCGATGAATCCGCATGTTCCTTATGTGATGCAGAAAAGATTGCCAAAGAAGGCTATTATGAAATGATTAACGTCAGGCTGTCCAAAAACGGAGGGTTTAGAAATTCATTAAAGATGATTGATTTTTTAAGGCGTAACAGGATTTCTTACCAGATCGGATGTCACCTTGGCGAGTCCGGCATTCTTTCTGCGGCCGGCAGAGTTTTATGCCTTCTCTGTAATGATGCCCTATATTATGACGGTTCTTATGATGAATTTCTACTGAAGGAAAATGTTACACTCGAAGATGTGTCTTTTGGACCAAGCGGTGAAGCCGATCCTTTGAACGGTCACGGACTCGGCATCGAAGTCAGCCGTCAAAACCTGGCGCGTTTAACCGAAGGTTCTCCGACCGTGATAGAAAGACCACGCTGAAGAAATTGTATCAACCATCACGGTCTTTCCATATAATGAGTCAGTATGTGTCCAAACAGCCGGGTCCCCACATCCAGAACCTTTTCGTCAATATCGAAATAAGGGGAATGTAGACCGTACTGAAAGCCTTTGCTTGGATCGTGGCAACCGATCCCTACCATTACCCCCCCCCATTTCTGACAAAAATAAGCAAAATCTTCGGCACCCATTTTGGGGAGGACGGTGTGGACATGATCCGTCCCCAGCACATCCCCGGCACAAGCCAAAGTGTGTTTTACGAGCCTTGGATCATTTACCAGCACAGGATAACCCTGTATCACTTCAAGGGTTGCTGAAATATTGAACGACCGGGCCACACTTTCCACGACATCTTGGAGGCGTTTTTTTATTTGTATACGAACGTCGGGGTTAAGGGTTCGGAGGGTTCCTTCCAATACGGCATTCTCGGGGATAATGTTGGATGCTGTTCCGGCATGGAAACGGCCGATACTCAGCACGGCGCTTTCATGGGGCGGGAGTTCCCGACTGATCAGCGACTGAATTTGTACAACCAGATGCGCGCCGGCAACAATGGGATCTTTACAATGATGCGGATAGGCACCGTGCCCGCCCTTGCCTTTTAAACGGATAACAAGAGCATCTGCGGCCGCATTGCTGACTTCAGGGGCAATTCCGATATGCCCCACAGAAAATTCAGGATACATGTGTCCGGCAAAAGCGGCTTCAACCGGTTCCGAATCAAAAATACCGCTTTCAAGCATCGCCATGGCCCCTGCCCCGCCTTCTTCTGCAGGTTGAAATATAAATATGATTTCACCGGAGCCGTTCTGGCGCCATCTGTTTTCAATCAGCCAGCGAATGACGCCCAGTGCAATGGTCATATGCCCGTCATGTCCGCAGGCATGCATGAATCCTTCATTCTGGGATTTGTAAGAAACCGTATTTCCTTGTTCAAGGGGCAGCGCATCCATATCCGCTCGATAAGCGATGACAGGGCCTTTATGCTTTGCACAAAGCTTTGCCACCACACCGGTTCCTCCCACACCCGATTGAAACGGCACGTTAAGCCCTTCTAACACTTCACAAATTTTGGCCGCCGTCTTTTCCTCTTTGTAAGCCGGTTCCGGAAACCGATGAAACCAGCGACGCAAATCAACAAGCCAATTGAAAAAACCATCCGGCAATTTTTGAGACATTTTATTCCTCCCAATAAGAACCTGTCAGCGGCCGATAAAGAGGCCGATTGCAAGCAAAACAGGGGTTAATATGGTCAAGATAACATTCCGGGCCATATATGGAATCAGCGCAGGGATATCATGGGCATATCTGGAAATTCCTCGAACAATGTTAACGCTGAGGACAATCGTGACAAGGGCCACGAGGCTTTCAGGCGGCAAGATCCTGGTCAACCACCCTAAAATGATGGACATATAAGCGCCTGCAAGGAATAAAGCGTAAACCTTCACGCTCGCCTTTCGCCCGATTACAATGGGCAGATGTTTTCTACCGACACCTTTATCGGCCTCGACATCTGGGAACTGATTTAGAAGAAGCAGATCACTCACAAGGAAAAACGGAACCAGGGATGCGATAAAAGCGGTCCAAGAGTAAGATCCTGAAAGTACAAAATCGGTTCCCATTACCATGAGAGGTCCAAAGCCCAGCCCGGGAGCAATCAAGCAGATCAAAGGACTTCTAGTCAGCCATCGGGTATAGACGACAATGTCAATAATACCGATAATCCCCAGGGGTAAAAGCCACAATCCTTTTATAAATAAAAAGTAAATACCGATAAAAAGTGTCGTCGCCAGTGTAGTAAATGCGGTAATCAGTGCATAATGCGCTTTTTCAGGGTTTTTGGGAAGCGTACCGCTTCCGCCGCTGAACGGCGTAGGCCGAGTATTGAAATCGAGTCCGCTATTAAAGTCATAATATTCGTTGAAGGCATTTACGCTGATGTGTGACGAAAGAGCGCCGATAAAAGCGAGTGCCAAATAAAGCAGATTCAATTCGATTCCCGACCAGAATGCAGTGGCTGCCCCTACAGCAACACATACCGGCGGTAATATTAGAAAGGGTATCCGCATGGGACCCAATATGGCCATGGATTGTTTACCCATTCATAAAGTCTCCGTCTTAATTTGAAATACAAGCCAATATCAAAATTTAAGATATTAATTTTGAATTTCGAGCATCAATTTCAAAACAAAGAAACTATAACGTTTGCCGTCTCTTGGGAAAAAATTTATTGTGGATGGCAGTAACAGCGCAGTGCAAATCTTTATTACGCACCAGAAAGTATAGCGCCACCGGAGAAGGGCCGAATGAAATCATCTCAACATTGACCTCGCATTCGGCCACCGCCGAAAAACATTTTGCTGCAATCCCTTTGCTTTGAAGGAGTCCGCCGCCCACAATACTCACCAGCGCCACATCCTCAATTTTCTCCAGCCGTCGATACGGTTTAGGATGCATTAACTTCAGGGCACGGAAGCCGGGATCGAGATCCTTGAGCGCAAGCAGGAGGCTGATGCAGGTTTGGGATGTGACCACAGATTTGATATTGATACCGCTTTCGGCGATCTGCTTGGCCACCAGAGAGAGGACCCCGAGTCGCGCACCGACCCCTGAAGCGTGAACCTTAAGGATGCCGATATCGCCGTCGTGGGCGACACTTTTTATGATGTTTTTTGTTTTTCGGCTTCGACTCGCAATCACGCTCCCGGCGCCATCCGGGTTCAAGGTGTTTTTGACGGCAATGCTTACACGACTTCTCCTTAAAGGTTCCACCGTCCTCGGGTGAAGAATTTTAGCACCAAAATAGGAAAGTTCCGCAGCTTCATCGTAGGACAGCTTTGGAATAAGCTGTGCTTCCGGAACAAAATCCGGATCAGCACTCATATAGCCGTCAACATTTTTCCAGACCTCCAGGATTTCCGCCTGCATGGCTGCCGCAACCACAGCCGCCGAATAGTCACTGCCGCCTCTACCGAATGTCGTGATTTCACCATCCCCACTGACCCCAAAAAAGCCGGGAATAAAAAGAATTACGTCCCGTTTCATCAAGGGCTTTATGTTCTGCTGGAAATTCTTAGTCGTTTCCACCAAATTGACTGTGGCATCACCGAATTTGCCGTCGGTGATCAAGCCGATTTTATCCGGCATACGGTATGTGGCTTGAATGCTCTGGGAGCGAAGTACACTGGAAAGGAGAACCGCAGAAAATCGTTCACCAAAACTGGAAATAATATCCCGAATTCTGGGTGTACTTTCCCGGGTAAAGCTGAGCCCGTAATAGAGACGCTCGAGCTTGCTTAAGGACTTATTAAGATCCCGCCTGAAGTTTTGTAGAATATTACCCTTGGGCATGAGATGGCGGGCAATGAGCATGTGCTTGGTGTTCAGTCGGTCGATAATGGCAGGGATATTCCCCTCGTCCTCAAGGGCGGAAGACATGCTGTCGATCAAAAAATCAGTGACCCCATTGAGCGCAGAAACTACAAAAATATGACCGCGGCCCCGGCTTGCAACAAGTTCAAGAATCCGCCCGATGTTCTTTCTCCCCTTTAAACAGCCGCCGCCGATTTTAATGACCTTCATGATGTTTCTCCTGTGGTTTATTGACCTGCGACTTAACGTATACTTGCAAAAAGTTCAAGAATGAATAATAAATCTATCTTTTGCCGGCCGTATGGTATAGATCAGAATATACGAAGGGAGGTTTTGAAACAGCCTATAGTAATTATGGGTGAAATGCCCATGGATGAATAAAAATGATGAATTCTTTCGGAAACACCACCGCATTTATTGAACGAACAACCCATGCACTTCATAAAAAAAATCGTCGGGATCCCATTTTTTCAGAAGGGATTAAAGATTCGGCAATATCGTCTGCCGTGCTGTTTTTGCTGGGTCTTTATGACGAAGAAAAACGATCTGCTCCAAAACCCTGTTTGATTTTGAACAAACGGTCCCTTAAAGTAAAACAGCCGGGCGACCTTTGCTGCCCGGGTGGAAGCATATCTTCTCCGCTGGATTCCATTCTTGCAAAGCTTTTATACGTACCGGGATCTCCTTTGACACGGTGGTCGCATTGGCCACGGTGGCACAAACGCCATTCATACGAGACCCAAAGTCTGGCATTACTGTTTGCCACCTGTTTAAGAGAAAGTGTTGAAGAAATGCGCTTAAACCCTCTGGGAGTGAGGTTTTTGGGACCTCTTCCGTCACAACAGCTTGTTATGTTTCGGAAGGTGATCTATCCAATGGTTTGCTGGATCAACCGTCAAAAGCGATTTTTCCCGAACTGGGAGGTGGAAAGGGTCGTTCACATTCCCTTACGGAATCTATTGAACCCGTCTCATTATGCACGGTATCGATTACATATCGGTATGTCGAACAAAAACGGTAGCCATCCGAATATGAAAGACTATCCCTGTTTTGTCCATACGTATTCAGATGGCCATGAAGTGCTTTGGGGCGCAACCTTTCGCATAACAATGGTTTTTCTCGAAATCGTCTTTGGATTCAAACCACCGTCCATTGAATCGCTCCCGGTTGTCTTCGGATCTCTGGCTGAAAATTATCTGACCGGAAACGGATAATGCCGAATTAAGTTGCAGATCGAAAAAAATCCTTCAATTTAGGTGACCCTCACTGCCCGGCCACATCTTGTCCGCAATGTTTGCAGATTTTTGCTCTTTTCTTTATTATCTCCGCGCAAAAAGGACATTCGCGGGTGAAATATCGTTCATGAATCTTCTGCACGGATTCGTCGACTTTTTTCTGAATAATTTCATTGCCGAACCTTACATTCTTGATAGGTTCTATGGCCTCCAGTTCCCCGATGTCACCCACCATTTCCGCCGCTTTTAAACGGACGCGTTGGGGCTCGGTTGCATCAAGAAGTATCCGGACCACCGTGACGCCGTCTTTGGACAAATAGGCATCCGTAAGAATAGAAAATCCGCGTTTAATTTTCTCTTTCAACATTTCTTGCTCGACCAGAATCTGTTCGTCGATTATTTGCCCCGTTCCCCCCATGGGGCTGAATACAGGGATGCATTCAAACTGCTGTGTTCCTGGATAGTTCATGCACCGGTATGAAGCATTATGCGCATAATTTTCTTCCAGGTTTTCCCATCCATTGACATACAGCGAACACTCATCATTAAAGCATACAAACAGGTAAGGGGTTCCCCATCCGAGACCGTCGCTGAAGGTAAACGGCGGGACCTCCCATATATTCATTTCAACGCCGCAGTGCGGGCACAGCGTTTTGTCCTGGGAAAGGACCTTTTCTAAAACTTGTTCTTTGGTTTCAAAAGCCATCGATTGTCCTCCAATTTTTAAAAACGATCAATAGAATGCGTTGTTATTTTTACGAGACCATCAAGATTGCTTTAAAAAAAATTGTGCTGGATTTAACAATAAGCATTGGAGATGCTTTTGCAACACATAAAAGAAAAATCCATCATGGAAGATTTCGCGATATCGGTTCAGAATAAGGGATGTCCGGTCTCTTTTCAGGACGTCCCCTTCCATCCCAATTTCTATGATGGTAGTATTCCTTCAGCATCACCTCAAGCTCCGATTCGGTAATGACGTGCCCTGTTTTGAGGATGTCTTCGTGAAAACGTTTTGGAAGCGAATCATCTTCGGGTTTAAGCCCTTCCCGTATGTTAAAGCAACGAATCAGCGTAGATATTTCAGAAGCTTTTTTCTGCAATTGGGCTTTGTTCTGCTTCAAGCCGGTGGTCATTTGGATGATCTGTCCCAACCGTTCCCAGGGATACATATCTCGGTAAAATCGGCATAGAATAAAGGTGTCCATCAGCGTCAGGCGATCTTCAAAATCCACCAGAAGCTCGGCTTTCCCATGGATGATTTCAGGATCGATCACCCCTTTCAACTCAGGATTATGAAACGTCGCCCTTAAATGACATGCGCCGCGGTCTGCAACGGCAAAAGCAAGCCCGCTGCCTTTGAGTACTCTGGGATCATAACCCGGCGGCTCAAGGCCCTTAACGTGAACCGCTATGTCTTCAAGGTTCCAGGCTTTTGCTGCATATCCAATCCCTCGGGCCAGGATGTCTCCGATGCCCTCCCTTGCTGCAATTTGTTCAAGCAGAACGGCTATACCATCGACATCTCCATAATCGATATGAAAATCTATTTTCTTCCGTCTGGCAGCCTCAATGGCAAATCCACACAGATTCCCCGCGGATATTGTATCCATACCGAGACGGTCACAAATATCGTTCAAATAAGCGATCTCCTCGATGCTGTCGATCATGCAAAGACCGCCAAAAGCAAATATCGTCTCGTATTCGGGCCCTTCAATCTTGAGGCCGGCATGGCGCCCGCTTAACACAGTGGTCATCCGACCACATGCGATAAAGCATTTCGAGCAGGCACGCGGCTGAACACGGCACTGGTTGTGCAAGGCTTCTGAACCGATATTTTCCCATCGATCAAAAAAACTTTCAGACCAATATTTTGTGGGAAACGCCATGGCCTGATTAATGGTTTTCACCATCATGGGGGTACCCATGGTCCTGTAAGCCTGAACAACAGGGTTGTTTTTCGATTCTTCAGCAACTGCTTTTGAAAACTGCCGTACATGTTCCTTATGGAAAAGCGGACGCTTTCTATCTCCCTTGAATACGATGGCTTTGAGATTCTTTGATCCCATGACGGTACCGACCCCGGTTCTTCCGGCCGATCGCCAGTAATCGTTCTCGATAAGAGCAAATCGAACAAGGTTCTCTCCTGCCGGACCGATGACAACGGCACCGGATTTTGTGGTTCCTTCGCCGACACCGCCGAATTTTTGATTCACGGTATCTTCGGTTTGATACGTATCCATCCCCCAAATATCTGAAGCATCATTAAATTTGACACCATCAGGTTGTATGACAACAACCGTCGGGCGCTGACTTTTTCCGGCAATTACAATGGCGTCAAACCCTGTTGAATCGACGGCTTCCGGTACTTTTCCGCCGGCATAAGATTCAGAAAAAAAACCGGTCTGGGGGGATTTGGTAAAGACGCCATACCGACTTGAACCCCATATCCGGCTGTTGGTGATGGGCCCGGTTGCAAAAATCAGACAATTATCCGGTGACAGAGGATCGACACCCGGAGGATTTATGGAATAAAGGAGATATGAAGCCAGGCCCTTCCCGCCAAGATATTTCAAAAGAATCTCTTCAGTTAAGGTCACCACATCGAATTGATTCTCCGTTAGATTGATTCTCAAAAACCTTCCGTAAAAACCATTCATAAAGGTTCCTCCAGTTAAAGGAAAGATCTTCGCTGTTAAGTTCTGTATCGATCATTCGGGACGGGATTATTGCATAACACTCGATGGTTGTAAAGCCTTGCAGTTGGAACCCATAGAGATCAGTTAAAATTGACACAACACGGTTTTTTCTCTATGATTCTATCTAAAAAGTAGAACAGAAAAGCCGATTTCAAACCCAGAAGCCAAACATTTTCAGAGAGGAGTTGAACTAAATTCCGGAGGAAAACCAATGATCTGTGACCGATGTTCAGAGACAATGAAGTCCGGAGAAGAACGGAAGCACTTTGGCCAGAATTTATGTGAAGACTGTTATATGGATGCACTGTCACCGGCCCGAACATGCGATCCATGGGCTGTTCACAGTGCCCAGTCTTTGGCAAAATCCAAGGGAGGAGCCCTCCAACTCAATGAAATTCAGAAGAAAATATTGATGATATTAAAAGAGACCGGTGGGGCTGAACCGGCGACCATAACCGATAAACTCGACATAAAGCCTGCAGATTTAGAAAGGGAGGCTGCAGCACTCCGACATATGGAAAAGATTCGGGGGGAATTGAGGAACGGCAAGAAATTTTTAATCCTCTGGTGACCCACCCGGAGGCCTCGTGGAGTTTGATCCGTTCAGTTACGAGGCATCACGGGTGAAGCTGTCGGGCGACCGCGAACCCCGGATAACCCAGGAAACGGACGAATCAGGGTCTTGAAAAATTCGGATTATGTCCATCGCCCGGAAATAACGGTTCCGCAATATTTGCATCGATTTTCGTTCAGGTCATAAGTTTGGATGAAATATCCGATCCGTTCAATGAGCAGTTTCTTACAATTGTGGCAATACGTGTTGCTTCCCTCGGGATAGGCGGCGTTGCCCACATAGACATAATGGATTCCTTCAGCCATGGCCAGCTTGCGAAACCGAATGAGGGTTGAAAGCGGCGTGGCCGGCAAGCGGTCGAGTTTGTATTGGGGAAAGAACCTTAAAAAGTGCAGAGGATAATCGGGCCCGAGGGTCGTAAGAATCCATTGGCACATCTGTTTGACCATCTCGGCATCATCGGCATACCCGGGCACCACCAAATTCGTCATCTCAAAATGAATCTTTTGTTCATGCAATGTTTTGAAAGTATTTAATACCGGCTGCAGACGCCCGCCGTTCAATTTCCGGTAGATGGCGTCGCTGAATGTCTTGAGATTGATATTGGCGGCGTCCAGAACGCTGCACAGTTCCACCAGAGGTTTTGGATTGATATAACCGTTCGAAATCCATAAATTAGCGATCCCCTCATCTCTGGCCAGACGAGCGGTATCGATCATATATTCAAAAAAAGTGACGGCTTCGGAATATGTATAGGCAATGGACGCGCATCCGGTACGCCGTGCCCCTTGAATCACATCGGCCGGGAAAAGTTCGTGATGGCGAACGTCATGGGGTTTGGCTTGGGAGATTTCCCAGTTCTGGCAATTCAAACAGCGGAAATTGCAGCCGGTGGTGGCGATGGAAAAGGCTTTTGATCGGGGTTTGAAATGAAACAGGGGTTTTTTTTCAATGGGATCCACATTCACGCTACAAGGATTGCCGTATGTCAGGCTGTAAAGGACGCCGTCCATATTGACCTTGGAACGGCAGACGCTGCGGTCACCCGGTGATAGAAGACATCTGTTGGGACAGATACCGCACATGACCAGTTTGTTGTCCAGCTTCGTATAAAGAAATCCTTCATGGGACCACTTCCACAATTTTTGGGGTGCATCCCCTTTAAAAACATGACCCCGAATATCGGCCGGGCCCGCTGCCGCGCCTGTTTTTACTGAAAAGGGCCAGAAGGCATCGTCGTGCAGGACGCTACAAAAAAGTCCGGCACTGCAATAAAGAAAATGGCGTCGGCTAATTTTCTTCATAACTCGCAAAAATAACGATTAAACTGCAAAGTTTTAGCCCGATCAATCCGGCTGCAGCCCAGATGATCCCACAATAGGGGATCAATACGACATTCGTGACCAGGGTTCCACAGGCAGCCCCGATCAAATCGGCGGAGAAGGTCCGCGTCGCCGCCGGGGCGTCGCCGCCCCGCAACCAGAGGGCCACCGGGAATTGAAACCCGCAGATCAGGGAAATCACAAAACCGAAGACAAGAAAAAAAGTCGCCGGCAAATCATAGCCGATCTGCTTCAGAACAACGATCAGTGTGCCTATCAGGACAATGATCAGTCCATCGGCAAACGCCAGGGTCGTTTTGCTCTTGCAACGCATTCTCTCGCCGAACCAGGCGCCCGGCAAAAGACCGGCCAGGAAAACAGTGACGATCAGGCCGATCTGCAAATAAATATAACCGAAAAAAATTTGAAAGGCAAATATTACAAGAACCTCACTCCCCATAACGGTCCAGCCCGTGGAAAAGAGAACGAACTCTTCGGCACTGATACGAATTAGGTAGATCAGACACAATACGCTCAAGACGGCCATGAACCCTGTGGGTGAAGCGGAAAACTTGGCAAACCACTGCAGAAATATCAGACGCATCAACTGGGGGGAATAGTCCGTATTTTTTGGCGTCTTTCGATCCATGAGCTGGTTCAGGCGATCAATTCTTTCACGGGTCAGGTTGCCATAATAATAACCTCTGATGTAGCGGGACCGAATATTTTTTTGATCCAACAGGAGCGGGATATCGATATTAAAAGGTTGAGCGCTGCACAGAAAAAATATTTTCTGTCCAGGGAGTAAAAGGACACGATCGAAATAGTCGCTAACGGTGTTATAAAGTGAAGAAAGTTTCTGTCGCTGGGGTTCAGCCAGATAATTGTCAAACCCCTTCATGGAAAAACTCAACACACCTTCCGGGGTCAGATGACGTTTCGCCAGTGCAAAAAATCGGTCTGTAAAAAACCTGTTGATTTGAAACGTGTCCGGCTCGCCCAGGCTGACGATGATCGCATCGTAGATTTTATTCGAATCCGAAAGATAGGCCCGGCCGTCTTGATGAATAACCTTCAGGCCGGGAATCCTTTTTATCAGGCCGAACCCGAATTGAACATCTGCCACCCGTGGATCGAGTTCCACATAATCGACCGATTCCGGCCGGTACTTTTCGAGCTCGGTCAACATACCGCCTTCTGCAGAAATCAAAAGGATATTCCGTGTGCGGGCCAATTGCGCCAAAGGATAATGGATGGCTTCTTCAGCCGTGCTCAGATTCTGATTGCCATACAGCGGATTGCCGTTCACAAAGAGCGTAAACTGCTCCTGGTCTTGGTGCACCTCGATCCGGCCGTAACGAGACTCGCTGTAATAAACCAGTTTGCCTTCAGACGGCCTCAGAGATGAGGGTTCCAGTAAAAGGCCGGCAACCAGTATGGCAAACGTCAGCCCGGTCCCAACTAAAACAGCAGGATGATATCGAGAGGACGGGGTAAAAAGAAGATAGGTTGCCGCCAGCAACGGCAGATTTGCCAAAAATACGGCCTTTAATGGGGTAACCAGAAAAACAAGGACAAAGGAAAATAGGGCGCCGCCCGACACATCTCCCAGATTGTCGATAATATAGATACGTGTTCCGGGATAATCCGGGTTCTCCGTCCGGATGGCAAAAAGGCTGTAAGGAAGGACAAAACCGAGCACAAGGCAATAGGGTGCAATGGTCAAGAAAGTATAGGCCAGAGTGGGATAGAATCCCACCGAACTGCCGTGAATGAAAAGAACATCCCGAAGACCGCGAACGGCTAGAATTTGCACGACGGAGAGTCCAGCCAAAACCAGAGAGAGGCCTCCCAGCCGGTTAACAGTGGCCACCCAGAAACGCTGGGTGATCCAGCGGGCCAACAGGGTGCCGATGCCGCCCAGGATCAGCCAGTTGAAGAGAATCAGGGCAATGACGAACTCGTTCCCTTGAAATTGGGCTAAGAATTCACGAATGATCAATAGTTGGGTTACCACGGAAGAAATACCCGTGGCGATGACCACCCGTGTTATGGAACGTTCATTTCGCCGCTTCAAAATATTGAACCTGATAGATCAAAATTTCAAGATGGCTTTTTCTCCAGGTATCGGCGGACAGACCGGCTTTCATGCAAAGATGGGAAAGAAACTCTTCAGGTCGGGGCAATTGCTCCCAGACCTGTGGCAAAAAAGTGGCACTGGCGGTTCCCTTCCGAATAATAACGCCATCCACATTAACACGCAGCTTGGCAAGCAAATCTTTGCTGTCACGGTATTCCAGGGGATACGGATCGGTAAGGATGCTGACCTCGATGTCCACCCGGTCGAGTTCAGCGGCTTTTAAAGGCGGGAAACGGGGATCATGGAAAGCGGCATTAATGGCATTGCGTTTGATCCCGGCCAAGATCGATTCACTGGGGTCCAGATTTCCGATACAACCGCGCAGCTGTTTGTCAATCGTCAGTGTTACAAAGGTGCCCCTGGGGGTCTGAAAAGCGGTGTCCTCCAGATCTTCAGGATCTGCTTTGATAGAAGGTTTGCCAAGCTTTTCTGCGATGGTCTGCCTGGCCAGCCGCACCAGTGCTTGCCCCTGGTGCTTATCTAAAGATTGCGGGGAATCGATACTGTGTTGCATAGATGAACCTCCATAAAAAGCTATGGCCGCATAGCCGACAACCCTTGAACGGTCCCCGGCGGTGTCACCGCTGTTGGAATAATGGAGGAGAACCGGTTTCCAGTCGTATCGGCGGGCCATGTTTATTAAAATTAAAATCGGTATTTTGCCGCAGGCTGCATTCTCACGATACATCAGTTTATCAGCTTCCAGATTCAATATCATCTCGATGGTTTCCCGATCTCTGGCAACGGCATCTTTATACGGCAGATAGTGGGACAAATCGGAACTGGCCACCAGGAGGGTGTTTTGATCCAACATGGAATCAAGAGCGGCTGACACCCTTTTGTCAAGATTCCGGCCCTGCCCGGTCACGATGGGTATGAGCTCGAATCCTATGAGAAAATATTGAAGATATGGAAGGACCACTTCAACGGAGTGCTCGAGCCGGTCGGAAAGGGGAACTGCTTGAAACAAGTTTTTATCCCGGCGCATCCGGACGGCATCGCCATGGATCCGGATCGATCCGAGCGGGGTTTCATAGGCGCTCACATCGCTGATGGCACAGCCCTGAAAGCCGATGCGATGATCCGACCCCATGACGATGACCCGGCTGAATTTATTTTCTTTCAACACCCGTGAAACATGTGCAGCTGTCAACCCGGCGTAACTATAACCGGCATGGGGAATAATAATCGCCTTGAGCGATGTATGAGGGGGCTGATTCACATGGACCGGTTTAACCTGGCTCACAAGCTGTTCGATGGACGCTTTCAACTCAGAACGTGTGGCAGGATAAAACTTTCCGGCATATACCGGTTCCCGGATACCATCGGCATTCGCCGTTTCAACCGGGGTGAGACATGCCAGACAGAACATCAGAAGAATCATCAAAAACGGATTGATATTTTGCTTCATGGCGGAACCCGTTATGTGGTTGGTGCTTGACCGAAAAATTTGTCTTGCCGGTCAAAAATCGAAGCTCCCTGCAGCCCCGCAAGGCGGGATTTCCGCTACGCTCCAACAAACTTGCGGAGAATGCGAGCGCTGTTGCAGTTCAAAACCCGCACGAAGCATCCCCAAGGGATAACCCGAAAATACAATGCGCAGGATATTCTGTCAAACAAAAATAGGTGTCAATTATACAGGAAACTAACTGCCTTTTTGTACTATTTCAGAAGCTTTGACCAGAATCGCCTTTTTTTTCAACTCGGGAAGTAGGTCACGAAGCACCTCATAGGTCACGTCATGCGGATGTGCGATGCCCACGGCCATGCCGTGGCTGTGGGCTATCTGTACGAGGAGGTATAACTTTCTGCGGATAAAATCAGGGGTCTGTATATGATCGATAAACACATCTTTTTCCGCAAACGGTATCTGAAACAAATGAGCCGAGGGTTTGCACAGCGTATCGGCGGTGGTGCGACTGTCGATAAAAAAGAGGTCTCTTTTTTTTAACACCGAAAAAATTTGATGCAGCTGGCTTGAGACCGTCGTCATTTTTGACCCCATGTGATTGTTTACGCCCTGAATAAAAGGAACGGCGTCCAGATCCTTTTCGAGCTGGCGGATGAGTTGATCCGGTGACATTGAAGTTAAAAGAGCGCCGGGTCCTGGGTTGATCGAGGGATATTCGTGGGGTTCCATCGGCAAATGCAGCATCACATCGAACCCTTTGGAACGGGCGGTCCTGGCAATGCTCTTCCGATACGGGCTGTAAGGAAGTATGGAAAAGGTTAACACCGTGTCAAGCCCGAGGAATTTTTCCGCAATATGTTTATCATAGCCGATGTCATCAACAATAATGGCGATCTTGGGCAATTTTTCGGGTATCGGAATTATGGGTCTCGGTACAGGTTTGCGAGGCGGTATTTCGTGTTTTGGATAAACTTCAAACCTGGGCGTTTTTGTTACATGGGGTTTTGTCACCGGCGCGATGGGATATTTGCGCGATATCAAATGATGCGCCAAAACGCCGGCAACCACAACCAGAAGTATCAGAACGCCAAGCCCGGAAAACGCCTTGATCAGATACGTTTTTCGGATACTGCCCTTACCCCTTTTCTTTCTCGGTTGCTTTGGCCCTCGTATTTTCTTCTTAGCCATGCTTTATTTATTGACATCCTTGAAAATTTCATAGCTCAAAAGAATATCAAGCGCACGCATCACCTGGTTATCTGTCTCCAGTTGTTCGAGGGTAAGTTCTCCGTACATAAATTTGGTTTTTTCGATTTCCCGTTTCTGAAGCCGTTCTTTTTT
This sequence comes from Desulfobacterales bacterium, assembly GCA_035529735.1. Lineage (GTDB taxonomy): Bacteria > Desulfobacterota > Desulfobacteria > Desulfobacterales > UBA11574 > JAAXQD01. Next base: position 13,328 of record DATKWE010000231.1, on the reverse strand, counting down.
CTCATCGGCTTCTGGTTGTTCCTTTTGGCTTTCTTCGGGCACGGCTTCGAGATGATTTTGAAGATCTTTTTCCTTTATGAGTCCCTCATCAATATAATCCATTGCTTCTTTATCCATAAACCTTTTTTTTACAATGATGTCCGGTTCAATACCTTTTGCCTGAATCGAGCGCCCGCTGGGTGTGTAATACCTGGCAATGGTCAATTTAAGGCCATAGCCGTCTCTCAGGGTTTCCACCGACTGGACCGAACCTTTCCCAAAGGAGGTTGTTCCCAATATCAGAGCGCGTTTTTGATCCTGGAGTGCACCGGCAACAATTTCCGATGCACTGGCACTTCCGCCGTTAATCAAAGCAACAATCGGATAATTCCGTTTTACTTGGTTTGGCGTTGCTTCGAATTCCTGGTCATCTTTTTTCTGACGCCCTTTGATGGAAAGTATTTTCCCTTTTTCGAGAAAAAGGTCTGAAATCTTAATTGCTTGGTCGAGAAGTCCGCCCGGATCGTCACGAAGATCGAGGATCAGGCCTTTTAGCGGAACTTTTGCTGATTCGTATTTTTTTAACGCTGCAACAAGGTCATCGGTCGTATTATCCCTGAAATTGGTGACCCATACATATCCATATCCGGGTTTTAAAACTATCGATTTAACACTTTCAACAGGAATGACATCTCGAATTAAATCGAAATTTATCGGTTCGTTGCTCTCTTTTCGAACGATGGTAACCACCACTTTAGTCCCTTTGGGTCCCCGTATCATTTTAACAGCCTGCCGCAAGTCCGCTGTCGATTTACCATCAACCTTAACAATTCTATCGCCGGCCTTGATTCCAGATTTATAGGCGGGTGTGCCGACAATGGGCGAAATCACAGTGACAAAACCCTTTCGCATGGTGATACTTACACCGATTCCCGTAAACTCGCCCTGGGTTTCAACTTTCAACTCTTTAAAGTCGTCAGGGGTCAGTAAAGCGGAATGAGGATCGAGGCTGTTCACCATTCCCTGAATCGCCTTGTCGATCAAGTTTTTTGAATCCACCGGATCCACATAGTTTTTTTCAACCAGTTCGATCACGTCGGAAAATAATTTTAGACCTTTATATGTCTCGGATCCTTTGGCAGAAAGATTCCGGTAAAAACCGGATCCCACGATCCAAAAGACCACGGCGATGAACACCACCAGGCACAGTTTAACAGATTGCTTTTTTTTGACAGTCATGTAGTTTCTCCTTTTAACCTGAAGGGCTCATAACGCTGTTCGTTCAACCGATTGAAAAATACAGGCTAACTTTTTTTAATCCATTTCAGCGGGTCTATGGGTTTCCCGTGATGGCGCACTTCAAAATGCAAACTCGGACCGATCATCGATCCCGAGTCTCCAACCGTTGCAACCACTTCCCCCATTTCCACCGTTGCTCCTTTTGATGCAAAAAGGTCTTGCGCATGGGCATAGACCGTGTAGTAATTATTTTTATGGTCGATGATAATCATATTTCCGTATCCCTTAAACCAGCTGGCATACAGAATCTGCCCATCATAAACAGCGCGGATGGGTTCACCCATATCCGCTTTTATCTCAATACCGCTTTGGAAATTGACCGTTTTGAACTCGTTATTTTTATGCGGACCGAAAAACGATACTATTTTACCTTTTACCGGCATATTTAGCAATCCTTTTAAAGAGGAAAAGCTTTTTGATGAAATATCTCTTTTGGGGCCGGTCAGACCAGATTCCGAATTCAAAGATTTTATGGCCTGATCCAGATCGGCCGCCGCTTCTTTTAAGGATTCAAGAGCCGCCAGTTTTAGAGATCTTTTTTTGCGCATATCATCAAGGAGTTTTGAACGTTTTGATCTTTCACGAGACCGCATGGAAATCTGTTTTCTCAAAGCTGTTTGAACGGAGAGTTTCTCCGCCTTTTGAGTTTCCAGCCGATTTAGCAGTTTTTGCAGTCTGGTCTTGCTGTCCAGAAGGCCATGCCAGATATTTTCGTCATACGCCAGAATCTGTTCCATCGCCTTTTTCCGTTGAAAAAGATCATACATGGATTGCGCCGAGGCCAAAACATATATTCTTCCCAGCCAGTTCAGCTTATACAGCGCCACCAAGCGTTCGGATGCATAGTCCTCACTGGTTTTAATTCTTTTTTTAAGGTCTTTGAATGTAATTTGAGTCTTGGCTATTTCTTCTTCAAGTGCGGACAGTTCACCCTTAAGGGACGAGACATTTTTTCTGGCTTTGTCGATGGCCAGATCGACATCGTTTAAACTGTTGACAATGGAGGCTTCCTTTCGGGTAGACTCAAGCACTTCAGCCTTTTCTTTTTCTATCTTCCGATGGATACGCTCCGCTTCATTCTCGTAACTTTCAACGTCGCCCGTGTAATTTCCCTTGATTCTCTTTTCCCCGCTGTTGCCCGCAGATAGGATTCGCACATAATTCTTTAAATTTCGAATATAACCGACCTGATCTTTATACACGATTTTAAGCCATCCATCGTGATGTTCTACAATTTTGACTTTTGTTCCTTTTTTAATATATGTTAAAGGCGGTGTCTTTATCCCCGGCTCGCGCCGAAAATTAAGCTTGTTTACGACAACAATTCCAATTTCATCGGATTGGGCGCCATAAACGTCGGACAATTGCAGTGCCAGTATGACTCCGGCTGCAGTATATAGGATTACCTTGAGAATTGTTTCAAAGAAAGATAACACCCCAACCACCCCACAAACATGCTGCAGACCAATATTCCACAGAAAGCTCCCGGTGAAAGAAATCTAATGGAAAACAGGCCTGCAGTTAAACCCTGCTCTACATTTAATGATACGAGCATAAAAATAACAAATAACGCCGTCAGGCCGATCATTCCGCCCAGTACCCCCTGGATAAGACCTTCTATGTAGAAAGGGGCTTTGATGAATCCGTCGGTCGCCCCGACCAGCCGCATGATCTCAACCTCTTCTCGCCTTGAATAGAGGACCAGACGAATGGTATTGGCGACAATAAAAACAGCCGCTAAAAAGAAGAGGCCCCCCATTGCATATCCGGTTAATCTGAATAGATTGATAATACTCATAAAGCGCCCGAGCCATATCTGGCCATACTCGACGTCTTCCACCTGGACAAGGGAATTCAGCCGTTCAGCCAGCATTTCAACGCTATCCCGGTTTTGAAAAGATTCTGCAAGCCGGATCTCAAATGCATCCGGGAGGGGGTTTTCTTTCAGGTTTTCCAGCAGTGAAGGTTGCCGTTTCATCTGACTTTTCAGCCGTTGAAGCGCTTCATTTTTTGAGATAAACTGAACATCCCGGACACCGTTCATACCCTGAATTCTACGTTTTAACTCCCCAATATTTATCTCAGGGATATCCGGTTTAAGATAGGCCATAACCCTGATACCCTTTTTCCAGGAGTTCATGATATCATTTGCATTCATAAGAAAAAGGGCAACGGCGCCGGCAATGAGGACGGAAACGGCGATGGTAATGATGGTGGTAACACTGAGAAATCTGTGATCGAGAATATCCTTTATGGCCCGTTTAGAATAAATAATCATTAGAAGACGTTTAAAAGCGCTAAACTGTTACGGTTGATGTTGTTTGCAAGCGACCTTGCTTTAGATGGATGGCCCGCCCGCCTGTTTTTCGGATAAGCTCCTTATCGTGGGTTGCAATAACAATCGTAGCACCACGAATATGGAATCTTTTGAGAAGCTCAAAAATGATATCCGCAGAATCTTCGTCCAGATTGCCGGTGGGTTCATCTGCAAGGATGATCTTTGGATCTCCGACCACAGCCCTGGCCACCGCCACTCTTTGTTGTTCGCCACCCGACAGGCTCGGAGGGAGAGAATGGAGGTTATTCTCCATGCCGACGGTTCTCAGCACACTCTTCACCTTTTTTTCGATAAAGCGCCGTTTTTTACCCATGGCTTCAAGGACAAGGGCCACATTTTCAAACACGGTCTTTGTTGCAATCAACTTGTAATCCTGGAATATTATTCCAAATTTTCTTCTGAGAAACGGTATCCGTTTGTGAGAAATTCTAGACAAATTGATCCCCTCAATCAATACCTGGCCTTCAGATACTGTTTCTCCGAGGTACAAAAGCTTTAGAAGGGTCGTTTTACCGGCCCCGCTCGGGCCGCTGATAAAGAGGAATTCGTTCTTTGAAATGTCAAGGGTGACATCGATGAGCGCTTTCTTGGCGCCGTAATTCTTGTGAACATGGAACATCCGAATTATTGAGCTTTTATTCTGAACCTCATTCATTCATTCACTTCCTGACCCATTGCTCGGTTGAGTGTCGCCTTCGAAATTTTAAATGCGTATAATGCCACACAGGTTTTTGATTGACCCACCAGGGGTTTACTGATATTGGTTTTCTTGAGTTGAAGGAGTGCTGTCACCAGTTTTCCTTACTCAAAGCCTCCACTGATCCCCATTAAATAGTCTTCTTCCATTTCGGTGGAGGCTTTTTTATATCCAATCGACACCTTAAAATCAACAGTTTCGTATCAATTGGGTCCAATAAAAAGGGGATGACCCGCATGCAGGCAATCCGATATGAGATGACAATTTTTGTCATCTCATGGGTGGTTTTTGTCAAAAATTATCGGGAAGCGGATTTTTAGGTGATATATCCTATTAATATAACTATATTCAACATTAAATTGGAGCAACAGGCCCAATTTTTGCATAGATGCATAGAGATGGAAAGGACTGGTACTTTATTTAATTTTTGATGAATTGGAAAAATTTGAATCTTTCGGGTGTTTTATGTTTAACATTTTATGTTTTTTTGAAATATAGACTGGTTTGCCAGCGTGTTAGCTCGCCAATCACTGAACACAAACACCCTTATGAAAAGTTTCTGTTTCTAACTTTCTTTACGAAACCATCAAATTTAGCGAACTGAAAAAAGGACCTGGGGTCCCTTCAGGTGACCCTGACACCTGATGTAAAAATCTGGCAAATAATATCTATGACGGATTAAGACCGCAATGAATTCAGATGATCGTAACAATGCCCTCGTTCAGGACCCGAATATCACTAAAGAGATATCATTAAAAATTTTCATCTCTATTATTTCCGGTGTGATAGGGTTTTGGCTGAGTCTACATCCTTTTGTTTTTTTACTTCCACCTTTTGAATTTAAATTCATAGCCGGGTTGGTATTCCCGCTGGTCATATCTCTTGAATGGGGGTGGCGATACGGTTTGGTCTCCGCCATTATCGGCCTGGGCGCTCAGGTCATGTGGATAAAAGGTGGTTGGGAATCCGTTGTTACGTATTTCCTGTTCGTATTATGGATCGTATGGCATGGATGGAGTGCCGAAAAATTCAAAAAAACCGGAAAAAAAATATGGCATCGCTACGCAGTCGAACTTCCATTTCGTTTATTTAACACCATAATCTTGTTTACGATTTATAGATGGATGTTTCAGCTCAACCCCCCACCCTGGGCTCCGGAGATCACCCAAACATCGGTTTCCCTCCAGTATTTAAATTATCAGGCGTTAGGAGCTGCGTGTAACGGTTATCTCGTTTTATTGTTATCGAATGTTCTGATACTTTTCGGGCCGCTTAGAAAGGTGTTGCGGCCACATGAAGTTATCGAACAGAAAAGATCGAACTATCTTCTGGGTGCCGCTATTTTAATCGGCTGTGTTTTTTGGGTGGTTGATGGTGCCTTTAGTTTAATATTCCGGGACCTTCCGAACTCAATGGCTGCAAAAGGATCGGACAGTCTTCTCGATCTGGTGCTGTTTAACGTCCCCCCATATGCACTGTTCGAACGGCTATCCTTTTTTATCGCCCTTTTAACGGGTGTGCTGTTAGCGTCCAAGTATATTAATAAATATTCCGAAACTGAACAGCTTTTAACAAGAATGGTAGAGCTTTCCCCGTATCCCATTACCGTTGTCGATACTTTTGGACGAGTGGACTACATCAACCCTGAATTTATCGAAAGCTTTGGCTACAAATTGGAAGACATCCCCACCGTCCAAGATTGGTATAGCAAGATTTTCCCGAATATTTTCGAGCGGAGAGAATTCATTACCCATTGGAAAGAAGACATACAAAAGGCTGCCAAGTCCAAAACAGAGGCCCGTCCATTTAACGTTACCGCCAAGGATGGAAGTATACAGAATATTATTTTTAGGCAGGTGATCGTTAATGAAGAAAAGGAATATATCATTTGCGAAAATGTCAGCGAGCGGATACGTGCCGAAGAAAAGTTCCGGGCCCTCAATGAGGAGCTTGAGCAACGCGTAAAGAAGCGGACGGCGCAGCTTGAAGCCACCAACAAGGAGTTGGAGTCGTTCTCATATTCGGTTTCACACGATCTTCGGGCACCGCTGCGCAGCATCGACGGCTTCAGTATGGCCTTACTTGAAGAATATAAGGACGAACTGGACGCCGAAGGCCAAGATTATCTCCGGCGGGTGCGTTCAGCAAGCCAACGCATGGGACAGATCATTGACGATCTGCTTTCCCTGTCTAGGATTTCACGTCGGGAGCTTAAGAAACAAGAGGTGAATTTGAGCGAAATCGCACAGAAAATTGTGGAAAAGCTCCAGGAAAGCGATCCGGATCGTCACCTAGATATCGTTATCGGACATCGTGTGACCGCGGATTGCGATCCCAATCTCATTGAAGTTGTGCTGGAGAATCTGTTTGGGAATGCATGGAAGTTTACATCAAAGCAAGATAAGCCGTGGATCATATTCGATACGGTTCTCCAGGATGATGAACTCGTCTACTGTGTCCGCGACAATGGCGCCGGATTTGATATGGCCTATGCCAACAAACTGTTTGGTGCATTTCAGCGCTTGCATAAGGATACGGATTTTCATGGCTACGGCATCGGCCTTGCCACAGTTCAGCGAATTATTCACCGTCACGGAGGACGGATCTGGGCTGAAGGATACGTCGATCGCGGGGCTACTTTTTATTTTGCACTTTAATATTATGGAAAGGAACATATGAATAAAAAAATAATACTCCTGGTTGAAGACAACCCGGATGATGAACTGTTGGCCATTCGCGCACTCAAAAAAAACAATATTATGAACGAGGTGGTGATCGCTAGAGACGGGTCCGAAGCTCTCGATTATCTGTTCGGCACCGGAGCCCATGAAGGCCGTAACATGAGCGTGATGCCTCAGGTTATCCTCCTCGATTTGAAGCTCCCGAGAATAGACGGTCTGGAAGTATTGAGGCGTCTTCGCAGCGACGAGCGGACAAAACTGCTTCCGGTAGTTATCCTTACTTCGTCCAAGGAGGAACGGGATTTATCCGAATGCTATCGGTTGGGCGCCAACAGTTATATTCGTAAACCGGTGGACTTTGCCCAATTTACAGAAGCCATCAAACAGCTGGGGCTTTACTGGCTGGTCTTGAACGAATCTCCGCCAACGGGAAAAGGTTAATTATGGATAAACCCATCCGCGTATTGATCGTCGATGACTCGGAAGATGACTGTTTTCTCCTGGTCAGACAGCTGAAGAAAGGAGGCTTCAGGCCGACTTACGAACGCGTCGATGTCGCCGAAACCATGAGCGATGCGCTCGATAACCATCACTGGGATCTCATCCTGTGCGATTATTCCATGCCGGGTTTTAGCGCTTTCTCTGCCTTGGAAATCTATAACCAAAATGGGTTGGACATGCCGTTCATCATTGTGTCCGGCACCATTGCCGATGAAATTGCCGTGGATGCCATGAAAGCCGGCGCACATGATTACATCATGAAAAATAATATGGCGCGACTGAATCCGGCCATTGAACGGGAATTGCGCGAAGCGAAGAATCGACACGAACGTAAACGGGCTGACCAGAAATTGAAACGGAGCGAAGAAAAATATCGTACGCTTTTTGAAGAATCCAGAGACGCAATCTATATGAGTGCCGAACAGGGCGATCTGATCGATTTCAATCAATCAACGCTGAACCTCTTCGGGTATTCAAGAGAAGAAATGTATGGCTTGAGCATCGAAGCCGTCTTTGTGGATATTGATGAATATAAGAGATTTCGGAAGGAGTTGGAACAAAAGGGATCGGCCAGAGATTTTGAAGCCAAGCTTCGCAAAAAAGACGGAACGGAAATGTACTGCCTGATCTCCTCTACCCTCCGTCAAGCAAGAGATCAGAGCATCCCGGGATATCAGGGTATCATCCGGGATATCAGCGAGCTGATTTCAAACCGAAATGCCCTTGAAGAGACACTCAAAGAGTTGAGAAAAGCTTTGGGGGGAACCATCGAAGCCATGGCTTTGACGGTGGAGACAAGGGACCCTTATACTGCCGGCCACCAGCGCCGCGTCAGCGACCTGGCCCGTTCCATCGCAACAAAAATGGATATTTCAGAAAACCGGGTGCAAGGAATCCGCTTGGCAGGCGTCATCCATGACATCGGAAAAATATCTGTGCCCGGCGAAATTCTCAGTAAACCGGGCAGAATAAGCAAACACGAGTTCGGCATCATCAAAGAACACCCGACCGTAGGCTACAATATATTGAAAACAGTAGATTTCCCTTGGCCGATTGCCCAGATTGTTCTTCAGCATCATGAGCGGTTTGATGGTTCCGGATATCCGAACGGTCTCTCCGGTGAAGACATCTTACTCGAAGCGAGAATCATGGCGGTGGCAGACGTTGTTGAAGCCATGGCATCTCACCGGCCCTACCGCCCATCGCTGGGCACCGACATGGCATTGAAGGAAATCGCAAAGAACCGGGACATTCTCTATGACCCTCAGGTGGTCGATGTCTGCCTAAGGCTTTTTAACGAAGGCTATCGTTTTTAGAAAAAGGGATTGATCCGGCCCCTGTTTTTAATCTTACGGGCAACTTTTCAGGGTATTCCGGATCCCTGAATCTCCTCAAGAGTTTTTTGATATTCAGAACCCAGCGGCCCACCCAACGAAACCGCCTTTTCGGCAGCTTTTATGGCTTCCTGCTTTCGACCCTGCTCAAAAAGAATTACTGCAAGATTGTTATACGCTGAACCCGCTTTGGGATTCAGCCGGATGGTTTCTTTGAATGCTGCTTCAGCCTTTTTTAGTTCTCCAAGAGCATAATAGCAATTGCCAATGCCTGTAAGGGCGGACACACTTCCCGGCCAGCGTTTCAACGCGGTGCCATATCCATCGATTGCAGACCTGAATCGACGGGCTTTTTCAAGCCCCAGCACGGCGGCCAAGAACAGATCCTTTTCCACCGTCACCGGCATCTCATCCGGTCGCAGAATTAAGAGCCCCCAGTAATTGCTGCGCGCCCAGGTGTTTTCAAAACTCCGAAAAGGCATCTGTTTTCGGGCAAGGGAACCGGAACGAAGAACAACGATTTTTTGGGGCACATCATAACCGACGACCACAGCATAGTGCCAAACAGGATACCATGAAAACCCGAGGTTTTGTAAAACGATCACCGGATGACCGGCAACCACTTCCGGGAATAAGCCATCCAATCCATTGAAAACGTAAGCGATCCTTTCGTGACGACGGGCAGCGGTGATCATCGACGACTGCAGGCTGCCCTTACGAGCGGGTGTAAAGACTTCATCGGTCAAATCTTCCGGAGAAATCGGCAGATCGGTCCAGTTGAGCGCCATTGCAAGGGCTGCAGGTCCGCACTGATAGGCTTTTTGAGGATAAAATGGAACCGCTTCGAGTTCAAACCGGCTCGGCATATTGTCTGCTTTTTGCAACATTTCCATTGTATTGAGACCGGCGCAACCGACAAACAGAAAGCCGGCACTGCTCAACCACAATACAATACTGCAAAATTGCAGGCGCACATGGCGGATGCCCATACTATTTTCTTGAGGAATGTTTGACAAAAGGGAAAACGTCGGTATATCCCATAATATCTGTAAACAGAAGGACCAAGAAGATAATCAGGACCGCACCCACGATTGCCCCGATTCCATCGCCACCGGAAGGAAGCTGGTCCATTTTATCGGCGATTTCCATGACCTCAGCGTCGGAAAGGCAGTCCACACGGGCTTTTGCCTCTATCGGACTTACGCCTTGAGCCGTCATCATGCCCTGCACATCCTTTCTTTCCAGAAATTTGTGGAGATTTTCTCGCATGTTCTGTGCCTTTGACAGAATCAGCACGGTTTCTGTTCCGATCATCGACGCCTGAAGGGTTTGGAGCGGCATACTCATCAGCAGCATGGTAATGGTTACAAAGCAACTCACATATTTGGAAAAACAATGCACTCGACGCATCTTACACCTCCGGTATTCTTCGTTTTTATGTATCACCCGAATGGATCGTAAACTGGCAAAAAGATTCTTTCAAAACCTTTTGAACCTTGTGGAGATTTTATAACGATCTCATTCACAAAAAGCAAGTGGTTATCACTTTAGTCTTATGAACCAACGACGCAACAAGCTTTCAAGTATTTTTTTCAAACGACCCAATTGACACCCCATTTCGAGGGATCAATTTCTTAAGACGATGAATACAATGATTTTGTTTACGCTCAATCAGGCGATAACTTTTTCAATAACACTGAGAGCCTGTTCGACAAGTTCCATATCTGCCTGTGTCCCCATATGTCCGAGTCTGAAGACTTTGCCGGCAAGTGGCCCATAACTCCCGCCGACAACAAGCCCGTGTTGTCGAAGTGTTGCATCGAATTCGGGCCATGTAAATTCATCGGGCATTTTAACGGCCGTTACAGTCGGCGACGGTTCTGCATCAAGGGCCGGGAAAAGTGACAATCCCATTTCGTTTAATTTCTTGCGGCAATAGGCGGCAACCATTTCATGACGTGCAAAACTGTGGTCCAGCCCTTCATTCAATATCAGTTCGGTTCCGGCATTGAGGCTCGCGACGCCGTGCCAGTTGGGGGTATATGGAAAATAATGCTCTGCCGGTGCGTTATAAAAAGGTTTCAAGGCATCGTATCCGACGTAGTCAACCTGACGGATAACTTCCCATGCCGTATCGCTGACCGATAAAAAGGCCATGTCAGGCAGAGAAGACAAGCATTTTTGGGACCCGCCCAGACACAGGTCGACGTGCCACTCATCACACAATACGGCTGAACCTCCGGCACTGGAAACTGCGTCTACATAAAAAAGCGGCGTTTTGTAACGGTGTTTCAGCCGTCCCAACTCAGCAATGGGGTTTAGGGTTCCTGACGGTGTTTCGCAATGAACCACGGTAATCATTTTCGGCTTGAATTTAACAATAGCCGCCTCAATTTCGGACATATCTGAAATCGTTTCATTATAGGGCAGGCTTATTTTTTTCACATCCGCACCCATGGATAACGCCATGTCACCGATTCCATCACCAAAGACGCCTGTGGCAACGGCCAATACGCGATCTCCAGGAAAAAGACAGCTCTTCAAAGCACTCCATAATGCCAGCATGCCCTCTCCGGATTGAATGACGGTCCGATTTTTTGTGCCGAGAATCATCTGCAGATTCGATTCGGTTTTATGGTGTAATTCCAAAAATTCGGGTTCTAAATCGGCCGATCCATAATTGGTTTGATAAACGTCTAAAACAGCCTGTGGCAATTTAACCGGTCCCGGGACCATTGGAATACGGTAAGTTTGCATGGTTTAATCCTTTTTTTTTAAACGCCAAAGTGGTATCCTAAATTTAGTATAAACTCGATGTACCGTCTGGGTTTAGCCGTGTTTTAAGCGGTGATGCGTTAAAAATTTCAAGCTGTTTGAGGCGCTTGCAACGAGTTCTTGAAATTTAGCAGCACCGCTTGAAACGCCCCCTAATGGTCACTGAGCGAACAAAACGGACTTTTTACGAGACCATCATGTTTATCTTAAATATAAAAAACTTCGTTTGCATGTCAATTGAACATCGTTCGATGGTTTGATATTTGAACCGTATGCCGCACGATTGGCCTATTCTCGAGGAATCATATGAGTCGAATATTTCATAATCAATACCCAAAGGTATCTATAGGGTGAAGTCACAACAGGAATCCCTGACCGGGATAGCGTATGCATCTGCAGCGTTTTTGATCTGGGGTTTGAGCCCCATTTACTGGAAGGTTCTGCACAACATTTCCGCCCTTGAAATCATTATGCATCGGACCATCTGGTCTTTTGTCTTTCTTCTGATTATCCTTGTACTCCAGAGGCACGGGAATGAATTCATGGCGGCCATAAAAAAACGGCGCACCTTTTTGGTTCTGATTCCCACCACAATTCTCCTTGCATTCAACTGGTTCATCTATATCTGGGCGGTGAACAATGAACATATTCTTCAGGCAAGTCTCGGATACTTTATCACGCCCCTGGTAAATGTCCTGTTGGGGATTATTTTTCTCAGGGAACGGATGCGACCCCTGCAGACCGTGTCATTGGTATTGGCTGGAATCGGCGTACTATATCTGACAGTTTATTATGGAAAGTTCCCGTGGATAGCGCTATCTCTAGCCTTTGCCTTTGGATTTTATGGCTTGATCAGAAAAGTGGCCCCGGTAAGCTCTTTTGTGGGCCTGTCCTTGGAAATTTTTTTCCTTTCAGGACCCGCCCTGGCATATCTTATATTCCTGGACAGTAAAGATGCCGGAGCATTATTTCACATGAGTATAAAGATGGATCTTTTCCTTATGGGAACGGCTTTTCTCACAGCCTTTCCGCTCCTTCTTTTTACCTTGGGCACAAGACGGCTGAACCTTTCCACCGTTGGCTTCCTGCAGTATATCGCACCCAGCTGTATGTTCCTTTTGGGTGTCTTTTTGTACAACGAACCGATTTCAAGCGCCCAAACATTGACCTTTGTTTTAATATGGACAGCGCTCTGCATTTACTCCACAGATGCTGTCAGATATTACCGGCGGTTCAAAAACCCGGCGAACCCAAATTTCTCACAAGACTGATCGGTTCAGAAAGCTTTTTAATCGAACATCTTTCAAATATCTTGTTATCTTAACTTCTTTTTTGATCGGCGAAAGAAACGTCAGACAATCCTGTTTGACAAACTCGTAAAAAGTCTTTTGTGAGCGATATCGGATCATTTGGGGATCCAGTGTTTCAAGCGGTGATGCGTTAAAAATTTCAAGCTGTTTGAGGAGCTTGCGACGAGTTCTTGAAATTTATCCGCCTCTGGTGTGATTTAGCAGCACCGCTTGAAACGCCCCCAAATGGTCACCGGGCGAGCAAAACGGACTTTTTACGAGACCATCCTATTTGAAGGCCTTCTGAACGGCTTCAAGGAGTTCTGCTGAACCAGGGTTATTCACAGAATTTTCAACAAGGATCTCCACAGGCGTCACCGCCTTCCCGTAGTAGGCCTGATTCCATTTGGCCCGCGTCGCGATCACAGCGCCCTC
>DATKWE010000230.1:0-5714 GCA_035529735.1 Desulfobacterales bacterium | reverse complement strand
CTCGACTATTATAGACCCGACGTGGTCCATTTTTGTGAAGTCTTGCCTTGGCAAAAAGAACACGGCGAAACCTGGGATGAACTCGTATTACTGCAAAAAAACGTTAAGAAAAGATTCCCTGAGATCGATATCATGCGATCGATTCCGATCCGTCAACCCGGCATTGCCAATGATTTTGCAACCTTGGATTTGGCACGGATGTTCGAGCCGGTCAGCGATTATTTTTTAACGGACACGCTCATTACAAAGGGATCCGGATCGTTGTCCGACCATCAGCCGGTCAAAGGTTTTGTCGGCATCACCGGCAAGATCTGTGATTGGGATGTGGCCGCTGAACTGGTTAGACAATGCCGCATCCCTGTAATATTGGCTGGCGGAATTACACCCGACAATGTGTTTGACGGTATTGTGCATGTACAACCCGCCGGCGTCGACAGCTGCACAGGGACCAATGCTGTGGACGTTCAAGGACGGTCCATACGGTTCAAAAAAGATTTTGCCAAGATCAAACGCCTGATCGATGCGGTGCACAGGGCAGAGAAATATTTCGGACAAAGTATATAAAACCTAAACGGATCGGTTCCAGGATTCCCTCCGGGCCGTAGGCCCTATGGGCCGGAGGGAATCCTTGGACCCTCTTCTCCAACTAAATTGGAGAAGAACCTAAGATCCTTTCATGTATTGCGAAAATGTGGAGGGTTTATTATACTTGAGAACTGTTTGAAATGGAAAATTTGAACAGCCTTTTGACAGGTTCAAATTGCAAGGAGACTGTATATGAGCGGTATTATCCTAATAACCGGGGCGACATCGGGTTTTGGCGAGGCCTGCACCCGACGCTTCGCAAAAGAAGGCTGGCGGCTCGTTCTGGTGGCCAGAAGAAATGAACGATTAAAAGCATTGCAGCAAAGACTGGGGGGTGAAACCTCCGTTCACATCGTTACCCTGGATGTCCGCAATCGGGAAGCAGTGATGAACGAACTGTCCAATCTGCCTGAAAAATTCTCGGATGTGGACGTCCTCGTGAACAATGCCGGTCTTGCGCTGGGTCTTGAAGCGGCCCACGAAGCAGATGTTTCAAACTGGGATACCATGGTGGACACCAATATCAAGGGACTGACGTACTGTACCCGGGCGGTGCTGCCGGGCATGGTCGAACGAAATCGAGGACATATTGTCAACATCGGTTCTGTTGCAGGTGACTGGCCGTATCCGGGAGGAAATGTATATGGCGCCACCAAAGCTTTCGTAAAACAATTTTCCCTCAATTTGCGCGCCGATCTGTTCGGGACCCCCATACGCATAACCAATATCGAACCCGGTTTGGCGGAAACCGAGTTTTCGGTGGTTCGTTTCAAGGGAGATGGGGAAAAAGCGGCCAAGGTGTACGAAGGAACACAGCCTTTAACCGCCGAGGATATTGCGGAAATGATTTACTGGGTTGCAAGCCTGCCGGCCCATATCAATATCAACCGCTTGGAAGTCATGCCGGTTTGTCAAACCTGGGCACCGTTTGCCATCGACCGCGATAGTTGACGGAATCGACGTTCAGAGTCTATGATGGGGATTTAGACGTTCTTTGGGTATTAAGTCCATATCATTTGAAATCGGAACCAGGATAAAACTTTTTAAGGGGATGGGTGCAACAAAGAAAAATGATATTTGAAGCCGTACTTTTTGATCTTGACGGGACATTGATCGACACCCTGGAGGATATCGGTGATGCTGTCAACAGGGTTCTGTCCAAAAATAGTTTTCCAACGCATGCCATCTTCACTTACCGGAAGTTTGTGGGGGATGGCTCGAGAACCCTTATGGAACGTGCATTGCCCAAAGAACATCGCAATGATAAAAATATCGATGCCTGTCTAAAAGAATATGTTGAAGATTACAGTCGCAATTATAACGTAAAGTCTAAACTCTATTTCAGCATACCCAATCTCTTGGATCGATTGAAGGCCAAACGCGTTAAACTTGCCATTTTGTCGAACAAGCCGGATGCCATGACAAAAACCTGTGTCAACGCCTTTCTGTCAAAATGGGATTTCGATGTTGTTTTCGGGCAGCGCGATTCAGTTCCCCGTAAGCCGAATCCACAGGGAGCCCTTGAAATCGCGAAAAAAATGTCGATTCCCCCATCTAATTTTCTGTATCTTGGCGACATGGCGACGGATATGAAAACAGCTGTTTCTGCCGGCATGTTCCCCGTTGGCGTGCTTTGGGGGTTTCGATCCTCAAAAGAGCTAAAGGAAAGTGGGGCCTGCGCTATTATCGACCAGCCTTTGACGGTTTTAGATCTTTTGCAGGGGCTGTCGGTCAATCCTTGGTCCGTGATTTAATGGATTTTGGGGACATCCCAAACTTTCGCGCTATTGGGGGTGTACCTTTGACAACGGAAGGCGGATAACCTTAGATTTCCAAAATGAAATTTTAAGGGCCGTAAACGAGGAGAACCATGGATGTTTGTGTCGAGAACAACGTATTAGAAGAGTTGCTGCAGCTTTTAATATTGGAAAAAATAGAAGAGAACATTTTCCGAGGCCAGAGCCAGGATCTGGGCTTTGGCAGCGTGTTTGGCGGTCAAGTGCTGGGCCAGGCACTATCGGCCGCTTATGAAACCATACCGCCGGATCGCAAAGCCCATAGCCTGCATGCCTATTTTCTCCGAATGGGAGATGTGACCAAACCGATCGTTTATGAAGTCGATGCCATCCGGGACGGAAAGAGTTTTACCACCCGCCGCGTGGTGGCCATACAGAAAGGCCGCGCAATATTCAGTATGGCGGCATCGTTTCAAATCGACGAGCCCGGATTCGATCATCAAGACCGGGCGCCGGAGGTTATCGGGCCGGAAGGTTTAGAATCGGAGCTGGAGCTTGCCATGAAGGTGGCGGATAAGATCCCGGAATCGATTCGAGAAAAAATCTTGTGCAAAAAGCCGATCGAGTTAAGACCTGTGAATCCCATCAACCCCTTTGCTCCGGAAAAAAGGGACCCGGTTAAGTATATATGGTTCAAGGCCATCGACAGAATGCCCGACGATCCGAAAGTGCACCAATATATGCTGGCCTATGCATCTGATTTCAGCCTGGTGGACACCTCCCTTTACCCACACGGGCATAGTTATTGGGCGCCGAATATACAAGTCGCCAGCCTGGATCACGCCTTGTGGTTCCACAGGGATTTTAGAATGGACCAATGGCTTTTGTACGTTATCAAGAGTTCCACCGCCTGCCGGGCCAAAGGATTGAACCATGGGCAAGTCTTCACCCAGGACGGAAAGCTCGTTGCCTCCGTGAACCAGGAAGGCCTTATCCGACACCATGTTAAGGGATAGCAAAATACGGGACAGTTTTTTTCAGCCGGTTTCCGCAAATACATTTGAGCACTAAGTACAAAGGACGCCACGATGGAGTGCCGGCAAGATACCATCGATTGTTGCCACAGCAAGATTGGAGAAACGCGCCCATGAAACTTCCGGCCAACAAGACCAAGATCGTCTGCACCATCGGACCGGCCTCCCAGTCGGTTGAGGTCATCGAACAAATGACCCGGGCCGGAATGAACGTGGCACGCCTCAATTTCTCCCATGGCGATTTCGCCGGTCACAAGCAAGTGATCGATAATATCCGTGCCGCATCACGTGAAGTCGGGAAACGGATTGCCATAATGGGCGATCTGTCTGGGCCCAAAATGCGTATTGGCCAGCTCGCTGATGAGCCGATTGAATTGAAGACCGGCGATGTGTTCACCCTTACTACGGAAAAGATTGCCGGTGACAGCCAACGGGTTTCCGTAAACTTTTCCCGTCTACCGCAGGCCGTGAAACCCGGCGACACTTTGTACCTGAATGATGGTTACATTCAAATACAGGTGGTCTCAGTGGGAGAAAAAGACGTCCATTGTCGGATCGTGGTCGGCGGCGAACTGCTATCGCACAAAGGGCTCAACTTGCCGGACATCGACCTCGGCATCAGCGCCTTTACGGACCGCGACCACGAATGTCTCAAATTTGCTGCGGAACAGGGTTTCGACGTGGTGAGCCAATCATTTGTCGCGTCGGCAGAAGATATTAAGGCCGTCCGTGACGCTGCGGCAGCTTTGGCCTACCATCCGTTCATTATTGCCAAGATCGAACGCTCGATAGCAAACGCTCGCCTGGATGGAATTCTTGAAGCCGCCGACGGTATCATGGTCGCCCGGGGTGATCTGGGCGTGGAAATACCCATCGAACGGATTGCCATGGATCAAAAAAAACTGATACACATGGCGAATATCAAAGGCAAACCGGTCATTACCGCCACTCAGATGTTGGAGTCCATGACCCATAACCGGCGTCCGACTCGAGCGGAGTCCACGGATGTGGCCAATGCCATCCTCGACGGCACAGACTGTGTCATGTTATCCGGCGAATCCGCCGTGGGGAAGTATCCGGTGGAATCTGTGGAAATGCTCGTCAAGATCGCAGTCGCAACCGAGCCCAGTCGCCCCAGTTATAAGGTCAGGGAAATTCTGAGAGAATTTTACCGAAAGGACGATGTCAGCATGAGAGATCTTCTCACCATGAGCGTGGAGAATATTGTAGAGCATGTTTCTCCTGCCCTGGTACTTGTACCCAGCCTGAGCGGTGGAACCGCGAGAAGTATCACCCGGTTCAGATTGCCGGTCTGGATTGCGGCAGTGAGCGCTGATGAGGCCGTCTGCCAAACCCTTGCACTTTCTTACGGTATTTACCCGGTACATGAGCCCGATCCACCTGACACCTGGAACGAGTTTGCCCGAAACTGGCTAAGGTCACACGGGGTGGATGGAGAATTCGTGGTTTTGTCCACAGGACCTTCGCCCAAATACCCCCAAGCAAACAACCGAATTGAAATTATCGACCTCAGGGGTCCATCGAAGCAGAACAACCGGACTGAATCGGAAGCAGGGCAATGCACGTAGATCTTGTGGACAGTGAAAATTATTTGTTAAACTCATGTCAGGATTTTTCCGCCACATATATGGCGGTTTCCAGGCTTGAATACGATCTGAACAAAAACGCTTCTTTGGCATCATCGAAAACGGTCGATGCGTTGCACAATGTGATCCAAAAAAGCGTCCACGCGTCCCAGAGGCAGTCCTATTTTTTATACAGAAAAGCGGCAAAAACCCTCCTTTTTCTTGCGTCCGCCTGTGAAGATCGGGACCTGGCGGCAAAATCTATCGAGCGTCTCAAGCATATTGTCACGGATTGTGTCGGACCTTCACACCGGGCGGCGGCCGAGGCATTGGGCTCGCTTCCGCTGGATATAACAGGACCTTTTTTAAACGAGGAGAAAATTAATAGGGTTTCGTCGATCCGCTGGGATGATTTCTGCAGAAAAACTGGTTTGAACCCACGCTGCGACATGAAATGTATGGGCCGGAGTCTTGTGTTCTCCCTTACGAGCGATCTTCTGTTGGTCATAAAATGCTCACGATCGGATTTCGAGAATGCGGCCTTGAATCGTGAGGCATTATGGATGGCGTATTTGCAGACGGTTAAGTCCGAATTCCCCATAAGATTCGATTTACCGACACCCTTCAGGTTCGAGAAAACGTATCTATTCAGACTTACGGATATTCCGAACCGGCTGAAAAAGAAAATGGCGGTAAATATCGATACCGCCATAGGATTTAGGGTCCATTCCGATTATTTTGTATATCCGAATCCGCTGCCGGATGAACATCGC
>DATKWE010000229.1:0-2052 GCA_035529735.1 Desulfobacterales bacterium | reverse complement strand
GCACCCATCATTTCACGAACAGCCGATTCCACAGCGGACGACCCGCCATATAAAAAAGACGGTATGAAGTTGCTGGTACGCGATCCAGACATACTCAAATCCACAACAACTTGAAGCTTACGGTTTTTGAAATATTTTTGTGTCTCAATGGAAGATTTTCGGACGCAGCTGTTTAAAGTACATCCTGCCATCACCAATATTTTCTTACCCTTATCCATAAATCCTTTGACCCATTCACGGAAACCGTTGGTGGGCGGATATAATACACTGTTTCCGGGTTTAATAAAGTAAAGCTGTTTCGCATCGATTACCCCGGTGAATGCATCGTCCCAGTCGTAGCTACACGGCGGAAACGGGCATCTCGTAAACATCGTTTCAATGCGTCCGGAGTTTTTATGCATCCATCGAGAACAGGTATCAAATGCCAATTGAATCGGTTTAACTTCGAGTTCGGCTTCAGAGCCGATGGATTTCATCCAAACTCCCTGTGTAAAAGATCTTTGAGGATCGATAACCAAAAATACGGCACGATCGGTTTCAATCTTAAGTTTATCGACCCCTTCATTTTTCAGAAAATTCTGGTAGGTGTTCGCAACTTCAAGATGGGTGATACGTTTTAAAAGTGAAATCATTTCAGTGGTTGGCGGGTCGTTTAATTTAGACCGCTGCTTTTTTGAATTCTTGTTACCGACAACGCCTATTTTTGGTTCTGAAATGTCAGTCCTTTTTGAAGCAGTTGAAGATGAAAAATGGGGGGCATTGAGCAGCACTTTGCCAAACGGGCCCTGTGAGTCTTCAACAATTTGAGTCATATAGGATATGAATTTATTCTTGGAGATGGGCTGTCGTACTGCAAGGAGGTCGAGAGCCGCAAGAAGCGGTGCTTGTTCCCAGTGCCACCCCATACGTCGGGCGGATACATGGAGTTCTGATCTGGAAAGTTCTCCGTTTTTATTTAAATCCAATATATTGAAAAGTTCACCGATAGAATTTATCAATTTTATATACTTTTGCTGGAATCCAGAACCTTTAACTTGGCATCGATCAGTTGTTCGTGGGAAAGACGCAGTAGCGTTGCGAGTTTGTTCATCAGGTAATGTTCGTACTTGTCCATTTTTCCGTCGACATAGACGATCCGCCACAGGGTTTCAATGATCTCAATTTTTTCTTCGTTGGAATAATTCTCGTTGATCCGTCTGGCAAACTGCCACAGGTCGACACTTTCATCCCGGGCTTTATCGGCCTCTGCAATCAAGGCATCGGCGTGCTCCCGGGATAATCCGTATTTCTCTTTCAGAATCGAAAGAATGGTGTCCATCTCCGCTTGGGTAAACGTTTCATCGATACTCGCCATCTCCACAAACAGGGCACAGGCGGCCACGCGTGTGTCGTGACGCCTCTGATCTTCGATGGTCTTGGATTCGTCCTCTGTGACTTTACTGAAAAAACGCTTTACAACATCGAGCATTCTTTGTTCTCCTTTTTTTAACATCCCGGTGACGCTTCATTTTATGAAATTTTCAGACGATAGCGACGCGCTGTTTTTGACCGCCCCCAGTCTCAATGATCCCTGTCGTAAAAAAGGAAATGCCGCTGCACAATCTGCCCGGGGAAACTCACCCCCCCAAATTGCTCATAAACAATCTTATTGCCAAGCATTCACTTTTAGAGAGTATTCACGGCGAATAATTTATGAGTGGAAGCCATTGACATTTAAGTAATTGAAGTCGGAATTGTTTGTCAACAGTCATATTTTTGCAGGCTTTCAATTTTTCAGAAATTTTGAGCAGCTCCGTCTCTCCCACCAAAGCCGGTTTTCATTGAAACCCAAATTATCGGACCCTATTTATTACTCCCTTCAATCAAGCCAATTTTTTTTAGATCTATCACCAGGTCGGACATCCCGAGTCCCTCAAGGGTTTCAGCCTTCTGGAGACCCGACTCGGCATCCCAGCCTCTCAGTTCGTAAAATTCCGTTCGCATCTCTTCGAATACCTTCCGGTCCAAGGTTTGGCCTTTTCTGCTGATCACTTCCTCCCCCGGTCCGGGGAC
>DATKWE010000228.1:0-4730 GCA_035529735.1 Desulfobacterales bacterium | reverse complement strand
CCTCCAACCTCAAACCTTTATCCTCTTCTCAAAATAGGCTATCAAGGCGATATACAAGTTTACATATAACGAGCATTAAATGCTATCATTAAAACTTGTTATTTAAATGAAAAAATGCTTTAAATAAATGAATACGAAATTCATTCATGAAGGAGATTTACTATGAAGATCTTTCCTAAGCTATTTTTATTGGGCCTTTTTCTGGTATTTTTGTTTGTTGCAGTGACTCAAGCTGTCGGTGGAGAATTAATCAAGCCGACCCGAATCCTACAATCCTCTGAAAAAACACCCGGAAACATCTCCGTGTTCAGCGAACCTCCCGGGCTCGATGTTTTCCTTAATCATTCAAAAATAGGCAAAACACCGATCCTTTCCATGGAAGTGACACCAGGGCCCCACACTCTAAAAGTTGAAGACGCAGAAACTGAAATCTATGTCATACCGGGTAAACCTCACCGATTGAGCCTGTTCAAAGGCACGTTTATCGAAGTTAAGGAAAAAGAAAAAGAAGCGATCCAAAAACCAAAAACAGACACCGCGGAAAAAAAACCGGCCGAACCCACCCAAGAAAAAACAGGGTATCAGCCCAAATATGATCCAGCGTATTGGCCATTGAAGCCCGGCGGGCCTATTAAATAGTGTCCATCCATAAACGGCATCTTTCGCCCCTGGGCGGCGTTTTCGATCTTTTGAAATCCTCAAAATAGCACGCTATTCCTCCGGTTTCAAAATCGCTCAGACCTTGCCCCGAAACAAAATCTACCATTTGTGGATGGACACGAGTTAGAACCGGTTTGAAGTTCCTTAGCATGGGTTGTTGAACCTTGACAATTTTGTGAATATGATGGAAAAGATCATTGTCGATCCATATTTTTAAAAAAAATATAACACAAATTCTATGCTCAAGGATCTAAAGGAGTGTTAATATGCCGATATATGAATTCAAGTGCTTAAAATGTGAGGAATTTATCGAGATGCTCGTCATGAATAAGGATGAAGAAATTGAACTCAAATGCCCAAAATGCGCCGGCGAGAATCTCGAACGGGTTTTGAGCTCCACCAACTACAGCATGGGCATTGGTTCCGGGACCGGCCAGGGGGTTAAATCCCAGTCCAGAACCTGTGGAAGCGGTTCGTGCACGTCTTACGAAATACCCGGTCACACACGATAAGTGTTTTGCCCAAGATAATTTTATGCTTGTACACGATGATATATTTTTCTGGCATGGTTGGGGCGGAAAGCTAAAACTCGGTAGCGGGAAATGCAGGCTGCGCATCTATGATCTTAAAAAGGGAGATAAAAAGGGCCTGATGCATTTAAGGCCTATTATTGTCGTGGTGTCCGACGTTGAAGACAGTAAAATGTCGGTAAGAAGCTGCAGCAGTCACATCGCCACCCTGGTTTCAAAGGAGTTCAATATCGATCCCCATCGAATGTTTTGGGTAGAGTATTATCCGAAACAGCAATATGGGGTCGATCCGTTACATGATATCCCCGAAAAATTTGATGCCGTTGAATTCGAATGGCATGGGGACAAGGCGATTCAACCCAAATGGCGTGAATTAAAAGCACCGCTGCTGGATGAAGTCGAAAAATTGATTTTTGCCTAAAACCGGGTGCTTTGCCCCCGGTGGCAAATGCAACGATCAAAGCACTAACGTGCTTTTGCCTTTTCGGCCTGTGGCCGAAAATTCAAGCCACCCGTTTTCCGGGTGGTCGTTGACGCGCGATGGATAAAAACACGACGTGCCAATGTTGATAAATTTGTAAAAAGTGAAACGTGAAATGTAAAACGATTACATTTAGTAAATTAAGAGGCAATATTACACAACATATAGACTTTTCACGTTTAACCTTTTTCTTTTCACGGAACTATCAATGTTGATGTAAATTAAGGCCAATCTCCTTCGGAGACAATCAAAGCCGGGCACTTTTAGCCCGGATCTATATTTTTTAAGCGCTTGTTGTTCCATATTCGCCATTCATATTGCTCAGCAGCATATTTGCGGCGCGGATGAAATTTTGGCATTCCCCTTTTAAATTCAAGCTTATCCGGGTTAGGGTAAAGGCAAACCAAAAAAGAGGTAACGATGGCTTTCAGCTTGGCGCTCATCATCATTTTGGGGTTAGTCGCTGATTATCTGTTTAAACGCCTGCAATTGCCCGGTCTGATCGGCATGCTTATCGTCGGGGTTCTGGTCGGTCCTTATGTATTGAATTTTATGTCTCCTGAAATGATGGGAGTTTCAGGAGATTTCAGAAAAATAGCCCTGATCGTGATTCTGCTTCGGGCCGGATTTGAACTCCGCCGGGATGCCTTGAGACTGGTCGGACGCGCTGCGGTTATCATGAGCGCCGTGCCGGCTGTTTTTGAAATCGGCGGGATTATGCTTGTGGCGCCCAGGCTTCTAAATATAACCTATCTCGAGGCCGCCATTCTGGGGGCCATCTTGGGTGCGGTCTCTCCGGCAGTTGTCGTTCCCCTGATGATCGACTTTATGGATCGAGGGCGGGGGGCTAAAAAGGGAATCCCCACCCTGATCCTGGGTGCTTCTTCGTTGGATGATGTTTTTGTTATCGTTCTGTTTACCGTATTTTTAGGCATGTACGGTGGAGATCAGAGCAATATTTTTATTCAGCTGGCTGAAATTCCGATTTCCATCACACTGGGGATTATCGTAGGAATCATTCCCGGATATTTTTTGTACCGTCTTTTTACAAAATATGACTGGCGTCCTCCTAAACGGACGATGATGGTCATGGGGGTGGCCATAGTTCTTACCTGGATGGAATCGGTTTGCGAAGCGTATGTGCCTGTGGCAAGCCTTCTGGGCGTTATGGCCATCGGGTTTGTCATTTTGGAAAAATCAGAGCCCGTCGCACATATTATTTCTCAGAAACTAAAGAAACTATGGATATTTGCAGAGCTTTTGCTGTTTGTTCTGGTGGGGGCCCAGGTGAACATTCATGTGGCCTGGAAAGCAGGATTGGCCGGAACCCTGGTTATTTTCATCGGTCTTATCTTTAGAAGTGTCGGTACGTATGTGTCACTCATTGGGACGCCTTTTGATTGGAAAGAAAGGCTTTTTTGCGTGGTGGCGTACATTCCCAAGGCCACTGTCCAGGCTGCCATTGGGGCGGTTCCCCTTGCGGCCGGCGTCGCTTCGGGAGAGGTAATTCTGGCTGTCGCGGTTTTGTCCATTCTCCTAACGGCGCCCATTGGGGCCATCGGCATTATGATTTTTGGTGAAAAAGTTCTAGATTACGGCGAACTTTCCATGTACCGGTTTAAAGAGTTACGGGAGAAGCTGGCGCTTCCCCATGTGGGTGAAAGGGTCAGAAGCAAAGTCTCCGGATCTGTTTGGAAGGTGATCGAGCAAAAAGAAGTGTGGCTGAAGGACCCCGCGAGATCAGGCAGTTCCGAAGGTGCTTTGGGTTTACTTCCGGCCATTTATTTGCGGTACTGGAGAGAAGGCAAAAATACGGGAGTGGGCCAAGGTAAAACGCTATCGTATCATTACACCCAGAAAGACGGGTCATTTCAGGATCATTGGGAAATTCTCTATGACTGGTAGTATTGATATTCCAATCTAAAACCCTAACCCGGACAAGCCGGAACCAAATAGGTTTTTATCAGTTAGAATATCGAATATCGAACAAGGAATATCGAATTATGAAGTTTATGTTTTTTTTCTTCGAAAAAAGTTGAGCGACCGCTCAGATCGTCGCAACGCTTTAATACGTATGCCTTTACAAAGGTCGCAAAATATTTTTTGCCAGTAAAAACACAAAATTTACAACTAAGAAACTAATTGATCGTAAACAAACTGGGAGGATATTATGGCGTGCAAAGTGATTCAAACAGATCGAGCGCCGGCGGCCATCGGGCCGTATTCTCAGGGGATCGCTGTGGCGCCCTGGCTTTTTGTAAGCGGGCAGCTTGGCATACAACCTGAGACCGGAGAACTGATCGGTCCTGATTTTGTTCCCCAGGCCAGACAGGCACTGGAGAACCTCCGCCAGGTGGTACTGGCCGCAGGATACGATCTCAACCATGTCGTTGCCGTCGATGTTTTTGTTATTGATTTGAACAATTTTGCTGATTTCAACGAAATATACACCGAATATTTTTCAACGCATCGCCCGGCCAGGGCCGTCGTGGAGGTCAGTGCGCTGCCCAAAGGCGCCTGCATAGAAATCAAGTGCATTGCATGCTACAGGCCGGGAACCTCGAGCACTTGAGTTTCATGTCCGGTCTTACCCAGAAATCGTTTGATATTATCCCGTGAAATGACCAGGGTGCTTGTGTTTACGAGGGGATGGAACTGAAAAGCGTCGGACTCCCATAAAGCGGTGTCTATAATTATCTCCACCGCTTTATCCATATCGTTTGCAGCCGCAAAAATGGAGACAGATCCGGGGCCCACACCCAGATATTTTTTCAAGCGTTCCGGAGACCCAAACCGCAATTTGCTGCTGTTAAGAATTACCGGCAGCGCTTTTAAATTGACCCGTTTTTCACCTCTGACAATAATCAGAAAGTGTCTTAATCCTTTCGTGTCGCGTAAAAAAAGACTTTTTGTCTTTGCCGCCGGTAGTGGCGGAACCAGTCGATGGACGTCCTCAACCGTAAAAACCGGGGGATGATCATGACGTTCGTATTCTATCCGGTGGTCGGCTAAAAATTTATAAATGTCGGTCATATCACTTTGCCTCCTGTTGATTTAAT
>DATKWE010000227.1:0-12659 GCA_035529735.1 Desulfobacterales bacterium | reverse complement strand
TCTGTTATGGTTCGATCAGATTAAATATACTCTTCACAATGCAATACGCCTCCTGCGTGAGACGGCAGCATACACGCTTTTTGATTTTCACAGTTTATACAAAGTCCCAACGATCTTCCCGGAATCATTTCATCGATATGGACCTGCGGTTTATAAGAATCATTTTTCTCATTTTCATCAGCATCGATTTCCATGCCGGGAACAAAGTTGTCAAATTCATCGCAATGCAAAACCGGGCGATCTACCTTCAAACTGTTCTGAAATGAACGGCACACAGGGTGATTATTACAGGTAGTACAAATTCCATAGATGTGAAGTTCCTCAACCATTGTTAGTTTCCTTTTTTCGATATGATTTTGGCTGAATTAATTCTGCAACGGCTCTGGCAGGCCAATTTCCGAATCAAGTTTCTTTATTGCTTCGTCGAATAATGGGGGTTGGGGCAATTTGCTGAGTTTTTCGATCACCTTTCGGATCTCCGGGATAAATTCTTGATGCAACCTGCTTTGGCTGTTTTTCAACCATTGAATTAAGGCATTGTTCGCAAGAATTCTTGCATCGTAGTAAATGTTGTCGTCTGCGAGAATAGTGAGCACCTGCCCAGCCAGTTCATCTGATGGTAACGGAATCCCTCCGATCCGTTTTAACACCTCCTCGCGAAGACGCCAGTTGCCTTTGTAGCGTAGTATCCGGGCCAGACCGCGCTGACATTCGGCCAATTTGCCGCTGCTATCCAATCCATCGAGAAGTTCGAGAGCCGGCCCCCATTCGCGAAGGTTTCCAAAGGGGTCATGTGTCATTGAGATTCTCCCTTCCTGTATGTGCGTGTTTCTAAAGGTCTCCATTGATGCGTGCAGATATGGTCCAGGGGTTCAATCCCGGCGGCTTCACGAATCAAAAAATTCCTCATATTTTTTCAATTGCGGTTCCGTGAGCCTGTGACGCCATCGGACCTTCGTGTGATCAACAATATCTAAAGGGCCGAACAGATGCCGTTCGAGCCGCATGACCTTTCCTACCGGTGTAATCACCAGAAAATCGATACCTCCCGTATCATCAAGGACAATAAAATATTTGCCGGAAGCTTTGTTCATGACCAGTTCCATAGCAATGACTCCGAGCGTGCTTTTTCTGCGATTCATCAGGGTCCAGGAATATTAAGCCACGCTATATTCTTTACTGCTGTTGTAGAGCAAGAAGGATGCCAAATCGGCTAAAAGGATATAACCAAATGATTTAATTAGGCAATATGTTTCTATACAGGAGAGCGCAAGAGCGGTGGTGGGAAAAAGACGCCCGCCCGAGATGCTGGAAAGAAATATAACTACTTAAAATATATGTAAATGTTGCATGGGCGTTTTCGCCCACGAGGAGGGCGGTTTGGGCACTCAAGGTTTGGACATCTTCCGAAAGAGCGCCCTGCGAGATATACCCAGCAGGGCAGAGGCTTGGGTACGGTTACCTCCTGTTTGTTGAAGCGCTTTGGAAATTAGAGACCTTTCAAGTCGCAGAACAGCATCGC
This sequence comes from Desulfobacterales bacterium, assembly GCA_035529735.1. Classification (GTDB taxonomy): domain Bacteria; phylum Desulfobacterota; class Desulfobacteria; order Desulfobacterales; family UBA11574; genus JAAXQD01. Next base: position 11,137 of record DATKWE010000227.1, on the reverse strand, counting down.
GAAAGTGCAAGTCAGATGTGATCGGTGCCATTTTATCCTGTGGACTGGGTGAAAGGAATTCGAGTTGCCCCAAGGTAATATATCGTTGCAGCACATTGCGCAACTCGCGGACGTTACCGGGCCAGTCATATTCGATGAGATGATCCATGATTCGGCCAAAGACTCTTACAGTCCCGGAAGGGTTTTTCATTTTCCGTAAAAAGTGTTCTACCAGCAGCGGGATATCCTGCTTACGGTTACGTAATGGTGGTAGTAGAATTTGTATCACCTGGATGCGATAGAAAAAATCATTGCGCATTTCGCCGTTGCTCACCTTATCGCCCAAAACAGTATTCGAGGCCGAAATAATACGGAAATCAGACGAAATGGTTTCTGCGCTGCCCACCGGTCGGTAACCGTCCCCTTCTATAGCCCTCAAAAGCTTGGCTTGCATATTGATGGTTAATTCGCTGACTTCATCAAGAAGCAAGGTTCCGCCATCGGCCATATCCAGATAGCCTGGAGAATTTGTATGGGCACTGGAAAATGCGCCTTTGCGATGCCCAAAAAATTCCCGTTCGAATAGAGATTCTTGGATTGCACTACAGTTAACGGCAACAAATTGTTTGTTCTTTCTATAGCTATGGTCATGTATGGCACGGGCCACCAGTTCTTTGCCGACACCGGATTCCCCAAATATTGCAACGTTCGCATCCGTTGCCGCTGCTTTTAAAATAAGTTCATAAACCTTTTGCATGGCTGCTGAACGGCCGAGAATATCTCCAAGCCTATAACGTTCCTTCAAAGACGAGCGCAGCAAGCGGTTTTCGTGGTTTAACAAATCTGCCGTGCGTTGGGCAGCCATCTGCTGCTCTTTGATTTCTGTAACATCTTTGAAGGTAGACAGCAGTGCCGGTTGGCCCTGGAAAGTAATTGGACTGTGACAGACCTGAATCCAGATTGTTTTTTCTGAACGGGTTAGCCGATGAATGTCCTCAATCCTGACTTTGGTGATACCGCCCGCTCTTGGCCCGTAGATGCGAACGATTTCATCGGCCGCACCCGCAGGTGGATTGTGTACCAACCCACCGATCAAGTCTTCTGACAAAGGGACATTGAAAATTTTGCAAAACTCTGGATTTACATAACAAAAATGGGAATTTTGGACAAGTGCGACACCTTCTGACACCTGTTCTGTCAGCACGCGATAGCGCTCTTCGCTTTCCTTAAGTGCTTCTTCGGAACGCTTTAGCCAAAGCACTTTGCTCAGACGCTCCCCTATTGCCCTGAGCAGACGGTCTTCCTCTACTAGAAATGGTCCGCCATCGCCCACGGGAGGTGCCTGAAGGTAATAGACATACACTTCGCCTACACACTTGTCGTTTAATTCGATACGGGTATTTTGAAACCAACGCGTCGGTTTGAACTTTTGTGATGTGTACGTCTGTCCTTCTAAGGTGATTCGTGCACAGGCATTTTCCGGATACTGCCAGGCGGCGGGGATCAATTCAACCGCGCGCTGCATAATCCAAGGCAGGGAAACATCCTGGTTCTCCAATAGGTTGGAAATGCCATATAGGCAATTGAGTTCCTTGATACGTTCGGCAAGGGCTTTCGGTGCGGGAGATACAGACGAAGGTTTGCATGATACTTCGGGCTGTGAGTTTTCCGTCTGCAATAGCTGAGTAGATGAAACATCGTCAATACGTTTAGTGTACATATTCACTTATTAATCCCCTTATCTTTTGGTCCAAGCCTATCAGCACCTTTGGCTTGCTCCACTTATCGACGTATAACAGCAATTCACGTATGTTGTCCATATCGTCATTATAGCTTCCATCCGAATAGGTGCTATTAGAATTGAGTTCCCTCAAAAGTCGCTCTTTCAGTGGTTTGTTTGCACTCGTCTCTCTGATCCCCAGCTGCCATACTTCAGGTATGCCTTTTCCTTAACGCTCACCACCCTGGCTCTTTATCAATGCAGCTTGAGGTGGTTTGGAGCCTGCTCCTGCAAGCCGACTCCGAGGGGCCAACACACCCTCATCTCCTGTGCAGTTACGCACACTTCTAATTTATATTTAAAAGTGCGCTCGTGGCGTACTATCAGATATCTTTTAGTTTCGATAGGTTGAGATGATAAATAAATATCGATAGCTCCAGTTGAAAATTATACCCCAGTCCAAATTCTCCGCCGACCCTACATCTTGTGTTTGTCACTTTCCCTTAATTCCGGTTTCCCGGTCAAGGTTACGTGCCTCAATCACAACTTATTGAAAACCGAGGTTTATAACCGAAATCTCTATTATCCCTTTTATATAGGAAAAATCCATTAGATTCAAGTTTTAGAATGTCGGTTTAACAAATTGATCTTTTGAGAATAATGAGAAAATCTTCCGAAAAATTTAAATAGTCTCGATAATTTTTAAAATTCTAATGACCGGTAAAAAATCAGAGCATCCATCGACAAATCTCGTAAATTAGTGAAAAGAAAATTATGTCAAGAAATAGGATTTGTCATAAGAAGAAGACAATGCTTAGAAACAAAATGCCATAAATGATTCAAAAACATTGATAGGATATATTATATCAAAGCCTTGAATGTGAATCGGGGTCCAAAATTGACCCACCCTTGCCAACCCTCTATTCTATCTTCAAAGAGGTGGAAGGAGGGTGGCTTGGAGGTGCACACCGTGGAGACCCTACGGAAAGTTCAATTCTCGTCCCGGGCACCAATAAAATAAAGGGGTTAGCAAAACACGGCTAACCCCTTTTTCTTTGGGTTTTCTCGAGAGAGTCTATGTCTGTCCCCGATCGGGCCTCAATTTTTTAAAAGTAAAACTTAAGACCCACTCCGGCGTAGAATGTGTCCAGATCAACCGTGTCCTCTTGAACGTAAGGGGAAGGACCTGTTATTTTGACATCAGCGCCGTTCCATATATATTTCAAGTCGAAATTCAAGGCAAAATGTTCATTTAAAAAGTATTCAAAACCGGCATTGGCATGAATCCCAAAACTGTCGTCAATGTCATAATCCGTCGGAAACACTGAACTTGACGAACTAAAATCATTTAAATAATACCCCACGCCGCCACCCAGATAGAGACCCACCTTAGGCATCGTGGAGAAATGGAAGCGCACGGTCAACAGAATTGGAATCTGTTCCAATTCGCCGACATTCTCCAATATGCCCAGGGAGGATTTGAAATCCATATCTGGTTTAGCATAATCAACACCCAATTCAAAAGAACAATAGTTATGAACAAAATAGGTAAGATTTCCTTCATACATGGCAGTTTCATTAATATTTGCACTAATTCCAAAACCCAAGTCATCGCCATTATAATTGGCATAAGCCACTCTGGCTCCAATGCCGAATTTTCCTTTCATATCCTGGGCGAAACCGACCTGGCCAAAAACCAACAAAAGAGCGATGATAACCAACAGCGGGGCTGCAATTTTATTCCTCATCCTTGACCTCCTTTTCCTGTGTTAAAGAACCTGCATTTTCAAAACGTTTTTTCCTAACCCTTTGCCTTGATATTTTCTGTCCCACCACGGTGGGAAAAATATAGATTATCTTTTAGGAATGTCGAATCTGCCCAAAGGGGCGAAACCCCTGAGTTCTGTGTCAGTAGAAAGGATTTTTTTGTGAATCCGTCAATAATTGGAATTGAACGCCGACTCTGTGTCAACATATGAAAAAGAGATCGGTCTGTCAAAGGAAAAAATATATCCGACAAACAGGTTTCTCGTTCTTGGGCCGCCCAGGGTATCACGCATTCCAGAGGGTTTAGAACCGTGCCTTCGTCGGAGCACTTTATTCGCTCGGGTTGTATATTGCCGTGGAAAAAGTGACGGCGTCGGGTGAAGGGATCTATAAATACACTCCCGAAAAAAAAATGGGAATTAAAGAGATATTGATTTGTTTTTCAAAATCATGTATAAAGCACTGGCAACTTGAACCTGGGAGAAGGATATGGATCAATGTGTTTTGCTGAATGCCGATTACACCTTTCTGAGTATGGTGAACTGGAAACGGGCCATGTGCCTGATCGCAAAAGACAAGGTGCAGGTTTTAAGGCAATCTGAAAGGATAATCAGAACGGCGAAAGGCATTGTAGTCAAAGTTCCTATTGTAATGAAGCTGGTAAACCTTATCAGAAAATTATATCTCAATAGGGTGCCCTTCAGCAAAAAGAATGTTCTCGTCAGGGATGGATTCAAATGTGCCTATTGCGGATACGACAGCCGAAGACTGACCATCGATCATATCATTCCCAAATCGAGGAACGGCAGAACCAGCTTCGAAAACTGCGTCGCTTCCTGCAAGCCGTGTAATAATAAAAAAGGTGGAAGAACCCCTACGGAAGCCGCTATGTATCTCAAGGTCAAGCCGTATCAGCCCACAATTTCCGAGTTTCTAAGATTGAAAATCAAAAAACTGGGTGTCAATGATGTGTTGAAAAATCTTGGAATATACTAACTTTTCACGTAACCGTCAAAACCGATTTCAGGTATAGAAGTTCCTAGCCCGAACAAAAAATTGTTCGGGCTTTTTGCTGAACTGCGGCAGGGAGCTGAGCGCTTTACAAAAGGCTCGAACCAATGAATGGGAGGTTTTGACACAGCTTCTAACCATTCAAACGCGAGAAGCTTGATAGGGGCGGTTCAATAATATACGGCCGGCAGGTATTTTCTTGACACTAAATGGATTTAAAAGTATTTTTCGAGTTTTAAACTTATTGTTCGGATTTTAGATAAAATAAAGTCCGATTCCGGAGGACATATGGATTATAAGAAAACGCTCAACCTGCCAAAAACAGAATTTCCCATGAAGGCCCGCCTGGCAAATCGTGAGCCCGAACAGTTGAAATCATGGGAAGAAAACCGTTTATACGAAAAGATCAGGCAATCTTCCCTGGACCGTGACCTGTTTATTCTGCACGATGGTCCGCCCTATGCCAACGGCCATATTCATATCGGTACGGCACTCAACAAGATCTTGAAGGATGTTATTGTCCGTTCACGGCAAATGTCCGGATTTGACGCTGTTTATGTTCCGGGCTGGGATTGCCATGGGCTTCCCATTGAGCACAATGTTGAAAAAGAATTGGGGGCCGAGAAATTAAAAATGACCCAGGCCGAAATTCGCAGATCGTGTCGGGCATATGCCGAAAAATATATCGATATACAGCGAGAAGAATTCAAACGGCTGGGTGTCATGGGTGAATGGGAAAACCCGTATTTGACCATGAATTACGCGTATGAAGCCACCATTGCCCATGAGTGCAGTAAATTTGCGCTGGATGGCAGCCTTTTTCGAAGTAAAAAACCGATATACTGGTGCTGCAGCTGCCAAACGGCCCTTGCTGAAGCAGAGATCGAATATCATGATGAATCGTCACCATCGATTTTTGTTAAATTCCCGGTGCAAGATGATTTAAGCGGCCAGATTCCCGGGCTGGCCGGAAAAGACGTGTTTGTGGTTATTTGGACAACAACGCCCTGGACCATTCCGGCAAATCTGGCCATAGCGCTGCACCCGGATTTTACGTATGCTGCTGTGGATACGAAAAATGGGGACGTGCTGATTCTGGCCAAGGAGCTGGTGGAAGGATGTATGAAATCCTTTGGATTTTCTGATTTTTCCATCCTTGCCGAAATGGGATCTGACAGTCTTGAACGGAAGAAATGCCGACATCCCATATACGACCGTGAATCATTGATAATTTTAGGCTCGCATGTAACTCTGGAAGCCGGAACCGGTTGTGTTCATACGGCTCCCGGCCACGGGCGTGAAGACTATGAAGTGGGCCTTCTATACGATTTGGAGGCGTATTCCCCTGTGGATGATACGGGCTGTTTTACGCAAGAAGCCGACCTGTTCAGCGGCCGATTTGTATTCGAAGCCAATTCGGATATCGTTGCCAAGCTTCAGGAAAACGGGGCACTGGTCCTCCGGGAGGAAATGGAACATTCTTATCCCCATTGCTGGCGGTGTAAAAAGCCGGTGATTTTTCGGGCCACACCCCAGTGGTTCATATCTATGGACAAGACGGGATTAAGAAAGAATGCCCTTGAAGAGATCGACAAGGTGACATGGATCCCCAATTGGGGAAGAGAAAGAATTTACGGCATGATCGAAAATCGTCCGGATTGGTGCGTTTCCAGACAGCGCGCCTGGGGTGTTCCCATCGCTATATTTTATTGCGAGAAATGCGAATCTTTGTATTTGAATGAAGAGATAATCCAGCGCATCTATAAACTTTTTCAGGAACATGGTGCCGATATATGGTTTGAAAAGACGGTAAAGGAATTACTTCCCGAAGATGTTGTATGTGATACGTGCGGCAACAACACCTTTGTAAAAGAGGATGACATTCTGGATGTATGGTTCGATTCCGGTGTAAGCCATGCAGCGGTGCTTGAAGAACGTTCAAATTTGAAATGGCCGGCCGATCTTTATCTTGAAGGCACTGATCAGCACCGGGGATGGTTCCATAGCTCGCTCCTTACGGCTGTTGGGACACGGGGGCGTGCGCCCTATGAATCTGTTCTGACTCACGGATTTGTTGTCGATGCAAAAGGCAAAAAAATGTCAAAGTCCCTTGGAAACGTTGTGGCTCCGGAAGAGGTTATTAAAAAACATGGTGCCGAGATCCTCCGTCTGTGGGTGGCTGCATCTGATTACAGGGATGATGTTCGCATTTCTGAAAATATTCTGAAACAGTTGAGCGATGCATATCGGAGAATAAGAAACACCAGCAGATTTATGCTCGGCAATCTATTTGATTTCGATCCTTCAAAGGACATGGTTCCCTATGAATCGATGCCGGAAATCGACCGATTTGCACTGCACAGGCTTCAGGAGCTGATTGAACGGACATGGAACGCTTACAATACTTACGAATTTCACATTATTTATCATGCCCTCTACAATTACTGCATCGTCGATCTTTCCGCGTTTTACCTGGACATTCTCAAAGACAGGTTATACACCTCTCCGCCCGAATCATCGGGGAGAAAAAGCGCGCAAACCGTCATTTATATTCTTCTGGATTCGCTGTCGAGGACAATGGCACCGATCCTTGCTTTTACAGCAGAAGAGATCTGGAATTACATGCCGGGTCGTAAAGAAAATGCTGAAAGCGTTCACCTGAGTTCTCTTCCAATGGTCAATGAAGCCTGGAAGGATGACCGGCTGGCAGAAAATTGGAAACAACTGCTCGAAGTACGCGGAGAGGTTACAAAATCACTCGAGGACGCAAGAGTTAAAAAGATTGTCGGACATTCTCTCGATGCCGTCGTTACGCTCTATGCAGATGATGACCTTTATGATAGACTTTATCCGTATAAAGATGACTTAAGAAGCATATTTATTGTTTCAAAGACCCATCTGATCAAAGGGGAAAAACCTGCCGGGGCTTTTGAATGTCATGATGTCCATGGCTTGGCCATTAAGGTTGATTCTGCTGAAGGCGTTAAATGCGAACGGTGCTGGGTGCATGATATTTCCGTGGGAACAGATTTAGAACGGCCGACAATCTGCAGCCGGTGTCAGGATGCCCTAACCCGGATTTCTCCTGAAGAAATTTAGCAGAATTGATGGACTTTTCACCCAACCGTCGATTTTGGGAGTAAAATAAAAGTGTGTTCTATTTTTTCAGGCGGATCGAGTTTCAGATTCGGCAAATATGTGAAACTTGCGCTCATTTCCGGTTTGGTGGTCGTTTTTGACCAGATAACCAAATTTTTAATCTCAAGCAAACTTCTACTTCATCACTCCATTACGGTGATACCCGGGTTTTTCAACATCACCCACATTCTTAACCCCGGCGGCGCCTTTGGATTTATGGCAAATCAAAGTTCGAGTTTGCGCAGTGTTCTTTTTATCGTGATTTCATCATTGGCCGTATGCCTGATTTTTTACTTTTATAAAAACACCCCCAAGACACACCCTTGGCTTGCTTCAGCTTTTGCCTTGGTGTTCGGAGGTGCCATCGGCAATCTCATCGATAGATTTCGCTTTGGAAAGGTTGTTGATTTTTTAGACGTTTACATCGGAAGCTACCACTGGCCTGCTTTTAATATCGCCGACAGTGCCATATCCTTTGGCATGGGTATTTTTTTGTTTCATCTTCTTTTTAGAAAAATGCCGCAATAGAGGCAGTTATTGGTTATTAGTTATTGGTTATTTGGAAAAAAATAATTAACTCGAGTCTCCAGCGCCTGCTAACGCGCAAAACCAGCAATCAGACATTTTTTTTGTTAGGATTGTGAAACTTGAATAATAAACCTTACCTGAGAAAAAAATCAATATTCGATCGTAAATTGACAATTGAACACCATGTCTGAAATCCCTTATAAAGAACTCAAAAAATATTTGATAGGATTGGAAGAAAATCGAAAAACCGAGGCTGCTGCACCGGTGTATCTGATCCACGGAGAAGAATTGCTGTGGAATATCGCGCTCGAGGCCCTTCTGGATGCACTGATTCCTGCAAAAGACAGGAGCCTCAACTATGACCCGGTTGACGGCACCCATGAAAATATTAAAGCGGCCATCGAGCGGGTCAACACCTATGCACTTTTGTCCGGGACAAAGGTCGTTGCCATTATCGATTCCAAGATATTCTATTCAAAGCTGGATGAGAGCAGTTTTCTTGAAAAGGCAAAAGAGGCATTCGATGCGGAAAACATGAAAACGGCGGCGAAATATCTTTTGAGTCTTATGGGACTTTTGAACCTGACGTTTGATGACATCAGCAGGGAGAATAGAAGCAAAACATTGAAGGTCGATCCGGAAAAGTTCGGCGATACCGAATGGTTCGATAAAATCGTTGAGTATTGCACGGATAAAAAGCTTTCCATATCGTCCGAAGGAGATAATGCAGCCCTTCTCCAGAATGCCGTTGAAAAAGGATTTCCAAAAGGAAACCATCTGATCATTACCACCGATATGGTCGATAAACGCCGAAAGCTTTATAAAATCATACAAAAAAAAGGGATGATTATCGACTGTTCCGTCCCAAAAGGCGCCCGAAGGGCAGACCAGCTGGCCCAGGAAGCCGTCCTCGCCGAACAGATGGAGACCCTGCTCCATCGATCGGGGAAAACAATGGATCGGCGAACATTTCAGGCAATGTATGAATTGACCGGCTTCGACCTTCGGATCTTTTCCGAGAACCTCAATAAACTTATCGCGTATGTGGGCGATCGAAAAAAGATTACCCAAGATGATGCGGAGAATGTTCTGAAGCGGACAAAAAAAGATCCCATATATGAATTCACCAATGCCGTATCAGATCGGAATGTTGAAAATTCGCTCTTTTTTTTGGATTCTCTATTATCCGATAATCTTCACCCGCTTCAGATTCTGGCTGCCATCACAAATCAGATTAGAAAGCTTTTGATCGTCAGAGGTTTTATTGAAAGCGCCCATGGCAAGCCTTGGCATTCTGGAATTCAATACGGGGAATTTAAAAGCAGTATTATGCCGGCGGTACAAAGATATGACCGAGACATTTTAAATCAGCTCCAGGAATGGGATGAACTGCTTTCAAAAAATGTGGGTATGGATAAACCCAGATCAGAAAAGGGGCGGAAAAAGAAAAGCAGCCCAACGGCCACGGATCTCGTGATTGCCAAAAACTCACAGAACCCGTATCCTATTTACCAGATGCTCTTAAAATCTGAAAAATTTACCACCCATGAGCTGATTGCTGCTTTTGAGAAACTGAGCGATGCGGATCTCCGACTGAAGTCCACGAGGCAGAGCCAAAAACTTGTATTGGAACAGGCTATTCTGGGGATATGCCGATAGCGTATCGTGGGAAACGGGGTGCGTCGCCTGAAAGGAAAATTTTTATGGGCTTTATCAGACGTCAGGAAGAACGCCTGACCCAGGACCTGAAAAACGAATTTTCACAAGACCGTGATATAGTAGGTTTTCCTAATAATTACAAAAGATAAAGAGTGTTTTTGAAAAATTCAAAATCCATTAAAGAATTCAATTTCCAGAGGTAGATGAGGTAAAACTTACCCCAAATTTAACCCACCTATTATTTTTTATCGAAAAATTGTGTCAGCATCGGAATTCTATCCAACCAAGAGACACAGAAAGCCCACCGATATACTGAAATCAGCAGGTTTATATCCATAATCACATAATAATATTAAACCCAAATACCATGTCATAAGAAAAACCCATACCTACCTTATGCCTTACACAAAATACATACCTTAAATCGCATCTGGGAGCGTCTGGATAGTAAAATAAAATACATATTGACATACAATCAGTAAAAGTATATCCATAATCATAATCACCAGAACATAGACACCTTTTCTAAACTATAATACTATTACTAAAAAGATGGTAGATATGAAAAAGAAAAAAGAACCATACCCCACTGTAATAAAGCGAACCTCTAAACTTCCAACAAAAGCAGAACTAAAAAGAATGGATGAAAAGATTAAAGCACCATCACAAAAACATATAGATTATGAAAAACTATTAAAAGAGGATAAACCCATGACAAAGAAGGATGAAAAAGCATCAGAGAAAAAGGCAAGAGCGCCAAAGAAGTCTCTAACACCAGAAGATATATCCAGGATGATAGCAGAGTGGGACGATAAGACTACTGTCGAGTGGACATATGAATTTGGTGTTTCATATCAGACAGTGTTAAAGATGGCAGAGGTTATTCGTAAAGAGGATAAGACTTTATGCCCGAAGAAAAAACCAAAGCCAAGGACAAGGGAAGATGTTGCCAAAGCAGGTATAGCACTTTTTAGGAAGAAGAAGGGTAAGAAATAACGAGAAAAAATTGTGTTAGCATCGACAAATAATTTTTATATTTTTTGTTGCGTCCCTAAGGGAGCCGTCAGAGGTTCATTACAGCAAAGCCGAAATCTCAATAAAATGTAATACCAGCGTAATTACAGAACCCTACGCATCACACCACCTGTAATGACAGTTCTGTCAAATCGTCCAACCAATGTAATAAAAACTACAGGAAAAAGGAGCGTTATTGGGGAAAAAGAACTGATATTATTAGAATTTACACTACCTCAGATATCCCCAATCTATATTGTTCATCTCTGTATAACCGGTATCTTTAATAATCATATCTCTAACTTCAAATTCATTCCATTT
>DATKWE010000226.1:0-16277 GCA_035529735.1 Desulfobacterales bacterium | reverse complement strand
GGTTTTGCTCTCTCGGATCGGCCAAACCTGAACCAAATCTGAGCGCCAATTCTGCGAAGTTATTTTTCCGCGAACCCTTAGAAGAAATTGGGTGTTGAAGATATTCAAGTTAGTTCGCTTCGCCCCGCCTGCCATTGCAAGGCACGAGCGGGCAGGTCACAATTGGAATAATGGAACGATGGAATAATGGGTTACTGAAGGAATCAGATTGATATTGTTCCTTCGACCCAGCATTCCACTATTCCAATATTCCATGGAAGTAGCATAAACCAGAAGCTATTAAAAAATCTTTAATTTCAAAAAATTGTAGAATTTCCGAGACGTATTAATACTCTTTGGGCATCTGATTCAACTGGTCCAGCGTAAAGACCGGACCGTCTTTACAAACGTATTCTTTACCGATGTTGCACCGGCCGCATATTCCGATGCCGCATTTCATGCGCATTTCAAGGGACATGATAATATGATCATGGGCATAGTCCAGCGTATCTAAAACCGGCTGGGTAAACTTAATCATAATGGGAGGTCCGCAGACAATGGCATAGGTGTCCGGGGTGCCGGGGGGGGCCTTCCGATCGGTAATGGTGGGGACAAAGCCGATATTATATTTCCAGTTTGGATCGTCCGTAGCATCCACCGTAATATGCATGTTGATATCGTCGCGTTTTTCCCATTCGGCCAGTTCATTCCTGTAAAGAAGCATGCCCGGCGTGCGAGCGCCGTATATTACATGGATATCTTTAAATTTTGGTCGGTTGGCAGCATCCAGCATATATATTATGGAAGACCGAAGCGTCGTAAAAGCAAACCCGCCGCCGATAATGACAACATTCTTGCCTTCCATGATATCCCAGGGGTACCAGTTTCCAAACGGTCCACGGACGCCCATGATATCTCCGGCCTTCATGTTGTGAAGACAGGATGTTACCAGGCCCACCTTGTTGACGGTAAACATTAAAAACCCTTTTTCTGTGGGAGATGAAGCGATGCCTATGGGAATTTCTCCTTTTCCGGCAACTGAAAGCTCGGCAAACTGACCGGCCTGGTATTTAAATTTTTCTTCGTCCTCCGGGTTTATAAAGACCAGTTTAAATGTTTTCAGATTTTTATCTTCGGTTTCGGTGATGATCTCTTCGATCCGAACCGGATACGGCAAATACGGATTTTGCACTTCTACTTCTCCTTTGAGAATTGACTTAGGATTAAGATTCAAAGCTATTCATCAAATCGCAAACCTTACGTATATCGATATTCACCGGGCAGAGACGGATGCATCGCCCGCAGCCGACACATTGAATGCCGTTTGCATATTTGTCGACGTAATATTTCAGCTTGTGCATGAAACGCTGGCGGACCCTCTGCATTTTTATGTCCCTGGGATTGTGTCCGGATCCGTGAAGGGTAAACAGCGGATACATGCAGCTGTCCCAATTGCGAATGCGAATGCCGGAAGATCCGAAGGTTTCGTCTTGAATGTCGAAACACCAACACGTGGGACACGCATACGTGCAGGTTCCACAATTGATACAGGCAAAAGCCACATCTTCCCAAAAAGATGCTTCAAAAAGTGCTGTGGTGTCTTTATCTTTTAATTTTTCGGTGGAAACCCGGGCGGTTATTTTTGTTTCCGCGGCCTGTTTTAGGGTTTGGACCTGTTCTTCCAAATCATCGGCCTCGGCCGCCGTGCCCCAGCCGGCCGCTGTGATTAATTTTTCTCCCTTTTCACTCATAATTTGGACAAGATAATGATCAGCTGCATCGACCAGGAGTACATCCAGCCCTTCTTCATGAAACGGTCCGCACCCGGCTGTGGTGCAGAAGCAGTTGCTGCAAGGCGTGTTGCATGCATACCCGATCAAGGTGGTGGCTTCGTAAGCTTTGATCCAGTAGGGGTCTTTATATTCGGGTGTATCAAAGTTCCGTTTTACCAGGAGAAATGCTTTGGCATCACACGGTCTGATACCGACGATCGCCCGGGGCGAAGTGTCTTTATCAATTTCTTTTAAAATGTGATGATCTGCCTGTTTTTCATCCAGAGTGTATTCGAACATGGTTTCCGACTGGGGGTAAACGACCGATTTTGGAGAAAGCCGTGTGTTTTGCAACCCCAAATCCGGAAGCTCACCTTTATCGAGTTCCTTAAAGATATGAAACTCATTCTGCTGTACCGGGCCGAATAATAGAAATTTATCTGCCAAACGTTTCAGCCCTTGGGCCCAGCTTTTTTTATCAATTTTTATGACTTTCATCACCGATCCCTTTGTAACGGGTGTTTTGCTCAACCCGTCATTACTAAAAACCAACTATTTGTTATTTGATAAAGTCATCCGGATCATCGGGTTTGTAAGTATCCAGAGGCGGCCGTTTTTCCAGGGTCAAACCGGACTCCCAGTCGAACAGCTCGAGGCAGTCTTTTTCCAGTTTCTTTGTTAAGAGTCTGACCTTAATTCCCATTGGACAGGCACGCTCACATGCACCGCAGTCGGTGCACCGACCGGCACAATGATATGCTCTTAAGAAGTGAAACGTCCTTATGTCTGTGGGGTTTTGACTTTTGCCCACCCACTGGGGCTGTGACTCATCCACGAAACATGTGGGACAATAGCAGAGTGGGCATGCATTTCTACAGGCATAGCAGCGAATACACGTCGAGAGAAGATCCTCGAAATATTCCCATTTCTCCGGTGGTGTCATGTCTTCAATTCTGCGAACATCCTCGTACTTGTCCACATCTGTTTGCTCTTCGACAAGATCGGCGGCAAGTTCATCGTAGATGACCGGGTTGCGGTGAGAACAGATGGTGCAGTTTTGCTGCAGGACATCTTTTTTATCTATGGTTTTTTCGACACCGTCGCCCTTGATATTTATTCGGCCGTCGGCCTCAGTGACCGCTTCGATTTCGGTATCAAACATGGCTTCGATTTTGTGCCGGTCGATCATTCCTTTGCAGGGGACGCCGATAATTACGATCTGATCCCGTTTGATTTTATTTTCGATAATATGGGTCACAATGTTTCTGGAATCGCACCCCTTTGAAACAATACCGATTTTTTCCTTCCTGTTGGCAAGGTAGTTCGCCAGATTAATTCCGCAGTTGCTGTCCCATACGAAACCGTCAACATCTTCCGGCGTTTTTGCAAAACAGGGTTCGTTCATCATCGGCACCGTTCCTTTTCTGAACCCGATAATTAGATCAACCGTGGATTCTTTGAATAGCCGATTCGATATTTCTTTAATTTTTTCTATGTAGGCGAACATGTTAAGCGACCTTAGCTTTTGTTTTTTTAAAATTGTTATTCGGCCCAAGCGCTTTGACGGCCCCCACGGTCTCCTTGACGACATCCACAAATTTTACCGATTCTGCAGAGGAGATCCATGAAAAATGGAGGCGACCGGGTTCGATCCCCATATATTCAATGAAGTTTTTAAATAAAGCAAATTTTCTGCGTGCATAGTAATTACCTTCCAGGTAATGGCAATCTCCGGGATGTCACCCGGATACCCATACGCCGTCTGCGCCCTGTCTGAAGGCGGCCAGAATAAATTTCGGGCTCATCCGACCTGTACAGGGGATTCTGATTACCCGGATGTTTGGCGGATATTCCATCCTGTTGACACCTGCAAGATCAGCGGCACCATAACTGCACCAGTTGCATAAGAAACTGACGATTTTGGGTTCCCAGTCTGACATATTATAAATTCTCCTGACCCGGGTAAACCGGGAAATTGCCTAAAGTGAACTAAAGTTTAAAATGAACCAAGATTCTGGAATCCTTTTTTTTGTTAACTAATTGTCATTCTTAACTTTAGGCATTTTAAGCAATTTTAATTTTAGGCACTTCTTTGAGCAGCCCATGATTGACGGCTTCGTAAAAAGTCTTTTGTGAGCGACATCGAGCAATTTTGGGATTCATGACTCGTCTGGCGTTAAAAATTGCAAGCTGTTTGAGGGCGTTAGCCCGAGTTCTTGCAATTTAGCCAGGCGAATCCTGAATCCCAAAATTGCTTGCGGAGCGAGCAAAATCAGACTTTTTACGAGTTCATCAAAAATTTAATTCTTTTAAAAATGTGACCCATTAAAACAGGATATGACGTTGCAGACCATTCAAACCACCCAACTCGACATTCCGCCGGGGATGATTCACCTCGGCATCGGTCAGCCCGATCCGTCACTGCTGCCCCTGGCTTTGATGAAAAATGCCGCCGAACATCGCCTGAGCCATGACGACGTGTCCCTTCTGGCATACGGTGCGGAATCGGGGGACGGGTATTTTCGACTCGCACTGGCCCGGTTTCTGACTGAACACTATCATAAACCCGTTGATGCCGACGATCTCTTTGTCACAGCCGGGGCCTCCCAGGGACTCGATTTGATCTGCACCCTTTTCACCAAACCCGGTGAAACCATTTTTGTGGAAGAGCCGAGCTATTTTTTGGCTCTTAAGATCTTTAGAGACCATGGACTGAACATCATCGGCCTGCCCATGGATGAAGACGGCTTGATCGTCGAGGCGTTGGAAGAAAATCTGACACAACACAATCCGGCGTTCCTTTATACCATCCCAACGTTTCACAACCCGTCCAGTATCACCCTTTCCGCTGCCCGCCGGGAACGGCTGGTTGAGATGAGCCAAGAGCACAATTTATTAATTGTTGCCGATGAGGTGTATCATTTACTGGCCTATGACACTGCCCCTCCGCAACCGCTGGCCAACTACACCGATGGGGGGATGATCTTTTCAATCGGGTCATTTTCTAAAATCCTTGCCCCTGGCTTACGACTGGGCTGGATTCAGGCGAATCAAGCTTTGCGCCACCGGCTGGTCAAAAGCGGCTTGCTCCAAAGCGGCGGCGGATTGAACCCCTTTACTTCCAAACTGGTTCAAAGTGCCCTGGAGCTGGGTCTGCAGCTCGACCATCTGATCAAGCTGAAAACGGTGTATGGTCAACGGATGGTCTTTTTAAGCGCCGCTTTGCGGCGGCATCTTGGAAGTTCTGCCAGCTTCAGCGAGCCGAACGGCGGTTTTTTCATCTGGCTGCGTCTGCCCGAACAGACAGATGCTGAAGCATTTCTATCAGAAGCCCGTCAGCACAATGTTGGTTTTCAACCGGGCGTAAGATTTTCAAGCCGGCAGAGTCTCAAGAATTATGTCCGTCTGTGCTTTTCCTTTTATGACACACCGGAATTAGAGGCCGCTGCCCGTCGTCTGGCTGATGTTCTCAGGAACCATCGATAATCGCTCAATTTAGGTTACAGGAACTTCAAAAGACACGATAAGTTTTTTCAATATTTCGTAGACACGGATCAGGCTTTTCAAACTTACCCATTCATCCACTGCGTGTGCGCCATGACCGATGGGGCCAAACAAAACGGAAGGGATCCCCGCCTGCCCGCATAGCGCTGAGTCTGACCAGAAGGAGAGTCCGACAAGTTTCGAGTGCGGGGAAGCGTCTTGCAGACACGTTAATATTTTTGCCGCCTTTGAAACTTTATACGGCGGTCTTACAAAAATTTCTCGTCCCTTCACATGATGATCTCCCGGAAAACTTTTCACCGACTGGATAACGCGCTCCAGTTCCAAATCGACCCGGGTTTGAGATTCTCCTGGAAGGGTCCGTCTCTCCCATTGAAGTCGTGATCTTCTGGGAATCACACTCAAAGCAGTCCCGCCGGCAATGATACTTGCGTGAAGCGTTGCATGCCCCAGCAAAGGATCTGCCTCGCTGTTGAGCAGCTCAGATTGGATGTCGTTCAGTTCCGCCAGCGCGGATCTTAACGGCAGAATAGCATCAACACCTTCGGAAGGTCGACTTCCGTGAGCCGCCTTGCCGAACACTTCTATTTCATACCAGGATACGCCTTTATGACTCACGCCAATGTCCAGTTCGGTGGGTTCCAGAAATATGCCGCCAAAAGGGAGGGGAAAAAACTCCGGAAGCCATCGTTTAACCAAATACTCCATTCCGGCACTTCTATCTTCCTCGTCGACCACAAAAGTGAACAGAACGGATATGGGCGGCGAGTGACGGGTGAAATATTCTGCAAGCAACAACATAACGGCAATACTCCCCTTCATATCGTAAGTGCCGCGGCCGTAAAGCTTGTCACCCTCGTGCCTTAAGTTGAAAGGCGCATCCATACCTTCCACGCCGACGGTGTCGAGATGACCGTTCAACAAAAGTGTATCGTTGGGGTTGATTCCCGGTATGATGGCGACAACATTGGCCCTATGGGAATCTGTCGGTTGGATTTCCGGATCTAACCCGAGTTTAGTGAGATACCGCGCAACGAATCCGGAGATTTCTTTTTCTCCGGGTCCGCCTGAAAGCGTTGCATTGACGGAATTTATCTTAACCAGCTCTCTCAGAAGACCGATGATTCGATTTTTCATGCATTTTTTCCCAGAATTATATGCTAAACGCCAGTTGAGCCAAAAGAAATTCCTCTCAACCCATTGATGGGTTTTCCTATAATTAAAATCTTTCTTGACCCCTCCCCGCGCATCTGGCATTTCTGTCTGCCACGATGTTTGGGTCAAAATAGATCAGAGAAAAAAGGTTCGAGTGATTTTTTCATACTAAAAAGTAATCTGAGGCATGTCAATCAAAGTTCGTTACCGTTTATCAAGATTCCGTGCCGTAAGACTTTTTGATGAAAAAATTGGCCGATATGGAAGAAAATTGAAAACGGCCTCAGCCGTAACAGGAGTTCAAACATATGAAACAAAACTACAAAGGCATAATATTTGACATTAACGGCGTTCTTGAATTTCAGGGCCGGGTTTATCCGGGCGCCGTGGAACTCATTAATTTTTTGCGGCAAAAAGGGATCGTCATCAGAATATTGTCCAACAGCACCTTGAAAAGCAGAAAATATTGTGCCGAACAACTGAATCAGATGGGCTTTAATATTCGTGAAACCGAGGTGATTACCGCCGCATATGCGACGGCTAAATACCTTGAGACCTTAAATCCGCGATCATGTTGGATAATGCTAAAAAGAACCGGATTGGAAGAATTCAGACACTTTTGTCATGATGTTGAGGATCCGGAGTATATTGTCCTGGGAGATTATCGCGATGGGTTCAACTTCCATAACATGAACGCGGCACTAAAACTCCTGCAAAGGGGTTCAAAATTCATCGTAATGATATCACAAATCGTTGATAACAGTATGGGAGAGGTGGAACTTACCGTGGGTGCCTATGGAAAAATGCTGGCGGAAGCCGCAAATGTAAAAGCAACGTATATCGGGAAACCCAACAAACTCATTTTTGAAATGACCCTCAAGACGATGGATGTCGAAAGGAATGCAGTTTTAATGGTGGGCGATCGGGTTTCCAGTGATATACGGGGCGCAAAAAATGCCGGGATAAAATCGGTTTTGGTAAAAACAGGTGAATTTAAAGAAAGTGATTTAGCCGGTGATGTTCAACCGGACTATATTGTCGATTCTATTAATGAAATTAAGAATTTATTCTAAGTTGAACCGGTCCGGGATGTGAAGTTTATCGCATCAACCTTCACGGTGTGATGGTCAAGAGTCGCCCGCCGTGGCAGCCTATCGGAACGGATGGAAACCAATTGACAGCTGCTTTCAATTCATTTTAAGCTTGTCCATAACAAATGATATAACGGTAATTCCTTTTAAGCATTGACGCATAGACAGTCGCCAGCTATATTTTTATATGGAAAAAGTAAACACTTATAATATTTCTCCCTGTTTGTTTACGATCAATTAGGGTAACAGGACCCTTTAACAGTCTATAGGTAATTGGCAATGGAATATATTGAACCGCCGCCGGCTCCAAAATCCGAAGAGACAAAACGCAAGGAAAAGTTCCTGAAATCTCGCCTAAACGACAAAGACGAGCGCCAAATTGTCATCAAGAAAGCTCAAATTAGGGACGTAGAAGAAATCCTTGAATTGATTAACGCCTTTGCGGCAATGAATTTAATGCTTCCTCGAGGTCCCCAATACCTGTATGAAAATATCAGGGATTTTGTCATCGCCTGTGACAACAACGTTCCGGTTTACAGCATAATGGAAACCAGAGAAGTATTGCATCTTCTTGTGGCCTGCGGAAGCCTGCATGTGCTTTGGGAAGATATTGCCGAGATCAGGGCGCTCGCGATTCATCCGGACTACCAGCACTTGGGGCTGGGAAGCAAATTAATCGAAACCATGAAAGATGAGGCCAAACAACTGGGCATACATCGTTTGTACACGTTCACATTGACCGAAAATTTCTTCAAAAGGTTTGGATTCAGACGGCAAGACAGATCGGAACTTCCGCCCAAGGTATGGGGCGAATGCAGCCGCTGCCCGAAATATTTCCATTGTGATGAAATCGGAATGGTTCTGGACCTCTAGCCCCTGTGAGGATGACCGGACCGCCTCCCCCAGGCGGATTTCCGCTGGGGTGTGTTCCAACCACAATTGAGTTTGATGGACCGATGAACACAGGAGAAGGCATGAAGCGCGTTCAACAATTCGCCTTTTCCCGTATCAGTGGGTTTTATAGTATTCCTGAAGGCACTGATATTTAAATGGTTTTTTTCTTTGGGCTTTTAGACCCCGTACAATCGCTTCGGCGGCGGAAAGGGTGGTAATGAATGGAACGCGGTACTTAATCGCCGTCCAGCCAATAGGAGATTCATCCTTGCGGGATCGCTGCCCTAAAGGGGTTTTAATAATTAGATCGATGTTGTGGTTTTTGATGTAATCGACGACATTGGGACGTCCCTCGCTGACTTTCAATACCGTCTCCACCGGAATGTCCCGGCCGGCGATATACTCCGCCGTCCCTCGGGTGGCAACCAATTTATAGCCCAATTTATACAAGCTTTCGGCAATGGGAAACATACGGGCTTTATCGTTGTCATTCACGCTGACAAATATAGTACCTGACGTTGGAATGGTAATGCCGGTGGCTTGAAAGGCTTTAAACACCGCCTCTCCAAAAGTCGTAGCAATCCCCATGACCTCTCCGGTGGAACGCATTTCCGGCCGCAGATAAATATCGGCTTTTTCAAAGCGGTCGAATGGGAATACCGATTCCTTAACGGCAACGTACGGCAATCGATCTTTAAAGGTGTACCCGATCTGGTCCAATCGTTTGCCGGACATCACTTCTGCGGCGATTTTGGCGATGGGAATTCCGGATGCTTTGCTGACGAAAGGCACCGTTCGCGATGCTCGGGGATTCACTTCGATCACATTAAGTGTATCATACATAATCGCAAACTGAATGTTGATCAGGCCTTGGACATGGAGTGCTTCGGCAAGCATACGGGTATATTCTTTGATGTCTTCATGCTGATCCCGGCTCAGCAAAAAAGGCGGTAATACGGCCATGCTGTCCCCTGAGTGTACGCCGGCCTCTTCGATATGCTGCATGACACCACAAATCTCTGTTCGCTCACCGTCGGAAATGGCATCCACGTCAAACTCAAAAGCGTCTTCCAAAAAGCGATCCAGAAGCACCGGATGTTCCTCTGAGGCAGTGACAGCATACTGCATATAATGTTCCAACGATTTAAGATCATAAACAATCTCCATCGCCCGTCCGCCCAGGACGTAGGAAGGTCTTACCATCAACGGAAATCCGATTCTCTGACCGATTTCAATGGCATCCTCTATGGAGACGGCCGTTCCGTATTGGGGGTGGGGAATATCCAGGGAGTCCAGCAGGGCGCCGAACCGGTCGCGATCTTCGGCCAGATCGATGGAATCTGGTGAGGTTCCCCATATGGGCACGCCTGCCTGTTCCAGGTCGATGGCCAACTTCAGCGGTGTCTGGCCGCCAAATTGAATAATGACACCATCCGGTTTTTCCAGCTCAATCACATTCAATACATCTTCATAGGTAAGCGGCTCGAAATACAGCTTGTCGGCCACGTCATAATCCGTGCTCACCGTTTCCGGATTGCAGTTGATCATGATGGCTTCGATTCCCAGATCTTTTAAGGCAAGAATGCCGTGCACACAGCAGTAATCGAATTCAATTCCCTGGCCGATTCGGTTGGGACCGCCGCCTAAAATAATCACTTTCTTCCGGTTTGAAGGGATGGATTCGTTTTCCAGGTCGTAGGTGGAATAAAAATAGGTGGTAAAGGACTCAAACTCGGCGGCACAGGTGTCCACAATTTTAAAAGACGGCAATATTCCATTTTCTTTGCGCAGGCTCCGGATTTCCTTTTCCGGTTTGCCGGTCAACCCGGCGATGTGCTTGTCGGAGAATCCAAGGCGTTTTGCGCTTCGGAGGGTTTCCGGTGTGAGCGTGCGCCGTTGTTTGAATTCCTCGGCAATGTGAGTCTCGAACTCCACAAGTTGCTGGAGATTTTTCAGAAACCATACGTCAATACGGGTAATCTTGGATATTTCTTCGGGAGAAATACCGCTGGTGAGGGCCTGCCAAATTTTCAGGATGCGATCCGGCGTTCCCCATCTGAGATCATCCAGCAAGACTTCACCAGACATTCGGCTGACGGAATCGTTGCCATTGGCATGGAAACCGGACCAGCCGTTTTCAAGGGACCGCAGGGTTTTGTTCAGCGCTTCCTTGAAGGTTCTGCCGATTCCCATGGCTTCGCCAACCGATTTCATCTGAGAGCTCAACCGAACGTCGTTCCCGGGAAATTTTTCAAAATCCCATCGGGGGACCTTGACGACAACATAATCAATAGCCGGCTCAAAGCATGCCGGAGTTTTTCGGGTAATATCGTTGGGGATTTCGTGAAGATAATAGCCCACAGCAAGTTTGGCGGCAATCTTGGCAATGGGAAAACCGGTGGCTTTGGATGCCAGCGCCGAACTGCGTGAGACCCTGGGATTCATTTCAATGACCACCATCTCGCCGTTTTCCGGATTCAAGGCAAACTGGATGTTGGCCCCTCCGGTTTCGACGCCGATCTTGGCCACAATTTTCTTGGCCGCATCCCGCATGGCCTGAAATTCGACGTCCGTTAAGGTTTGGGCGGGCGCTACAGTAATACTGTCGCCCGTGTGGATCCCCATGGGGTCGAAGTTTTCGATGGAACACACCACCACGAAATTGTCCGCCGCATCCCGCATCACTTCCAGCTCGTATTCCTTCCACCCGAGCACGGACGCCTCGATTAATATCTCGGTGACCGGGCTGGCGCTCAATCCCCACTGGACCGCCCGGCTGAACTCCTCTCTGTTATAAACGACACTCCCGCCAATACCGCCAAGGGTAAATGAAGGGCGAATGATGAGCGGAAAGCCGATTCCATCACGCAGTGCCTCCGCCGCTTCGAGAGAATTGACACACCCGCCCGCAGGAACCTTCAAGCCGATTTCCCCCATAGCATTGCGGAAGAGATTCCTGTCCTCGGCCAGACGGATCGTCTCGAGCTTGGCGCCGATTAACTCCACGCCGTATTCTTCCAAAATACCACTTTCGGCAAGTTCAACCGCAAGATTAAGACTTGTCTGGCCGCCAAGGGTGGGCAGCAGCGCATCGGGACGCTCAGCTTCTATGATTTTTGCAATCACATCTGCTCGAAGCGGTTCTATATAGGTTCTATCCGAAAATTCAGGGTCTGTCATAATCGTGGCCGGATTGCTGTTGATTAATATAACGATAAACCCTTCTTCACGCAGCGCTTTACAGGCCTGGCTTCCGGAATAATCAAACTCGCAGGCCTGACCGATGACGATGGGACCCGACCCAATCACAAGTATTCGTTTTATGTCTTTTCTTTTAGGCATCGAACTGCTTCATATCCTCTATAAATTGCTCAAACAGATACCGGCTGTCATGGGGCCCCGGAGATGCCTCCGGATGATATTGAACCGAGAAAGCCCGCAGGGGTTGGTGTCTGATTCCTTCCAGAGTTCCATCATTCAGATTTATATGGGTGATCTCAACCTCGCTTTTCGCCAAGCTGTCAATATCGATGATAAAACCATGGTTCTGAGAAGTTATCTCAACAGCGCCGGTGAAACGATGCATTACCGGATGGTTTGCACCGTGATGGCCAAATTTCAACTTGGTTGTTCGGCCACCCAGCGCCAGTCCCAAAATCTGATGGCCCAGACAAATCCCGAAAATCGGTTTCTTGCCCAACAGGTGCCGAACCGATTTGACGGCGTATTCAACAGGCTCCGGATCGCCGGGACCGTTGGAGAGAACGATGCCATCGGGATTCCATTCGAGCACCTCTTCAGGGGGAGCATGGCCGGGAAATACCCGGAGTCGACACCCGTAATCGTGCAGTGTTCTTAAAATCGAAAATTTCACGCCGTAGTCGTAGACAGCGACTCTGAATGAACTTTTTCCATTGCCATCGCTTTCACCGGATAACGGCCAATCATAATACCTGTCCGTTGTGACGTCTTTAACGATATCTCTTCCCACAAGTTTTTCACCGGCTCTCAGACGCGCTAACAAGGTGTCGAAAGGTTCATCGGTGGTGGTGATCATCCCCATTTGAGCCCCGTGATCACGCAAATGACGGGTCAGGGCACGGGTATCAATGTCACTGATCCCCACAATGCCGTAATGTTTCAAGTACGCATCAAGGGATTGGTCCGCCTGCCAGTGACTGACAATGGGGCTGTATTCGCGTATAATAAACCCTGCCGCGTAAATACGCTTTGATTCGAAATCGTTCCGGTTGACGCCATAATTTCCAATTTGCGGATATGTCATGACGATTAACTGGAAATGATATGAAGGGTCCGTCAGAATTTCCTGGTATCCGGTCATGGCAGTATTGAACACCACCTCTCCCGTGGTGGTCCCTTCGGCGCCGAATGAAAGCCCTTCATACAGTGCTCCGTCAGATAAAATTAAACTTGCTTTCATAATTAATTCAGTTTTTTTAGGGTTAAAAGCGCCTTTGAAACAAAGGGATCAAATTTCCCATTTTTTCTTGAAGCGAAAATACGGACACCCCATGGTTCGTCGGCCCGAATATTTCATAAAAATTTAATTTAATGATTACATAGGATTGCGTAAATTCGTTCCATTTTTGTCACAAAAAAAACTCCATCATCCACCCTATGGGGATTTCTTTTGATCAATTGCAATTACATGATTAAAAGAAAAATTCAACTTTTTTCATTTTTTTCTTGGAAGCCCAGTGTCTGAAGTCCGTTGCCCAGGGAAACGGGGAAACGACCTTGACCAACCATCAAAAAAATAAAGAACCCCGTTGCACTCGAAAAATCAAGCAGATAGAATATTGTTACGGTGGTTGACATCGTGAACCGACCGGACAGACACCGAGGGATTTTATAACTTGATACCGTATCGGTTTTTTGCCATACTTGCAGGTCCTGAAAAAAATGAGAGTTACCCCTAAGAAATGATCCTCAAAATCAAGGAGTTATTTTTTTATAAACATCTCCAAAAGAGTTGATGATTTTGGAACCCTCTTCTCCAACTAAATTGGAGAAGAACCTTTTTTTATTAATACCAACCCTGTTGTTTATGCAACGTTCGGGTTAACAAAGGACGTGGTTATGTCTGTTCAGAAACTCAAAGAGACCATTTTAAACAAAATTGACAGTGCTGCAGAGAAAGCCCTGGGGCAAATCCCGGAACCCCTTGAACTCGGTTTTCCCCCAAACACCGAATTCGGCCATTTTGCTGTGGGGTGCTTTCCGCTGGCAAAACAGTTTAAGAAATCTCCAGCAGAAATTGCCAAAATAATTTCCGAAAAAATTACGCCGGATGACGTTATCCATAAAGTAAATGCTTCGGGCCCCTACCTTAATATAAGTATATTTCCAGGGGTGCTTTTCGGAGAATTTTGTTCCGAAATAATTTCTAAGAACACGAAATATGGAGAATCTTCCGTTGGCAAGGGCATACGGGGGATGGTGGAATACTTGTCTCCGAATACAAATAAACCGCTGCATTTAGGGCACTTGCGCAATGGTGCCTTGGGAATATCTATTTCAAGAATTCTCGAAGCAACCGATCATCAGGTGGTCAAAGCAAACCTGGTCAATGACCGGGGCGTTCATATTTGCAAAAGTATGCTGGCCTGGAAACGATGGGGAATCGATTCAACTCCGGAATCCGAAGGTTTGAAAGGAGATCATTTTGTGGGCAGCTGGTATGTGCGCTTTGCCCAGGAGGCTGTTGAAAACCAAACCCTGGAAGATAACGTGCAAACAATGCTTCAACAATGGGAAGCGGGTGATCCGGAAACCATAAAACTCTGGGAGACCATGAACAATTGGGTATACGACGGATTTGCCGAAACATATAAAAATTTCGGGCTTGAGTTCGACGTATTCTTTTATGAATCCGACACTTATAAAATTGGCAAGGATGTCATCCAAAAAGGTCTGGAAGAGAATGTTTTCTCGAAAGATGATCATGGCAACACGGTATTTCATTTGCCGGTAGCGGAATTCGGCCAGGAAAAGGGCGGTGAAGCAAAAAAAGTAACGCTTTTACGACCGGATGGCACCAGCCTTTACATCACTCAGGATATTGCCACATCCATTTTAAAAATAGAGGAGCACAAGTTATATTTTTCCATTTACGTGGTGGGCAGCGAACAGGAATACCACTTTAAATGCCTCTTTCAGATCCTCGACGCCCTGGGTTATGAATGGGCCAAGGATTGCTATCATCTTTCCTATGGCATGGTGTATTTGCCGGAAGGGAAAATGAAATCCAGAGAAGGGAAAATCGTCGATGCCGACGTTCTCATCGCTGAAATGAAAAAACTGGCCGCCGATGAAATTCGCCAGCGCGATCCCGAAGGTCGACTTTCCGATGATGAAATAAACCATCGTGCAGAAAAAATCGGCATCGGTGCCATAAAATTTTATCTGTTGCGGGTTCGACCGACCCAAACCATCAATTTCGATCCGGCCGAATCCATTTCATTCGACGGGTTTACCGGTCCCTATTGCCAATACGCATATGCGCGAATCTCCGGAATATTGGCCAAAGTCCAAAACGGCGCTACCGATCTTCAACGTTGCGACTTTTCTCTTCTCGGAAATCCGGAAGAGCTTCTATTGCTTCAGCGATTGATTCAGTTCCCGGAAGAAGTCAATAACGCTGTTCAGGGATTCAATCCGTCAAAGATTGCCGTTCACATATTTAATACGGCCAAAGCGTTCAATCAGTTCTACAATAAACATCATGTGCTTCGTGCGGAAAATGAAAAGCTGGTAACGGCCAGACTGGCACTCATCAAAGCAACGGCCATTGTGTTAAAAAAGGGTTTGAATTTGTTGGGACTAGAGGTATTGGAGAATATGTAGGTTACGTTTAATCTTATACCCGTTTGTTGCCGAAATTTGAGAACTGTCTTATTTTCCGATATAAAGGAGCCGTATCGATGACACCCAGGATTCTAATAAAAATTGGCGGTCTAGCCTTTAACGGTGAAGACGGATTTAAGGATCTTGCCCAGGCCATTAGATCTATACAACATGTTGAAATAATAATAGTGCATGGGGGAGGGGCTGAAATTTCTCAGGCGCTCAAAGACGCCCATCGTGAATCTGTTTTTATCGACGGCATTCGCATCACCCAAGCCGAAGATATAAAAATTGTCGAAAATGTACTGTCCGAAACCATCAATCGACGCATTTCCGCGTGGCTAAGTAAAAACGGCGTACCCTGCACCAGCATGTCGGGAAAAACCGAGCGGCTATTTATCGTCGAGCCGCTAAGACGCCACGGCCATGACTTTGGATTTGTGGGTAAGATCAGACAGGTAAACCCCGATGTTGTCCTGGATGCGCTCAAAACCGGACGCGTGCCGGTGGTCTCACCGATTTCTGCTGATGAAAGCGGAGAAAGTTACAACGTCAATGCCGACAGTGCGGCCGCCGCTTTATCCGCCGGCGCACAGTGTACCGATCTCGTCTTTATAACAGATGTGCCGGGTGTTTTAGTGGAAGAACGAATTTGTCGTTCCCTTACGGTTCAAAAAGCCAAAGCACTGATTGCGGACAGCACGATCAGAGGCGGAATGGTCGCCAAAATGGAATCTGCATTTGAGGCACTCGACAACAAAGTCCCTCGGGTTCATATTATCCAGTGGCAGGGGCCGAGCACACTTGAAAATATTATCACAGGAGATTTCACCACTGGAACAACCATTCATAGATAAAATCTTGAACCCTCATTGAGCGAAAGTTTAGGATGCCCCGCATTTCTTTCATATCTTTTAAAAAAGTTTTGTGTACCGGTAATTTTTTGCCTCGGTCTCAAGATCAAGGATAGAAACGAACATGGAATCTCAAAAACATAACGGGTCCGGGTCTCACG
>DATKWE010000225.1:0-24866 GCA_035529735.1 Desulfobacterales bacterium | reverse complement strand
ACTCAAGGAGGAGAGTATCCTCCGTTCCTCCCGCGGGGCTTCGAGGAAACTGGATATTGAAATCGTAAAATCGGCCTTGGAAAAAACCGGCGGTAACAAAGCAAAAGCTTCACGGTTGCTCGGCGTGGGTCGGGCCACCCTATACCGGTTTTTAAGTGATCATCCCGAAACCATGCCCGACGGGCGATGAAAAAAGGGCTCCGAAAGGGAGCCCTTTTTGATCAAAATATCTTACCTGAATCTTCCTGGGTTAGGCGTGCTGATAAGCCGCCTCCATTTCACGACGATCCGCCATATCCATCAGGACTCTTTCCCTGGCCTTATCGATCCCGAGCTGTTTCCTCTTTTTGTCGATATGGGCGATCATCATTCGGGCCATCTCATACGGATCCGGAGAGAACCCCCATTTCCCCAAGCCCTGTTCCTCAAGTCCTTCGAACAGAAGCTTGTGGAATTTCGTTTCTTTGACAATGGGAAATGTTACCCCAAAAACGGTGTATACACCCGAGGCAACGAAGTATTGCCCGATACTTATGGCTTTTTCACTCATCCATTCGGGTGCGGCGCCGGCTACGGGTAATTCAGCAATACTATGTCCCAGACCACCTTCTTGAACCATTGCAGAAGCTGCAATCAGAATCCGGCTGTTGTCCGCGCAAGACCCCATACCCAGGACCGGCGGCATGCCGACGGTCTCACACACTTCCTGCAATCCGGGACCTGCAAGAATTGCGGCTTCCGGAGCGGTTAAGCCGGCCTTGGCAAGTGCAATCTGAGAGCATCCGGTCTGGAGAACCAGCACGTCATTTTTGATCAACTCCTTAACCAGTTCCACATGAACCCAGTCCTGTTTGACTCTGGGGTTGGTACAGCCGACCACGCCGGCAACTCCCCGGATCCTGCCGTTGATGATATTGTCATTGAGCGGGGTATAAGACGCTCGGAAGGACCCGCCAAGCATGTAATTAATATACTCGTGGGAAAACCCATGGACCCCGATATTCTTAATTTTTGGGATTTCTATTTCTCCGGTTCTGTTTTTGAACCGAGAAATGGCCTTGATGACGATTTCGTCGGTGCAGGCACTCGGATGGTGTTCATCCAGTTCCATGTGCTGTGCGCCTTCGATACGGCATCTCGGGTTGGTGGTTATGAGCGGTGTTCCGTAACATTCAGCCACCTTGGCCAGACCCTGTTTGATGCACTGGACATCCACGGTCATAGCATCTATTGCGCCGGTGACCAGAACGGCTTCCGTGGACATAAAGTTCCCTGCATGGGGAATTCCGTGACGCGACAGCATTTCCGCACCCGAGCAGCACATTCCCACCAGATTGATACCCGCCGCTCCGGCTTTCTTGGCTTCCTCAATGAGTGTGGGTTCATTGACCGATACGAGTATGGATTCAAAAAGGTTCGGTTCATGGCCATGAACGATAATATTGACATGGTCTTCTTTAAGAACCCCCATATTCACTTCTACGCTGACCGGGGACGGGGTTCCGAACAGAATGTCGGATATTTCCGTGGCCACCATGGATCCTCCCCAACCATCGGCAAGGGCGGTGCGACTGCACTGTCTGGTGATGTTTTCATAATCCTGATCTACGCCCATGTGAGTCCGATGCATCAGCTCCATGATCTCCCGCATGGCTCCCCTGGGTACAATACCGAGTTTGCGCCAGGTCTCGAGTGTTTTTTCAGGAACCCGTTTGGCAAAGGGAATTTCCCCTTCCACCTGGGTATAGGTGCGCTCCAGTTCTTCGTAGAGATCCATTGCAATATCCTGAATTTCACGCCCTTCGACTTCAATGCCGATGGAAGCCGCAACTTCCTCAAGCTTGTTCGGATCCTTAATTTCATAATCTGTGATATTCCCCTTTACCACTTCACGAAAAAGATTGAGCATGCTCATTCCGTGGTCCGTATGGGCGGCACTTCCGGAAGCAACCATGCGTGCAAAATTGCGAGACATAATTGTATCAATGGTCGCACCACACACGCCGACTTTTCCATACGGATCTTTAGCATTCAACCGGCAAGGTCCCATGGAACAATGTTTGCAGCACGCGGAATCCGCACCAATGGGACAGGCTCTCATGCCGGCAGCCCGGTCAAATGCGGTTTCCACACCGTCTCTTTTGGCTTTTTCCAGCATTTGTGCGGTGGCCTCACAGATGGTGACATCCCTTGGGTTAATCTCTTTTTTCTTGGATAAAACTTTCTGTTTTTCCATTTTACCTCCTTCGTGGAAATATTTGTTGTTGGAAAATTGACAATCAAATCATTAATGGTAATGATTACTAATAAAAATATATACCACAATGTGGTTTGTCAAGATCCGATGAATGAATTCGGTCGAGGAGCGCAGAATGACTGAAAACAAAGTAAAACCCAACCGCCTTATTCATGAGAAAAGCCCCTATCTTCTCCAACATGCCTACAATCCGGTTGATTGGTATCCATGGGGTGAAGCAGCCCTGGAAAAAGCCCGTCAGGAGGACAAACCGATTCTTCTATCCATCGGTTATTCCACATGCCACTGGTGCCATGTTATGGAATCGGAATCGTTCATGAATTCGGACATCGCTGAATTGATGAACACTCACTTTATCTGTATCAAAGTGGACCGGGAAGAGCGGCCGGATCTCGACATAATATACATGACCGCAGTTTCGGCAATTACCGGTTCAGGAGGATGGCCGCTGAATGTTTTTTTGACACCGGATTTAAAACCGTTTTACGGCGGCACTTATTTTCCCCCCGAACCCAGACAGGGGTCTTTTGCGTGGCCTGATCTTTTAAGGCTGATTGCCGTTGGATGGAAAGATCCTGACCAGCGGGAGAAGTTTCAATCTTTCAGCCAGAAACTTCATGGGGAAATTGCAAAGGCATTGACGTGGACGTCCGGCGATGCATCCATCGATTCAAACCTGCTCCACACGGCACTGGAACGGTTTTCCTCAAGGTTCGATAAAAGCCTTGGCGGTTTCAGTCCTGCGCCAAAGTTTCCGTCTCCGTCCATTCAGAGCTTTCTATTTGCGTACGAATTTTATCATAGAAATATCGTGGAAGAAAATAAAGAAATAATTCCGGCCCGTGAAATGGGTGATTTTACACTTCGTGCGATGGCAAATGGTGGGATTTATGATCAATTGGGCGGAGGATTTCATCGCTATTCCACGGACGCCAAATGGCATGTTCCCCATTTTGAAAAGATGCTGTATGACAACGCCCAGCTGCTAAAAAACTATCTGGACGTATATCTGATTACCCGAGACAGGTTTTTTGAAGAGATTGCCGGGGAAACGGCGGATTATGTCCTACGGGATATGACCCACCCTGACGGCGGATTTTATTCGGCAGAAGATGCAGACAGTCTTCCTGCAGAGACACGCTCAAATAAGGGACATGAAAAGAAAGTTGAAGGCGCATTCTATGTGTGGACGAAAAAGGAGATCCATGCGCTGTTAGGCACTCCTGCAGGAGAAATCTTTTCATTTCGCTACGGCGTTAAAGCCGAGGGGAATGCCGAAAATGATCCTTTTGATGAATTTAAAGGGAAAAACATTCTGTTTGTTGCCCATTCCATTGACAAAGTCGCTGATCATTTCAACCTGTCAAACGAAGACATCGAAACATCGTTAACACAATCAAAAAGAAAACTGTTTGCGGCACGTGTAAAAAGACCCCGGCCGCATCTCGACGATAAAATTCTGACCTCGTGGAACGGTCTGATGATATCCTCCCTTTCCAGAGCCTATCAGGTTTTGGGTGAAGATAGATATCTGGAGACCGCCAAAAAGGCAGCGGAGTTTGTCAGAAAAAACCTTTATGATCCTAAAACTCGACAACTTTTCAGACGGTGGCGCAACGGCGAAAGAAAAATCGCCGGTATGGCCGATGACTACGCTTTTTTAACTCAGGGCCTCGTTGATCTTTATGAAGCCGACTTTGATCCAGACTGGCTCGAATGGGCACTTGAACTCATGGACGCGCAGATAGAACTGTTTTATGACACGGAAAATGGGGGCTTTTTCATGACCCGCAAAGGACATGATGAAAAAATCGATTTGCGTGTCAAAGAGGATGCGGACAGTGTGATTCCTTCGGCCACTTCGGTGGCTGCGCTAAATCTATTGCGTCTCGCACGATTTGGCGACTCCAGAGGGTATTCCACCGTGGCCGAAGGTACTTTAAAGAGCGTTTCGGAAAGAATTGGTTCACATCCGGATTCAGCGCCTGAGCTTCTGGTTGCCCTGATCACATCACGGGTCAAACCGATTGAAGTGGTCATCGCCGGAGACCGCAGCACAGAAGATACGCGGGCAATGCTGACCGCCGTAAATTCTCTGTTCATTCCCGGCAAAATGGTTGTCCTGGTGGACAATGACGTGAGCCGGAAACGACTGGCCCGACACCTCCCATTTATAGCATCTGTTAAAAAAATAGAAAGCACGGCGACAGCTTATGTCTGTACGGACAACACCTGCAAGCCACCGGTTACAGACCCGGAGGCAGTCAAAAAACTGTTGAATCAAGTAGGACGCGGCAAACTCAACAATCGCTCAACTTAGGTATAAAAACCAGGACGAACTCTTTTAAAATAAAACTTTTTTGTCACAGCCTATAAACTTTGAAGAGAGTGTTGTAAAATTCCACCGAATATGAGATAAAAGAGTGGTAAAAATGCTGAAGTGATCTAACGCGCCAACCCAATGGCACTTATGCCCCAAAAAGGATATTCACATGTCTGATAATACGATTAAAGTGTATTCTCTGAGCACCTGCAGTCATTGCAAATCGACCAAAAAACTCCTTGCAGATTGTACGGTTCGGTATGATTTTGTCGATGTCGATCTCCTGGAAGGAGAAGAGCGTCAGGCCATTCTCGAAGACGTTAAAAAATTCAACCCGAAATGCTCTTTTCCGACCATTATTATTGGCGACACCGTCATCGTAGGATTCAAGGAAAAAGAAATAAGGGAGGCACTGGGTCTGTAATGGACATCGAAAAACTTTACAACATGCTAAAAAAAAACCAGGAAGCCAAGGGCTACTACTTTAACGAGGATCGACACCGAGTGTTCGAACTGTTGCGAGCCCTGACAACCAATAAAGAACGGTATGGTTATATGGCATGTCCCTGCAGGCTGGCTTCCGGAGATAAAGAAAACGACCGGGATATTATCTGTCCGTGTGTGTACCGGGAGCCGGATGTTGAAGCGTACGGCAGCTGTTACTGCAACCTTTATGTTTCAAAAGAATGGAACCAGGGAAAAATCCCACATGAATATATCCCCGAACGCCGGCCTGCTGAAAAAATGTTTCTATAGTTAGGGCCATTCAGAAATGATCTTTTCGCCCCATCCCGGTGTCATGCTTTAAATTTGATGAACTCGTAAAAAGTCTGACTTTGCTCGCTCCCCAAGCAATTTTGGGATTCATGACTCGCCTGGCTAAATTGCAAGAACTCGGGCTAACGCCCTCAAACAGCTTGCAATTTTTAACGCCAGACGTATCATGAATCTTTCTCCAAAATTGCTCGATGTCGCTTACAAAAGACTTTTTACGAAGCCTTCAAATTTAGTCCTCGGAATATCAACCGAATTTGTCGTAGGCGATCATTTCCGGGTCCACCCCGAGATTGTCCAGCATATCTTCAATGGCATCAATCATTAGGGGCGGGCCGCAGAGATAATATTCAATTTCGGTGGGGTCTTCATGTGTGACAAGGTAATTGTCGAGCAGACACTGGTGGATGTATCCGGTCATACCTTCCCATTCATCCGCTTCTTTGGGCTGGGATAATGCCACGTGAAATGAGAAGTTTTCACATTTTTTTTCCAAGTCCCTGAATTCTTTTTCAAAAAACAGCTCCAGCTTTGATCGGGCCCCATACCAAAACGTGGTTTTCCGTTTTGTTTTCAATGTGTTGAGTTGGTGAAAAATAAGAGACCTTAGCGGCGCCATTCCGGCGCCACCGCCGACAAAACACATTTCCCTTTCGGTTTCCTTGGCAAAAAAATCTCCATAAGGACCGCTTAATGTCACCCGGTCGCCCGGTTTCAAATTGAAAATATAAGATGATCCTATGCCGGGGGGTGCTTCTATAACACCGGGCGGCGGGGTGGCGATCCGGATCGTAAATTCCAAGATGTCTTTTTCACTGGGAGGATTGGCCACGGAATAGGCCCTGAAAATCGGCTCTTCTGTCTTTGACTGCAACCCCCAGAGGTTGAAGGCATCCCAGTCGGGCCTAAACCGTTCGGCCACCCTGGCCCTGAATTCTGAAAACGAAAACCCATACTCCGGGATATCAATCTGTATATAGGCCCCGGCCTTGAATTCAAGTGCTTCGCCGGGATCGAGTTTCAGTACCAGTTCCTTGATAAATGTCGCAACATTGTCGTTTGAAACCACGGTAGCGCCGTATTTTTTGACATTGAAGATTTCTTCCGGCAACCGAATCTTCATATTTTCTTTGACCTTGAGCTGACAGGATAGACGAACATTTTCCTTTTTTTCCCGTCGGGTCAGATGGGCAAGTTCGGTGGGCAGAATGCCTCTTCCACCCTCTTCTACCACGCACTTGCATGTCCCGCATGAACCGCCGCCGCCACAGGCCGATGGAATATAAATCTCATTGGCGGCAAGCGCAGATAAAAGTGTGATGCCACCGGGCACCTTTAAGCTTTTTTCCTTGTCATCATTGATAACAATATCACAGGCGTCCTTTTTAACGACTTTGGCTTCCACCAACAAAAGGAGCCCCACAAGGATGAAGATGATTGCGGAAAAAACTGTCAGGCTAACGAGGTAAATCAACGATAATTCCTTAATAGTCCGTGGTTAAATGTCATAGATAATTCTATTGTCTCTTAACCATAACCCATTATCATGTTATAGCGTAATCCCCGAAAACAACATAAACGCCATGGCCATAAGGCCGGTGATAATCATACTGATTCCAAAATTTTCAAGCCCCTTGGGAACATTGGCGTATCTGAGTTTTTTTCGAATTCCCGCCATGGTAACAATGGCGAGCATCCATCCAAAACCTGAACTTGCGCCGTACACAACAGATTCTATAAAATTATAATTTCGCTCCACCATGAACAAAGACGCTCCTAAAATGGCACAATTCACAGCAATCAGTGGAAGAAAGACGCCCAGCGCCATGTATAAAGGGGGTAAATACCGGTCGATAATCATCTCCAGCGCCTGAACAATGCCTGCAATAACGGCGATAAAGATAATAAATTTAAAAAAGCTAAGATCAATTCCCGGAAAACCCGCCCAGGCAAGGGCGCCGGGCGATAGCAGATAGTGATAAACGAGCCAGTTTACCGGTGTTGTAATGGAAAGCACAAATGTCACCGCCAAACCGAGTCCTATGGCGGTTTCCATTTTTCTGGAAATCGCAAGAAAAGAACACATCCCCAGAAAATACGCCAAAAGGATATTGCCGATAAAAACGGAATTTAAAAATATGCTGATTAGGTTTTCCATCTTTTACGTTTTGGAATCTCTATAAATTCTTGAAATTAATTGAATCTTGAAGTTTAATCCATGACGGAATCTCCATGGAATGTTGGAATATTGGGTAAAAAAACAGAATTTATCATATTTGTTAATTTCCAAAGAATCTATATGAATTGTAGATATCCCCTTTTCCTTAAAACCCATCACTCCATCATTCCATGAATCCATTATTCCAATGGCCAGTGATGCGAAGCTAAGTTTTTTCTTTTGAAACCGTATTCTGAAGCCACACGATCAGACCGATGGCGATAAACGCGCCGGGCGCCAGAACCATAAGCCCCATATTTTCGTATCCTGCGGCATAAAACGTATCGGGTATCACCTGAAATCCAAAAAATTTTCCGGCACCCAAAAACTCCCGAAGCACCGCCACCGTGATCAGAATTTGACTGTAACCCAGACCGTTGCCGATTCCATCGAGCAGGGATAAAAACGGGGGATTCCCCAGGGCATATGTTTCGGCCCTTCCCAGGATAATGCAATTCGTGATAATAAGCCCCACGAAAATGGAAAGTTGCTTGCTGATGTCGTACAGAAATGCTTGAAGTACCTGATCCGCAAAAATCACCAATGTTGCGATGACGGTGAGTTCAACGATAATACGAATATTTCTGGGGATAAACTTGCGCATCAGTGAGATCGATAGATTCGAAAAAGCCAGAACAAAGGTCAGGGCCAGGCTCATGACAACAGCCGTCTTTAGCTGAACGGTGACCGCCAGAGCAGAACATATCCCCAGGATTTGTCCGGAAATCGGATTGCTTTCCCAGATGGGCTTAAAAAATACGTTAAAGGCTTTGGTTTTTGTTATCTTCATTTGATTTCATTTTTTCTGAATCTTTCAGAAAAAGGTTCATATTCGGTCAGTGTCTGCTTTAACCCGGCAGACAAAAATTTTCCGGTCATGGAAGCGCCGCTGATGCCGTCGACGAAATTTTTCTGACGGATTTCAGGTATCCGCCCTTTTACCGATCCTTTGGCAATGGCAATGGCGACAAAATTACCCTGGTCATCCAGGATTTTTTTACCTTCGAAATTCTTCTGGAACCATTTTTTATCAATCTCTCCGCCGAGACCGGGGGTTTCCTGATGACTGTAAACGGTAAATCCTGAAATGGTGGCCCCATCATTTTTTATCGCCATATATCCTGAGATTTTTCCCCACAGCCCTCGAGAATGAATGGGGATGATATATGTTTGTATTTTCCCCTGCTGAGAAAAAAGATAGACCGGCAGATCATTTTTATCCTTTTTTTGTTCCGGAACAATTTTACCGTCAACATTAATCCATATTTGTCTGATGTTCTCGGAATAGAGTTGTCCAACGGTCTCTTGTGAAACAGAGTCTTCGCCATCCAGCAGACCAACGGATTTCAATATGTTTTTATGCTTGTCGAGTTCAATATTCTTAAGCTGATATTCCTTCAAACCGGTGGATGCCAGGGTCAGCAAACTGCCGCAAAACAGGCTCAACACTGCTGCAAATAAAATGGATTTGATATAATTAGACATTCGGCACCCTCTTTTTCAGCCTGAAATGAATTTCAAAATGATCCAACAGCGGCGAAAACAGGTTCATGAAAAGAATGGCCAACATAATCCCTTCCGGAAATGCCGGATTGAAAATGCGTATCAGTACCGTCAACGCACCAATGGCGAAACCGTATATCCATTTTGAAACGTTCATTCCGGGGGCTGAAACCGGATCGGTGGCCATGTAGGTAATTCCAAAGGCGAATCCACCCATCACCAGATGATAAAACGGCGGCAGCGACAGCATCGGAACCGTTGAATTTCCGGATACAAGGCTCACAATGTATCCCGGATATGCAGCGACCAGTACCCCAAGAATACCGCCGATCATGATCCTGTAGCTGGCGATGCCCGTAAAAACCAGCAAGAGAGCGCCCAATAGGCACATGAACGTCGATGTCCCGCCGATGCTTCCCGGATACAAGCCGTAAAAGAGTTTGGGCAACGTAAACCCGGCTTCCCGCAGCAAAGATTCTATAAATGCAGAGGTCCCTTGAACTGCGGAAACCGCAAGCGGTGTGGCTCCGCTGAATGTGTCGATCCCTGAAGAATTTACCTTGCTGACCACCGTCCATACGGTATCTCCGGTCATTTTCATGGGATAGGCAAAAAATAAAAACGCCCTTCCGGTCAATGCGGGGTTTAAAAAGTTTCTTCCCGTGCCGCCAAAGATCTCTTTACCAAAGATCACACCAAATGAGATGCCCAGGGCAACCTGCCAGAGCGGAATCGTCGGCGGAAGTGTAAGGGGAAATAACAGACCGGTAACCAGAAATCCCTCGCTGATGTTGTGTTTTCTAATGGATGCAAACAAAACCTCCCATGCAAATCCAACACCATAGGATACAATAATTACCGGCAGAACAATTTGGAGTCCCTTGATGAAAACAGCGGCAAACGTAACCGGAAGCCCGGAGGCCAAATTCGACTGATATCCGGAATTGTAAATACCGAAACAAAGCGCGGGGATCAGCGCCACGATCACCAAGCTCATCAGACGCTTGAGATCAAGGCTGTCTCGCACGTGAGCATCGTTTTTTGTTACATTGTCCGGAATAAAGAAAAAGGTTTCAAAGGCCTCAAAAAGGGGATAGAATTTTTCAAACCTACCGCCTTCCACAAAATGCTTTCGCTTGGAATCGAAAATCTTTTGTATAAACTTCATGATTACAACTGTTCCAAAAAGTATGCTTTTTTTGTTTCCTTGAGAATATTTCTCAGTTCTATCTTCGATGGACAGACATAGGTGCAGAGACCGCATTCCACACAATCGAGCAAGCCGTGATTTAGTGCCTCCTCAATTTCATCTGCCAGTATGCTTTTGTATGTGAACTGGGGTAAAATATCCACCGGACAGACCTCGGCACAGAATCCGCAATTGATACAAGCCCGTACTTCACCATGATAATTGCAATCCATGGCCATAGACGATTTATTTAAAAAAGATAAAAATGTCCTGGACCGGCTGGGTTTATTAAACCCGGGTTTGGCAAACCCAAAAAACTCTTTTTCATCGCCTTCGGGAATCAACACCAGAGAGGTCTCATAAAACCCCATATATGAATCTTCTGAACCGGTATAACCTCTGAAAACTCCCCCGACAATATATCTGGCTTGTTCTGTTTTATCTGTACGGCCTTTAAGAAGATGGGTTATCGGGACGCCCATTCTTGTTTGAAGGTGCTTTTTTTCCTTTGACAGTGTTCCTCCCAGAGCAATCGTTCTTTCGACAGGGTATCTACCGGTTTTCAAGAGCATGGCCAGGAGCAGCACATCCTGCCCGTTGATATACCAGGACCTGTTTTCATCCGGACTTTTTTTGATATGATAATGCAATACGCCCGGATCGTCGGCAGGATAAAACCCCTTGCATGTGTGTGTCACATAACTGTTCAGGCGGTCTTGAACAAAAACATCGTCCGAAGATGCACTTATTCGAAGCGTTTCTGATAGTTTCTGTAAAATTTTTATACCGAATTCAAACAGATCTATTTTGTCGTTTAAATAAGCTTCCGGCACAGGTTGAAAAGGCTCTCTGGAATTGAGACTGACAATGATCGATGGTGGGACGACGTCTGGGTTTGGAACATCTCGAAAGGGGAGCTCTCTGAACAGGGGCCACAGACCGCCTGTCATTATCGTTTTAACCAGCTTTTTTCTTTCCATACCTTCAAGCTGGGCTTCGCTGATAACGGGAAACGTTTCGTAGCCTTCATCCTGATCCAACTCTATGACGATCTCTCTTATGACTCTGCGGGGACCGTAATCGATTTTAGCGATTCTGCCGCCGCCCGGTGATAGAAATACGAGTTGAGAATTTCGCTTGTCTTCAAAAACAGGGGAACCCACCTTAACCGGATCATCGACTTTGACCTTCAGGCGGGGTTTAACAAAGGGGATTCTTTCCGGTAAAAGCGCCACTCTCGCCGGCTTCTCCAATGTTTCAAGATCATGAGAAGGCATGCCGGCGATATTGATATCGTAGCCTTTTCGGGTGCGGATGGTAATCATAAGTAGGTCTGTTGGTTGAAATGCTTTATGTTAGTATAAAGTAAAATTTTTTATTTTGCAATATTCATACCGAAAGTTGTGATTAAAACCTTGGATCGACATCCGGATACGCCATTTCATACTTGACACCAATGTCTTTTCAGCTTAGGAAACATTGGAGGATCGGAGTGCAAACTTGTTGTGTCAGAGGTAAAAACTTGCTGCAAAAAAAAAACATTCGGATGACCAAACAGCGCAAAGTAATTCTTGAAGCGCTGCGAAAGCAACATACCCATCCGAGTGCTGACGAAGTTTATAGAATGGTACGTCATCGTCTTCCCCGGATCAGT
Source organism: Desulfobacterales bacterium (assembly GCA_035529735.1). Lineage (GTDB taxonomy): Bacteria > Desulfobacterota > Desulfobacteria > Desulfobacterales > UBA11574 > JAAXQD01. The sequence goes on along the minus strand of DATKWE010000225.1, from coordinate 12,948 downwards.
CTTGGGACGGTTTACCGAAATCTGGAAGTACTTGTCCAGATGGGTGAAATCCAAAAACTGGAACTCAGCGGTTCTTTGAAACGCTTCGACTGGGACACGAACAAGCATTACCATATTCGCTGTGTACACTGTGACCGGGTGGATGATGCACCGATTGCGCCCTTGAATCAACTTGAAAACGAACTTTACGGGGCAACTGTTTTTGAAATCATCGGGCACAACCTTGAGTTTAAAGGGCTTTGTCCCGAATGTTCAGAAAACGCAACTCCGGACCATGCTGGATGACTACTTCCAACACCAGGCGGATCTTTCAGATCTGGAATGCAATCTCCGCTGCCCCAACGATTGCAGCGCACCCGGGTGCTGGATGGCTGACGTCATCGTTGAGTAACCCTCTTTGACTTAATCAAACTTAGCCGAGTTCTGAATATACCGGTTTCCCGACTTTTTTCTCGATACTGCCGCCTGGGACTGATGAACTGTGAGTTCGATTTCCGCTATAAAAAAGTCTTAATAAAGCTGAAAAAACCCTGCTTTTTCCTTTTGGAGAAACGATGCCGTGTTCATGGTTCAAAACCGCTAAGCTGTGTGCTTTTTCCGGAATATCAGCAGATAAAAGGTCTTATTCCGGAACTGATCCGGAATCCGATTTTTTCTGCGTTCCCATGCCTTGAGAATCCAATTGTCGTCTCGGACCAGAGAAACCGTGCTTTAAAAAAGCTTAGGAGAATGAGTTTGATGGAACAGGCTTTATCTTCTTATGATCTCTTCGGAGTTCCAAGCTTTATCGTCGATTCGAAACCTTTAAAAAAGCGACTTAAAAGAGACCATCCCAAAGACCGGGCTTTTTCCCTACAGGATTATGACAGACTTCTGCATGAAATGATCAACGCCATCGGGTTTTTCGAAAAGGTTATGGAAAAAATATCCGCATTAGACCAACGGAACCGCATGAAAAACCTCTTTGAAAAGCTGAATGATCGTATCACGATGCGCCACCTGATGAAAGGTTTGGTTAGGCCGGGGGTTGTTCACAGGTTGGAAAATGAACATATAAAACGACTCAAAAGAAGCCTCCATCCACCTGCGATTCATTTTATGTAAAAAACGTCCGAAACCGTCATTTTCGACGCCGGCACGTTTCAGCAAATATCCATCCCGATGGATCACAGGCTTTCGGGCGATGAGGGGGCAGGGTGGGTGTTTTATGATACACATATGTATCAAGTTCGGAATGTGAGACATTTTTTCGCTGTGAGGCGTTATCTCCATCCATGGCGCCTTGGAGATAAAAAAATCTAAATCTGAAATTTTTTAACAGGGCTAAGGGATCAGCGTTTTTTTATGTTGCCCCTCAAAAACTGGCACGAAATTTGATTATAATAATTAAAGATAAGCCGATACCCGCGAGAAGTTATGTATGGCGAAAACGCACAGACACCAAAAAAAGTAAAAACGGGGGTGTAATATGGACACATGCCAGCCGATCTTAAATACCGGTCTCCGGGGTTTCAAGGTCGCGACGACCAGAATCAGCGATGTCGACGGTACTGTGGGCAGATTGATTTACAGGGGGTACCTTGTACAGGATCTTGCCGAAAAAGTATCATTTGAAGAAGTTGCTTATCTTCTTGTTTTCGAGAGATTGCCACAAAAAGATGAACTCCTTCACTTTAAAGCGCAACTTGCCTCGGAAAGGCGGATCCCCCCAGAGGTGATCGCCGCCCTTGAAACCCGGCCCAAAGACGCCCTCTCAATGGATATTCTTCAGGCAGCAGTCGCCCTTCTGGCACATCACGATCCTGATACCAGGGAATATTCTCCTGAAGCGGCACATCGCATGGGAATAAAGCTCATCGCAAAATTCCCAACCATTGTCGCAGCCTGGAATCGCATCCGGAACAATAAGAAACCTCTTGATCCGGATCCGGAGTTAGGCCATGCAGCCAATTTTCTTTATATGCTCAATGGAACAATTCCGGACAATGAACTCACCGGCTTTTTTGATACCGCTCTGGTTCTGCATGCAGAACACTCTTTTAATGCTTCGACATTTTCAGCACGGCAGGTGGCATCCACAAGAGCCCACATGTATTCGGCCATTGCGGCCGGGGTAGGGTCTTTATCCGGAGAATTGCACGGTGGTGCAAATACTCGTGTCATGGAGATGCTCCTTAATATCGGTTCTGTCGACAAAGTTGAAGCATACGTGAACAATTTGCTCGATACCGGCGGAAAGATCATGGGGCTCGGCCATGCGGTCTACAAAACCGATGATCCCCGGGCGCATATCCTTGCACCCATGTCTAAAATAATGGGCGAGCGTATCGGAGAACCAAAATGGTACGAAATGTCCAAAATTCTTGAGAAAAAGGGTAAGGAAGCCTTTAAACAGAGAAAGGGCAGAGACATTTTTGTAAATGTCGATTTCTATAGCGCGTCTTTGTATTACTACATGGGGATACCGATAGACCTCTTTACGCCGATATTTGCCATCGCAAGAATTTCCGGCTGGGCCGCTCATGTTATTGAAGAGCAGTTTGCCGGTGCTGAGGCTAAACCGGTGCTGTATCGTCCCGACTCTGAGTATATAGGTGATTACTGCGGTCCGGATCAGTGCACCTTTGTACCCTTAGAAGAAAGGTGATTTAATCTCTTGAAATTTAAACAATATTCTGAAAATATAGACGAATATTGACACCCAAGCTTTTACCTCGGAAATGGAATAATGGAACGTAGATTTTGAATGGATACCCTGTTGCGGTGGTTATGAACGGGAATATGAAAAGGAGGTAATGTGAAAAAGTGGCGATGTACGGTCTGCGGCTACATTCATGAAGGGGAGGAGCCGCCTGAAATATGCCCGGTTTGTGGCGCTGATCGAAGTAAGTTTGTTGAAATTGTTGCTGAAGAAAATGGTGAAAAAAAATCAAAAACAAAAATAGACCCCTTAGAACCTGAAACTGAAGCAAAAGTCGCAGTTGCTCCAGGAACAACGCTTGACCCGTTGTCAAAATATGACCGGATTTATCAACTGATGGTCAAGCATCATGTCCATCCGATTTCGGTCCATATCCCCAACGGTTTACTTCCCGTTTCTGTTCTGTTTATCTTTTTGGCTGTCATTTTCAAGTTCACCGGCTTAAGTCAGGCCGCATTTTATAACCTCATATTTGTTGTCTTTGCCATGCCGCTGGTACTTTTTTCAGGGGTTATTGTGTGGCAAAAAAAATATAACGGTGCGATGACAACCCTGTTTCTGACAAAGATGATTTGCGGTGGTGTGGTATCATTAACGGCAATGATATTGGTCATATGGTCTATTGTTGACCCCGGCGTGTTAACACTGACTTCCACCCATTTAGTGGCGTTTCTCTTGGTTAACATGGTTATGCTTGGTGCGGCGGTTACAGCTGGATTTCTCGGCGGGAAGCTCGTGTTTAGAGATTGATTTCATAAAAAAAGGATAATAACCGATGGATCAACAGGAAGACATTCAGGCACTGGAAGCCCAAAAAGAAATTGAAAGAATTTTGGGCGCGATCAAAGCAGAAATTCCTATTTTTTTGTACGCTCAGCCCGGCCAAAATGATGTATTCACTGATACCGCCAGGCAGGCCATTCGTTTTTTTCGGCAGCTCACCGATAAAATTGTATTGCGCGAATTTAATTTATATCATGAATCCGCAAAAAAATGGAACGTTGAATATTCGCCCACCTTGGTTTTCGATCCGGACCGATACAATATCCGGTGGCTGGGAGCACCCCTCGGTGAAGAGGGACGTATCTTTCTGGAAGCGCTCATCCTCATCGGTCTTCAGAAGAGCAATCTCAACGAACAATCACTCCAGGTCATAAAACGCATAGACACCCCAAGGAATATCAGGGTATTTGTCAGTGCAAGCTGTCCGTATTGTCCCCAGCAGGCGCTGAACGCTTTAAAGGCGGCTGTTGAAAAACCCGAGTTAGTTTCTCTGGAAATCATCGACATCCAAGCCAATCCTGAACTTGCCACCCGATATTCAGCCCAATCTGTTCCCCAAACATATGCAAATGACATTTTGATTGCCCAGGGCGCACAGACGGAAGAGCTTTTTATGCTATCTCTGGATAAAATGGAGCAACAGACGGTTTTCATTCCCGAAAGTGATGCAGAGGAAGTCGAGGCAGATCTGGTGATTGTGGGGGGCGGCCCGGCGGGACTGACAGCCGGGATATACGCAGCACGAAGCGGTCTTAAAACGGTGGTCGTAGAAAAAGGGGTCCTTGGGGGTCAGGTGGCCACCACCCCGGTTGTTGAAAATTATCCGGGCCTCAAACAAATCGGCGGAAAAACACTTGTGGATATTATGGTGACCCATGCTTTGGAATATGTACAGATTTTCCCGGGAGAAGGGGTTGTTGAGATCACCCCCAAGGATCCTATCAACGTACAAACCACCCGACGAAAGTTCAAGACCAAAGCCGTACTGATGGCCACCGGGGCGACGCACAGGAATCTCGGCGTCCCTGGCGAATCACGCCTTTCAGGGCATGGCATCAGTTATTGCAGTACCTGTGACGGCCCGCTTTTTAAGGGGAAAAAAGTCATTATTGTCGGCGGCGGCAACAGTGCCGTTACAGAAGCACTTCATTTGCATCATATCGGCGTGGATGTCACCCTGGTTCACAGGAAAGATAATCTAAAAGCCCAGGATTTTTTGGTGAAAAACCTGATACAAAATAATATTCCGATACTTTTTAATACTGAAGTCAAGGAAATCAGGGGAAAACATAACGTAGAAGAAGTTCTGCTTTACAACAATAATACTGAAGAATCTTATCCTCGATCCGTTAATGGCGTCTTTATTGCCATTGGGTATGATCCTGCTGTCGAGCTGGCAAAAAAAATTGGGATAGAGCTTACGGATGAAGGGTTCATCAAGCACGATAATTACAGGACAAATATCCCGGGAATTTATACGGCCGGAGATGTGTCGGGTGGATACAAGCAAATCGTAACGGCCGCCGGACACGGTGCAGAAGCGGCTTTGGCCATATTTGAAGACCTCATCAATCCATACTGGACCTAAATTCTTCGTGACAATCAACGCATTGAAAATTTAGGCTGAATAAAAATATCGAAACCGTTCATCCATAAAAACCTGGTTTGCCGGTATTCTTAGACACAAAATCATCGATCACTTTCGAAAAAAAGCATCTGTATTCCGAAAGCAGTGAAGACTCGAACCTTTCAATTCAACTATCGTCTGAGGTTGGTAAACGGATTAAAGAATCTATGGTCCGTTTTCTGGAAGAGCATGAATAGACCTTTCATGGAAGACGCAACATGAAAAATAAAATTGTAAAAGATTTAATGACCCCCATATCAGAATATGAGACCATTTCCATTGAAGCCAATCTCTATGAAGCCGCTCTTGCCCTCGATAAGGTTCAGAAAGATTATGAGCAGGGGATTTATCCCCATAAAATACTTCTTATATCCGATGAAAAGGGAGAAATTGTCGGCAAAATTAGCCAGCTGGATGTCCTCAGAGCATTGGAACCCAAAGGAAAACAGATCGGTGATTCAAAAACGCTATCCCGTTTTGGTGTCAGCGCTAAGTATTTACGACCGATGCTCAATCAATGCGAATTTTGGGACAAACCTTTGATTGATATCTGTAGAGGTGCGGGCCGGCTTAAAGTCAAAATACTGGTCTTCGCTCCAGCCGAAGGAGAGTATGTTCCAGAAGACGCGACCTTGAGTGAAGCCATACATCAGCTGGCTCTGGAGCATCATCAGTCTTTACTGGTAACCCGGGGCAAAAAAATTGTGGGGATTCTAAGACAAACAGATATGTTCAAAGAGGTTGTACAAACACTTTCCGCTTGTGAACTCTAACTGTCCGGCACGTATCTTCTTAATGCGTTCTGTGAGTGAAAGTTTTTGGAATTAATCTATGGCAGGAGATTTTGAATTTAGGGTTGGCAACGGTCCTTATAACGTAAAACAATTAATTTTTCTTGTTGCCGGTATATTGCTCTTTGCACTGGTGTATTATGCACCGCCGTGGTCAGATGCCATCGATCCGGCCGGAAAACATTTTGTACTGAGCAGAGAGGGAAAAGGCGCTCTGGCGATATCTCTGTTTGCCACCATCTGGTGGGTTTTGGAAGTCGTACCCGTCGGCGTCACCAGCCTTGCCATCGGCGTCCTTCAGGTCTATTTCCTTATCCGTCCGGCCAAGGCGGCGTTCACCGACTTTATGGACCCCTCGGTCATGTTTATCTTCGCCTCCATCGTCATCGGCATGGTTTTTACAAAAACAGGACTTACCAAACGGATGGCCTATAAAATGCTGATGATCGTCGGTGAAAAAACCAGCATGATTTATCTCGGCTGTTTTGTATTGACCGCTGCTTTGACTCACATTATGGCCCATACAGCTGTAGCGGCAACCATATATCCGCTCCTTGTTTCTATTTACGGACTTTATGGAGAAGAAGACCAACCCACGAAGTTTGGCAAGGGGCTCTTCATGGGCATGGCTTATGTCGCCGGGGCAGGGAGCATTGTAACGCTATTGGGAGCTGCACGGGGTGCGGTTGCCATCGGCTTTTATAATGACGTCATTGGCAAGGATATCACATTTTTCCAATTAAGTTATTACATGCTCCCCATAGGGTGGCTGATGGTTTTTTTATTGTGGATATTTTTTATGATGTTCTTCAAGCCCGAAAAGAGCGCTATTCCAGGGTTAAGAGAAAGGGCAGTCCGGCTCAATAAAGCGCTGGGCCCTGTTACCAGAAAAGAGATTATCGCCATGGTCATCGTCTTTGCCTGTATTCTGGCAATGTCTTTGCGTTCCTTTTTCCCGGCATTTAAGGTTCTCGATAAAACAGCCGTTATTTTAACGTCAACGATTCTTTTTTTTATCACAGGCATCCTGGATATCGATGATCTTGAAGAAATACCATGGAATATCATCCTGCTCTTTGCAGGTGCCATGAGTATGGGTTTTTGCCTCTGGCAAACAGGTGCGGCCAAGTGGCTTGCGGTAAAATGGCTGATGATATTCCATAATTCAAGCGGTTTCTTCTTTATTATGGGCATTGCATTTTTCGTTATGATCATGACCAATTTTTTAATGAACGTAGCGGCCATCGCGATCTCCCTGCCGGTTGCCCTGGTGCTTGCTTCTTATCTAAACGTAGCACCGGATGTCATCCTTTTTACATCCTTGGTCACGGCAGGAATGCCGTTTCTCTTGCTTGTCGGCGCTGCTCCAAATGCCATTGCATATGAATCCGGACAATTTACACCCGCTGAATTCTTTCTATACGGAATACCGGCCAGTATCTTGCTGATCGCAGTGATCGGTTTTGCAGTTTATGTTCTGTGGCCGATCATGGGCATGCCGATTCATTGATGAATCGACATGAACCATCGCCCCATATGATGGTCTCATAATAAGAATATCATTAAAAATCATTAACATAATTCACCCGCTGTGCGGGGTGATAATCAAGGAGGAAATTATGGGTGAAATTGTTCACACATCACACATTACGATCACGAGAGAAATGGGGCCTACCCGGAAAGCCGTGATCAAGGGTTTTGCAGAACCGGTCTATTACGGGGTCCACGGCGGAATCAAAAATTTCTATAAAGTTGATCCGGAAAAGGAACATGCGGCAACGTTAGATCACATTGTCGGTGCTGTGGGCGGCTGAATGATGGGCACACTGGCCGCGGTGCTGGCCGGCAAAAAGATTCGGACCTTTCGAGATCTGTTTAAAGCCATCGTAACCGGCGACATCGAAGACGTCGACGGTGTTTTGAAAATTACACGCATTAACGTCAGTTACCGGCTTAAATTGCCCAAGGAAAAGAGGACAGAGGCAAAAGATGCGCTGGAAGCCTATTTGAAATTGTGTCCCGGGGCCCAAAGTGTCATCGGCTGTATTGATATCAACCACGAGCTGACCATGGAAGACTTGATTGAATAAAAAGGAGGAATTGTATGAGTCAAACAGAAAAAAATTTACTGGAAGCATTTGCCGGGGAATCCCAGGCCAACCGTAAGTATCTTGCATTTGCAAAAAAAGCGGATCAGGAAGGTTATCCTCAGGCGGCCAAACTCTTCAGGGCGGCTGCAGAGGCTGAAACCGTCCACGCCCATGCACATTTGAGGGTTCTCAAAGGAATAAAATCAACCGCTGAAAACCTCAAAGAGGCCATTGCCGGTGAAACCCATGAGTTCAAAAGTATGTATCCGGCCATGATCGACGCAGCACAATCAGAAGGAGACAAAGCAGCCGAAAGAAGCTTTACCTATGCCAATGAAGTTGAAAAAATACACGCCGAACTTTACCAGAAAGCTCTGGACAGTCTTGATAATCCTGAAGCCGTGGAATGCTATTATGTTTGCGCTGTGTGCGGCTATACCTGTGAGAATGAACCACCGGGAACCTGTCCGATTTGCAAGGCCAACATCAAGGCATTTTCCAGGGTGGACTAAAAGAAACCAAAGACGTTCAAAAATAAAAAAAGGAGGTTGAAAATGGCAAAAGTGCTTATCGGATATTACAGCAGAACCGGAAATACGGAAAAAATGGCGGAATATATCGCTGAAGGCGTCCGTCTCACCGGAAACACCGCGGAGTTGAAAAAAATCTCTGAAATAAAAGATGAAAAAGATATGGGAGGATACGACGGTTTTATATTCGGGTGTCCCACTTATCATCGGGATATCACTGCAGGCATGAAAACATTTCTTTTCTTGGCGGAAAAAGCCAATCTGGTAGGCAAGATGGGGGGCGCATTCGGGTCTTATACCCACAGTGGGGAATCTGCTGACATGATATATGACACCATGCTTTACGTATTCAAAATGGATATGGTTGATCTGGGTGCATTAAATCTGAAAGAACAGGTCATGGAAACTGATGACGGGGCGCGTGCCTGCCAGGATTACGGAAAAGCCATTGGTCAGAAGTTTACTTAACCCCCAAGTAAAATGTTTTGTAATTGCTGTTTCAAATTGTGATCCATCCCTTTCTGCCCCTCCCCTTTAAGGGGAATGGTTTGGGCGGGAGTGAAGCCACTTAAATATGTAACCGAATTTTGGATCCGGAATACGAAAACTTTAAATGTATTGAAAAAGGAGAAAAAGATGAAAGTAAAAGTCACTGAAAATTGCATGGGAGATCGGCGTTGTAACGACTTATGTCCTGAAGTTTTCGAATACGATGAGGATCAACTCAAGTCTACCGTTAAGGTGGATGAAGTCCCCACACAATACGAGGCGCTTGTCAGGCAGGCTGCAGATGAATGCGGCGCCGACGCCATTATCATAGAAGAGAATTGATACCATTTAAACGGGGTCAGGGTTATAGATGCAAATCCGGCCCCGCAGCTTTTTATCCTGCGAAAACATTAGATTTGACATGCCACCGTGTGGGATTATATTAAGATCAATAACACGCTAAATCGTATCCTGCACTATCAACAGTCACCAATATTACCCCAGGAGGCACATCATGAAAGAGATATCGATTCTTGTTGGCGGTAAAGCGGGTGATGGCATCCGCCAAGCCGGTCACCTCATAGCCGGACTTTTGAATCGAATCGGCTATCGGATTTTTTTCTATGATGATTATCCCTCTCTGATACGTGGCGGCCACAATTTTTCCATCATCAGAGCCTCGGAAAAACGCATCGTTGCACACAAAGAGACGGTCGATGTCATTGTAGCCTTAAATCAGGATGCAGTGGAAAACCATAAACATCGGCTCAATACCGGCGGGATAATCCTCTATGATTCTAAAAAATCGGATGCCGAAGGCCTGGGGCTCGATTTTATGGAAATTGTCAAAAAGTTCGACGGAAAGCCGATTATGAGGAATACCGCAGCCATCGGAGCACTGGCCGGCGCATTAAATTTCGAATGGTCTGTTCTGGAAAAAGTTATCATGGATGCCGTAGAAAAGGACGTCGGCTTGAATCTCAAAATCGCCCGGCATGCTTACGACCGGATTGAAAACCCTTCTAAGTCTGTGCCAAAACTGGATCAGAAATCCCTTCCACTGGTTTCCGGCAATGAAGCCATTGCCCTCGGGGCCGTCAAAGCCGGTTTGAACATGTATATTGCCTATCCCATGACCCCTGCATCGGCCATTCTCCATTACCTGGCAGCTCACGAAAACGAATTGGGAGTGGTTACGGTACACCCTGAAAGTGAAATTGGTGTTGCACTTATGGCGCTGGGTGCCGCCTATGCCGGGGCAAGAACCATGGTCGGCACTTCCGGCGGAGGATTTGCGTTGATGACGGAAGCGTTGAGTCTGGCCGGACAGGGCGAACTTCCCATGGTCATCGTGGAATCTCAGAGACCCGGTCCGAGTACCGGTGTTCCCACATACACCATGCAAGGCGATCTGGCCTTTGTTGTCCATGCCGGGCATGGGGAAATTTTAAGGGTGGTGCTGGCCCCCGGCGATGCCGATGAGGCATTTTACACGACCGGACTGGCCATGAACCTTGCATGGAAATTTCAGATTCCGACCCTTGTGCTTTCCGATAAACATTTGAGCGAAAGCATATTCAGCTTCGAGGCCGATATAGACAAGGTAAAACCGGAAAAGCCACTTCTTTGGAACAACCAGGGAGAATACAAAAGATATACAGATACTCAAAACGGCATTTCACCGCTGGCCTTTCCTGGAAATCCATCGGCAATCGTTAAAGCCACTTCCTATGAACATGATGAGAGCGGTATTACCACTGAGGAACCAGAGGCAATCGCCCGGATGCAGAGGAAACGGCTGCGCAAAAGAAAAGCCTTGGAAGATGAGCTTGAAAAATATGAAACGGTAAACGTATATGGAAATCCTGATTCAAAAACCGCGCTCCTCTGTTGGGGTTCAACCAAAGGGGCGTGCATAGAAGTGGCCGAAGCCCTTGACCTTAAAGTGGTTCAACCACTGATATTGGAGCCTTTACCGGTAGAGGCGCTAAAAAAAGCCCTTTCCGGCGCCGATAAGATCATAGACGTGGAGGTCAATGCCACCGGACAACTGGCAAAACTTGTTGCTGGTCACGGTTTCTGCATTGACGATATGATTTTACGTTTTGACGGGCGTCCCTTTACCGTAGATGTTTTGCTCGACAACGTAAAGGAGGTGCTTTCATGACAACTATTAAAGAATTAGGAACCTATGCCCAGAATACATGGTGTCCCGGCTGTGGTAATTTTGCCATTTTAACCACCATCAAAAAGGTGTTGGGCAATCTGAAAGACCAAGGGCTCGACCTTAATAAAGTGGCCTTGGTTTCTGGGATAGGGTGTCATGCTAAAATTGTGGACTATGTGAACGTGAACAGTTTCTATTCCATTCATGGCCGCGTACCTCCGCCGATGACCGGAATCAAGCTGGCCAATCCGGATTTGACGGTGATCGGCCATGCCGGTGACGGAGATGCCTATGGTGAAGGGATTGAACATCTCATTTTCAGTGCCAAGCGAAATATAGACATGACCTTCATTGTCCACAACAACAGGGTATACGGACTCACAACCGGTCAATTTACACCCACCAGCCCGCCCGGCTTCAAAGGGCGGTCGACGCCCGGAGGCAGCCCCGAAGAACCACTGAACCCCATTGAGTTGATGATTTCCGCCGGAGCGACTTTTGTGGCCAGAGGCTATTCGGCAAAGCCAAAGCATCTTATGACCTTGTTTGAAGCCGCCATAAACCATAAAGGCTTCTCTTTTGTCGATGTGCTTCAACCGTGCTTCAGTTTTTTCAACACTTATGATTATTACAACGAAAGGGTGTATGAATTCACCCAACAGGATCATGATGTTTCAGATAGAAAGGCAGCTTTTGTCAAGGCCGGAGAATGGGCTTACGGAGCGGGAGAGCGGATCCCTATTGGCATTTTTTTCCAGGTAAAAAAACCTACCTATGAGGAGAAACTTTTGAAAGGAAGGATTCCTGTCCAATTAACACCCGGGGATATTCGGCCGGTCCTCGAAAAACATATATAATGGTGTGTTTTGACAAAAAACTTTCCGACCCCAGATGCAATTCGAATTCAACAGAATAAGGAGCGTAAATCTAATGAGAGAAAAAGTTGAAAAAGCGTTAAATGATGTCAGACCATCTCTTCAGGCAGATGGTGGAGATGTGGAACTTGTTGATGTGGAAAATAATATTGTCAAAGTCAGATTAAAAGGTGCCTGTGCCGGTTGTCCCATGTCCCAGATGACACTCAAACAGGGCATAGAGCGGTATATTAAGAAGCAGATTCCGGAAATAATCAGCGTGGAGTCCGTGTAACTTCTTGATAGCTTAAGCAGCAGAACCTGGCCCTGTAAAAGTGAGGTATCGGTATTCGGAGAGTGAAAGTAAGCTTGCCGAGTCCACCTTAATTAAGAACTTACCCCCCAACCCCTTGACAATGCCCGATCATTGAAGATATGGAGGGTTTTCATGATTAAAGCCAGAACGTTTACAAGTCCGTTAAAGATTTTTCATGCAAAAAATAATTGGGAGAACTCGATCGGCGGGCAAATCGTTTTATCGGGGAAAACAACGTGAATAAAATTAATTCTGACAAAAGCATCGACGCAGGGAACTGATGGGGTAAAAGGAGGGTTTCATGGCAGTAATTACCATTAGCAAAGAATTTGGCACTGAAGGTGAAAAGGTCGCATCGGTGGTCGCGGAAAAACTTGGTTACGAATACATCGGCAAAAATTTAGTCGCTGATATTGCTAAAGAACTCAATATATCTGAAAGTGAAGCGGCAACGTTTCGCAAAACTTCCCAGTCACGGATTCTTCGTTTTGTCGATCGCTACACATGCTCTATTGTTCAGAAGGTGGTTGACCGTGAACACGGCTGCTTGGACGACAAGAACTACTATGAGGTCACCAAAAAGTTGGTGGAAAATGTATA
>DATKWE010000224.1:0-15876 GCA_035529735.1 Desulfobacterales bacterium | reverse complement strand
TCGGGTATCTTCCCCAGATTTCCCATGCAGACCAATCCTTTCCGGTTACCGTCCTCGATGTGGTTCTCATGGGCCTTTACAGTCGTATCGGCCTTTTCCACAGGCCGGATCGTAATAGCAAAAAGATTGCCATGGACCTGCTTTCACAGATAAACATGGCGGATCATGCAAAAAGACCCTTTGCCGTGCTTTCAGGCGGACAACAGCAACGGGTCAACATCGCACGGGCAATGGCTTCAAAACCGAAACTTTTAGTCCTTGATGAGCCTTCAACCGGTATCGACAGCGTGGCTCAGGAAGATTTCTATGAACTTTTGGCAAAATTTAGAAATGAGCAAGGCATATCCGCAATCATGGTGTCACACGATATCGGGGTTATTACTTCCCATGCAGACCGGGTTGCGTGCCTGAATGTTGAGCTTCACTATCATGACGAGCCGGACTTCTGTTTTTCGCCGGATATAACAAAAAAGGTTTTTGGAAAAGACCTTAAAGTTATTGTTCATGATGATAAATGTGCAACCTGTTATCACAGGCATCAAGACCATGATTGATATGTTCAGCCTTCAATTTATGCAAAATGCCTTTTTGGCGGGAATGATGCTCAGCTTCGTTCTGGCCGTGGTTTCATTTTTCGTCGTGTTACGTCGTTTGTCCTTTATCGGCGTCGGTGTGGCACACTCGGCCTTCGGCGGTGTAGCCCTGGGAGCCCTTTTGGGGATATCTCCAACACTTACTGCCATCGGTTTCGCCGTGGTCGTATCCAATGCCATTGGTTATATCGGCAAAAAGGGCCACCTGGGCACGGATACCGCCATCGGCATATTTTTCCCTTTAGCAATGGCTATGGGCGTTATTTTTATCGGCATGTCGGATCAATACAACGTGGATCTTTTCGGGTATCTTTTCGGCAACATTCTGGCGATTACCCGGCAGGATTTGATAATCACTGCAGTACTTGGGGGGCTGGTACTTCTTTCAACGGTGCTGTTTTTTAAGGAATTACTGTTTGTTGCCTATGATCGGGAAGTTGCTTTTGTCAGTGGAATGCCGGTCGCCTTTCTTGATCATTTTTTCCTGACCATCCTTGCCCTATCCGTGGTGATCAGTATGAAAATTATCGGAATCATTCTTGTTTCCGCACTTCTGGTGATCCCTGGAGCGGCCGCTTCACAGATAACCCGTCGTTATAATTCCATGATCGCCGTTTCAATACTCATCGCATTGATATCCACCAGCGGCGGTCTTATCATCTCTTATTATGCCGACCTGCCATCCGGTGCCACCATTGTTACATTGGCATCGTTTATTTTTTTTGCAGCATTTGCAGTGGGGCAAATCCGCAGATAGCCGGAACTCGGAATAACATCAGGGATGATTTCACAGCCATTTCGGATTTGGTTATGAAGCGTCTTCAGCCAACAGGAAGGAGATTGTGTTTCGGCCTTTTGCTTTTGAATTATACATCGCTTGATCCGCTCTCTGGATAAATGTGGTGAGCGGTTCTTTTTTAAAATATTCTGTGACGCCGATACTGATGGTAATGTTTACAACATCCGCGGATTCAGGGAAAAAATTTTCAATTTCTACGGAGGTTTTTATCCTGTGAGCGACATTTTTGGCTTCTTCGCCGGTTGTCTCCGGAAGAATAATCGTAAATTCTTCGCCGCCATATCTGTAAGCGCAATCCATTGTTCTGAGACATGATTTGATAATCTGGGAGAGTCTCACCAGCACTTTGTCTCCTTCGAGGTGACCATATGTATCGTTGTACGTCTTGAAGTTATCGATATCCAAAAGCAAAAGTGCAAGTGGATGTCCGTAACGGTTGGAACGGTCAATCTCTATCTCCAACTGATTATAAAAGTGCCTTAAATTGTATAGTTTTGTGAGGCCGTCTGTGATTGCAAGGTTTTCAAGCTTGCTCAGGATTCGATTACGATCTTTGGCGAGTCGTCTCTCTTTGAGTACTCTTTTTAACCTGAGTATCAACTCTTCGAAGCGAAAGGGTTTAAATACAAGGTCGCTGGCGCCTTTATTGATGGCCTCTTCGTAAGAATAATTTTCACTGTAACCGGTCATTACAATAATATCTATATCGTAATTTTGTTTAATTAAATCGGTCAGCTGGAGACCGTTTTTCCCGGGCAGCATGATGTCGGTTATCACGAGATCCACATGGGTGGATTCTAAAAGTTCAATGGCCTCTTCTGCACTGGAAACGGTTTGGGCATTGTATCCGGACCTTTTGATAAATTCGAGCATCGAGTCTCTGATGGCAGCATCGTCGTCAACAATTAAAATGTGTTCTCCCATTTTTTCTTATCCAGCCAGTTGTTTTTGTTATAGAGATATCGGTACGCAGGGTACCGGACTTGACATGTTCAATAAAAATTTGATAGAAAAACTTCCTTTTCGTTCAGTGTGCTTAATACCGGATGAGACGCATTGTCGTAACTCATTGAGAACTCATCATATAACTTGAAATGCTGGCGGTGTCAACAGACTTTTACCATTTTTTTGTTTAAAGAGAATTCATGGACAAAATTAAAAATATTAGAAATTTCAGCATAATAGCCCATATTGATCATGGCAAATCGACGCTTTCCGACCGTCTGATTCAGATGACCCATGTTGTCCTTGATCGGGATTTTAAAGATCAGATTCTTGACAACATGGACATTGAAAGGGAGCGTGGAATCACCATAAAGAGTCAGACCATCTGCCTGCCATATAAGGCCGAAAACAATCAGACCTATTTCTTGAATCTTATAGATACGCCCGGTCACGTAGATTTTTCTTATGAAGTCTCCAGGGCACTTGCATCCTGTGAAGGGGCGCTGCTTCTGGTCGATGCGAGCCAGGGCGTAGAGGCCCAGACCCTTGCGAATCTGTACCTGGCCCTTGAGCATGACCTTGAAATTATTCCGGTTATCAACAAAATAGATCTGCCGTCGGCCGATGTCGACCGGGTAAAAGCTCAGATAAAAGAGGATCTTGGTCTTGACCCTGAAACTGCGATACTGACATCCGCTAAAGAAGGTATCGGCATCGATGATGTACTTGAAGCGGTCGTGAATTATCTCCCCCCGCCGTCAGGAGATCCCGAAGCACCGCTCGAGGCATTGATTTTTGATTCCCACTACGATGCTTTTCGGGGCACCGTTGTTCATGTTCGCGTTTTTCAGGGACGCGTAAAGCCGAAAAATATCATTAAATTTATGTCGAATAATGTGGTCTATAAGGTTGAGGAGGTGGGGATATTTCAGATTGGCCGTATACCCCGGGAAGAGCTTTCAGCGGGTCAGGTCGGCTATATCATTGCCGGCATAAAGACGGTCAGCGATACCCGTTGCGGAGATACCATTACATTAAAAGACCGTCCTTGCAAAACGTCCATGCCTGGATTCAAAGAAGCAAAACCGGTTGTTTTTTCTTCGATCTATCCGGTTGCTTCAGACGGTTATGAGGAACTGGCTGCCGGCCTTGAAAAGCTCAAGCTCAACGATGCTTCCCTGATATATGAGAAAGATACGTCTGTGGCCTTGGGTTTCGGATTCCGTTGCGGCTTTCTGGGGCTCCTTCATCTTGAAGTTGTTCAGGAACGGCTTGAGCGGGAATATAACCTTTCACTGATACTGACTGCGCCTTCAGTCCAGTACAAACTGATCATGAATGACGGGTCTACGATGATCATCGATAACCCTGCCTTATATCCGGATCCCACAACGATTGAGCGTACCAAAGAGCCGTTTATACGTGCCGCTATCATCGTTCCGGACCGTTATATGGGCGTCGTCATGAAGCTTTGCCTGGATAACCGGGGTGTTAACAAGAATTATCAGTATTTGACCGATCGGCGCCTGGAGATGATATTTGAACTCCCTCTTGCTGAAGTGATTTACGATTTTTACGACAAACTCAAGTCCGTTACCCAGGGTTACGGATCTTTCGACTACGACGTCATAGATTTTAGAGAGACGGATCTTGTCAAGACGGATATTCTGATCAACGGTGAGCGTGTCGATGCGCTGTCCCAGCTTGTTCATCGAGACAGGGCGGAGGATCGGGCAAGAAGTGTCTGCGAAAGACTCCGGGACGAAATTCCGAGACAGATGTTCAAAATAGCCATTCAAGGGGCTATCGGCGGGAATATTATCGCCCGGAAGACAATTTCACCGTTCAGAAAGGATGTGACGGCAAAATGTTATGGTGGTGATATATCACGAAAACGCAAACTCCTGGAAAAACAGAAAAAAGGGAAAAAACGGATGAAAATGGTGGGTCAGGTCATGATCCCACAGGCGGCTTTTTTATCGGTGTTAAAGACGGATACCGATTAAACCGGTGTATCTATTTAACCATTTTGAACCAACATGGCGACGGAAATAATAATTGACAGAATGCCGTGTTGGTATCGTCGTTTTCAACAACTGAAATGATATAAAAGGGGAAAAGATGGGAAAAACCATTGCTGAAAAGATATTCGATACCCACCGGGTTGACAATCCTGCCGATGATGTTCATGTGATCCGGCTGGATGCCGTATTTTGTCATGAAATCACAACCCCGCTGGCAATCCATGACCTGGTCAACCGAGGTAAAGACCGGGTGTTCGATCCTGACAAAATCAAGGTTGTCATCGATCACGTATCGCCCGCAAAAGACTCAAAAACCGCCATGCAGGGTAAAATTCTCAGGGAGTGGTCCCGACGACACAATATCCGGGATTTTTTCGATATCGGCAGGAATGGCGTCTGCCATGCTATTTTCCCTGAAAAGGGATTTGTTCGCCCTGGGTCTACGGTGATCATGGGGGATTCTCATACGTGTACCCACGGCGCGTTCGGCGCATTTGCCGCCGGTGTCGGGACAACGGATCTGGAAGTTGGAATTCTTAAGGGCGTTTGCGCCTTTCGCTATCCGGCGACCATCAAAATTAACATCAGCGGCCCCTTGCCTGAAGGTGTTTACGCCAAGGATGTGATCCTTTCGGTCATCCGTCTTTTGGGTGTTAATGGTGCCACCAACCGAGTTATTGAATTCACGGGTCCGGTTATCGATGCCATGAGCATGGAATCGAGAATGACCCTCTGCAATATGGCGATTGAAGCCGGGGGAACCTCGGGAATTTGCAGCCCGGATAGGGTCACCATCGAATATTTATGGGACTTTATCAAAGACCAATATGCCTCTAAAGAAGAAGCCCTCGAGGACGCCGGCAGGTTTTTATCAGATGCCGACGCCCAATACGACCGGGTGATTGAACATGATGTCAGCAGTCTTGAACCGCTGGTAACCTATGGATACAAGCCCGATCAGGTCAAGCCCGTCCGGGAGATGGAATCCATACAGGTCGATCAGGTCTACATTGGATCATGTACCAATGGACGAATCGAAGACCTCCGGGTTGCCGCACAGGTGCTCAGGGGGAAAAAAATCAGCGATTCCGTGCGGGGTGTCGTATCACCGGCCACAACCCAGGTTTACCGGCAGGCCATGGCGGAAGGGGTTTTGAAAATATTTCTGGATGCCGGATTCTGTGTCACAAATCCCACCTGTGGCGCGTGTCTGGGCATGAGTAACGGCGTCCTGGCCGAAGGCGAAGTCTGCGCATCCACAACAAACAGAAATTTCAACGGCCGTATGGGCAAAGGCGGCATGGTGCACCTGGTAAGCCCTGCAACAGCAGCTGCGACAGCTATTTCAGGTTTCATTACAAATTCCGAGCTTTATAAGGGGTAAAGATGAAAAATTTTAGTGGAAACGTACTCTTTCTAGACGGGTCCGATATCAATACCGACGAGATCATTCCGGCAAAATACCTTACAGAAAATTCCAAGCAGGCATTAAAGCCTTATTTTTTAGAGGATATCAGGCTGGAAGGATTCAACGCCAGACACGATGTAGAGGGAAAAAATGTAATTGTCACCCGGGCGAATTTTGGATGCGGCTCTTCAAGAGAGCATGCGCCATGGGCCATTGAAGTCAACAACATCCATCTGGTCATTGCTGAAAGCTTTGCCAGAATTTTCAGGCAGAATATGTTTAATTGCGGAATGATGGCGGTAGAACTTCCGGCCCGGACCATCGACGGTATCTTCAAAGATTTCGCCCACAGGGAAACCTATCTTGAAACAGATCTGGATAAGAGTGTATTTACCATCACCGCCGACGGTCAGCACGCGGAGATACCGTTTTCAATTTCAAACTTTGATCGTGCCCTGATAATGACCGGCGGCTGGGTCGATTACGCGGATTCCAAATACTGATTTTAAGCTTTGGGTCAACTGTAATCTGTTAAGCGGTGACCACAGTATTGATGATGGTGCCGATGTTTTCGATATAGCATTCAACCACGTTTCCCGGTTTTAAAACCACCGGAGGGTCTCTGAATATTCCAACACCGGCAGGTGTTCCGGTTGAGATGATGTCACCGGGAATAAGGGTGATGTCTTCGCTGATATTTTCTATGATGGTGGGTATGTCGAAAATCATATCCCGGGTGTTCCCATCTTGCATAATTTTCCCGTCAACTTTTGCGGTAAGCCTCAGATTGTTCACATCGCCGATCTCGTCGGGGGTAACCATTACAGGGCCCGCAGGTGCAAAACCGTCAAAGGATTTCCCTCTGAACCACTGGGAATCGGAGAACTGGGCTTCCCTTCCCGAGACATCATTCATTACGGTAAATCCTGCAACATAATCGAGGGCGTCTGCTTTAGATATTCTTTTCCCTTCTTTTCCGATGATCACCGCCAGTTCCACCTCCCAGTCAATCTGTCCACTGCTTTTAGGAAGGATGATGGCGTCAAAAGGACCATTCAAGGTGTTCGGTGTTTTACAGAATAACAGCGGTGTTTCCGGTTGATCGAATCCCCCTTCTTTGGCATGCTCGACATAGTTTTTCCCAAGGCAGATGATTTTAGAAGGCGCATGAATCGGACACGCGATTCGCGCATGGATGTTTTGGCCGGGGTCATTAACATCGGCAACTGTTTGAAGCCAGTTCTCTCTGAAAAATGCTTCGCCGATATCCGGAATGTCGGGGAAGATTTTTCTTAGGTCGACGATGTTACCGTCTCTCCACAGCCCCGGTTTTTCATTTCCCTTTTGACCAAATCTGACAAGTTTCATAAATCAAGACTCCTTATCCCGGATATTCACGAGATATCCGGGTTGTTTTTCTTTCCGTCTTCATAGCGCTTTTTCCCATACCAATCGACTTGTCGACACAGGCCGCGGATCATGTTGACCTCTTTCGCCCGAAATCGCAGACGGGTAAAAAAACGGCGAAAATTGTTCATCCAGTAATCCGGATTTTCAGCATTAATATAACTGATCCTGACCAGTATGTCTTTGAGTTGATCGTACATCCCATCAAGCTCATGCCGGCTGGCAAGCCTCGGCGAAAATTGTTCGTTTGCCTCGAGACCGGCGATAAAGATCTCATAACACATAATCATGACCGCCTGTGCCAGATTTAGAGAAGAAAATTCAGTTGTGGGGATATTTACCAGCGCCTGGCAATACCGGAGATCCTCGTTGGAAAGCCCTTTGTCTTCCGGGCCAAAGAGTATGGCGATACGATTCTCAAGGGAAATGGGAATTAGGTTTTTCGCCAGGTTCGAAGGCGTATGGATAAGCGTCCGCTGCTTCCCCATCCTTGCCGTAGCCCCGACAACGTAGTTAAACGGTGCGAGGGCGTCTCTCAAATCTTGACAGACGCTACTTCTTTCAACAATGTCTGCCGCAAAATGGGTGGCCAGTTTCAGGGCGTTGTACAAGTCAAAGTTCTGGGGATCAACGATCACAAGCTGATGGATACCCATATTGCGCATGGCACGCGCGGCAGCCCCGATGTTTTCAGAATATCGGGGCTGCATCAGCACGATGCTGATATTATCTAAATTGACTCTGTCGGTCATCAGACGATGAGTTCAAATCTATTGAAGAAGTAGCCGATTTCAAATGCAGCGGTTTCGGGTGAATCTGAACCGTGCACCACATTTTTCTCAATATCGGTTGCAAAATCTTTTCGAATGGTACCTTCAGCCGCTTCCCTGTAATCGGTGGCGCCCATAATTTCACGGTATTTGGCGATGGCGTTTTCACCTTCAAGGACCATGACCACCACCGGTCCGGAAGTCATGAAATGTGTCAGGCTGTCAAAAAATGGCCGTTCTTTGTGCACCGCATAAAAACCTTGGGCCTGTGAGGCATCCATTTTCAACATTTTCATGGCAACGATTTTTAGATGATTGATTTCCAATCGTTTAATAACCTCGCCGATGATTCCTCGGGCAACGCCGTCGGGTTTGATGATAGATAATGTTCTTTCCATAAGTCATAATTCCTTTAAGTGGATTTTTGATCCCCGTTGCGATACCAAAAGGGCGCATTCAAGTCAACACCGGTACAAATATTTTATAAGAAATCAGGGGTAGATGAGCGATCAGTGAAATGTCGGCGACAAGAATTATATTACGGGTTTTTGCCGGAGATTTTTTTCATGAGGTATAAGGCCTCGGTTGTCTCCTTGAGGCGTGTGGCCAGGCTGATCAGAACCGCCTGAAAATCGGGGGACAGTCGATTGAATTCCTGTTCAAAGGAAATCGGGTCAATTATTCCGACGGTGGTATCACCGACTGCTCTGGCTGAAGCGGTGCGTGGCATTTTGGTGATAAAGCCGAGTTCTCCGATGATTTCGCCAGGCCCCAGCTCCAACAGCACCTCTTTCTCTCCGTGCATTATTTTTGAAATCTCCACCGCACCCGATTCAACCACGTAGATCCAGTCCCCGGAACTCCCTTCTTCAAAGATGATGTCTCCATCTTTATATTTTTCTTCTATGGCCGTCTGAAACATGGTTCAAACCTCCATTCGTTTGCGGCAAAAGGAATATAGATAAAAGCGGGTTGTTTGTCAAGCAGGGGTATTGCGTCTATCATACCGCGCCAGAGCCTACTGTCCTTTTATACGCATCAGCGCGTCAAGGAGGGGTTTAATTTTAATCCGGTGTTCCGGGGGTATCATTAAAACCGTTATCTGAAGATTGGGGATAAACCCGGCCCCAGCGCGTTTTAGGGTGTTCATCTTGTAATGATCACGATTTTCTTTGGATGCCAATAACAGTAGAACGTCTGTAAAATTACCGGAAAAACCCCTGGCGTCGACATGTTCCACAAATTGCAAAAAAAGGGTGTTCGCGGTTATCACAAACGGGTCGACCTCGGAATAACCTTCTTTTCTGCAATCATGTTTTGAAACAAAACATCTGCATCCAAACGGTCTGACCGGGTAAATCGGGCACAGGTTGTCTGTTAACAGGGGACAGCTTCGGTTAAAATAATGGTGTGCCTCTTCCGGCGGATCGTCCCCCTTGCGACAAAGATCCGCAAGGCGGTTGGTGGTGGTTCGAGGCTTGAAACGTTTTTCGGAGCGTGTGGCTTGAACATTCTCAAACAAATCAGATTGGCCGTTTGAAATTATGTGGTTGGCGATCAGACAGGCTTCTAGGGTTGTCATGGTGACATTGGGAGTGCAGCATTCGGCACAATATTTTTTGCAGGCCATGTCCAAGCCGCCGGAAAAATCGTCATAAATCCTGTAAATCCGGTCCAGAACGGCCAACTTTATTTTTATATCCATCTGTCTTTTCTTGCGAAATTCTTTGCCTAAATACCTTGACTTTGTTGAGGGCAGCCAGTAATTTTTTTCAAAATAAACCGGGTAGTCTCGTAAAAGTATTTTTGTGAGTTCACTTCTCATTCTTGAGAAAAGATTTTACAGGGAGGAAGGCATGAAAAGCAACGTCTATTTTATCGATTTGAGGGCATCGGCCAAGGAAAGCCTCGTTGAAAAGCTTGCACGGCTTCTGAGCACCGCCGGCCTTTCAGAAGCCATCAAGGAAAGAGATCTTGTTGCGGTGAAGCTTCATTTTGGAGAAAAGGGGAACACCGCTTTTATCCGGCCCGTATTTATCCGCAAGATTGTGGAATCGATCAAGGGGGTCGGGGGCTTTCCGTTCCTGACCGATGCCAATACGCTTTATTCGGGGACGCGAAGCGACTCGCCGCATCATCTTAGTACAGCGATCCAAAACGGTTTTGCCTATTCTGTTGTGGATGCTCCCATTATCATTGCCGACGGTTTAAGAGGCAGGACCGAAACGGCTGTTGCCGTCAACCAGAAAAATTTTAAAAAGGTGTACATCGGATCCGATATCCTCGAAGCTGATGCACTGATATCAGTGGCCCATTTCAAAGGGCATGAACTTTCTGGTTTTGGCGGAACCATAAAAAATCTGGGGATGGGGTGCGCCTCACGTCGAGGCAAACTGGCACAACACTCAAGCGTTGCGCCAAAAGTGGTGAAGAAAAAATGTATCGGTTGTGGGGACTGTATCAGTCACTGCTCTCAGAAGGCCCTTTCACTGGAAAAAGAAAAGGCGGTCTTGAAAGCCAAAAAGTGTATCGGGTGCGGGGAATGTATTCTTATCTGTCCCAACAGCGCCATCGAGATTCAGTGGAATCAAGCCATCCCCGTGTTTCTGGAGAATATGGTGGAATACACCATGGGTGTTTTAAAGAATAAAACGGATAAGACGTTGTTTGTAAATTTCATTACCCAGGTATCACCGGCGTGTGACTGCTACGGCCACAATGATGCACCCATCGTCAGGGACATCGGTATTGTCGCTTCAAAAGATGCGGTTGCCATTGACCAGGCGTCCGTAGATCTTGTGAATCAGGAGCAGGCGCTTCCGGAATCATGCCTTGAGATCAATACCGCAAAAGGTGAAGATAAGTTCAGAGGGGTCTATCCCGAGGTCGACTGGACCATTCAGCTGGATTATGCAGAAAGCCTGGGCCTTGGACGCCGCAGCTATACGCTGACAAAAATATAGATTGTGTCGTGACTCGATTTGGCCGGGGATCATCAGTAAGATTGCTGTTTCGTTCTTTTTGCTAAACTAAATGGATACGTATCGTCTTCTTGTTTTAAAAATGAGGTGTTACCGGAGATGTGTTTTGCAGAATCCCCAAAAAAGTAGCTCAAAATAGCGTTGAGGCGGGTCCGGAGAATTGAATAAGAATAGTGCCGGGCTGCAACCTCATAATTGTAATGGATCATTTTTTCTCTTTTTTCAGGCGATTCCAGAATTTCTATCACGCTTTGAACGATTTTTCTGGAAAGAAACCCGTTCATTGCGATCAGATCAAACCCTTGAGGTTCTATATCCTTGACAAACGTTGCATATCGATTGACCAGCAAGGGTTTTTTGAAATAGATGGCTTCAAGAAACGCATTGCCGAATCCTTCATACAGGCTGGGATATGTAATAAAATCAGCAAAAGGATAGACATCCCAGAGAGAATATTTCGCCTTACCGTTTCCATTGTTGCCCCAGGGGTCTGCGATTTTGGTGGTTATCAATCTAAGATTAACGCCATGCTCGCAGGCATATTCTTTCAACCATTCCACGTATTCAAACCCTTCGTCACCGGCTTCGTGAGATACCACCAGTTTGTTGCGGGGGTCATTCAGTTTTTTAACCAATTCAATGGCATGCTCAATCCCTTTGCGTTGAATAATTCGGGTGGGTTGTAAAATCATCCGGTCATCCGGTTTGAGTCCGATAGATTCTCGGAAAACACGGGTCCCTTCGACATCCATACCGGGCGGGTTCTCAAAGTCGAGAACATTGGGAATAATCGTCGATGAAATTCCTGTGCGGAGTGCAAGCTGTTCCTGGGCGTTGGAATTTATTACCACATGCTTTATGTTATACAAATTGGGCGGAAAGGCCATGCGGAGGTAATCATTTACCGCATTTATTGAAAAACGATCTCGTTCCCAGTAAAAATCATGATTGTGAGAGATGGTGGGGATCTGGGTTTCCGCAATGATTTCCGTCAATGCAAGTCCCAAAGAGATGTGCATGGGTATGGTGAGGACATTTTCAGCAATCAGAAGGTCTATCTTGAAGGAATCGATGAATTCATGGAGATGAACTTTCAACTGCGATCTTAAATCGTGAATGGCTTGGGTTACCGGCGGTTTTCGTCCTTTTTGGCCGATGACCTGTGCATTAATCCATCTATTTTGCTCGTGTTGAAAATGCGCTTCAGGGATGAGAAAGCTTTTATCACGATCCCGATCCAGTTTTCCGGCAAACCAGAAACAGTTGTGTCCGCTTTTTTTAAAGACTTCAGCCCACTTACTCGATTCCAACGTGACGCCGTCTGTGCCTGCAAATCGGGTTGAAATAAATCCGATGTTCTTCGACATAGTGTCCCTTCTAAAATAACACCCGTCGGTCTGTGTTATAAATGGGTTTTTCGCGTCTGGAATGATGGGATGAAATCTTTCCGACATTTTATTGCCCTTTATCCCAATATATTGGTATGTGTCAATAAAAAAAATCAATATATGGCGGTATGACGTAAAAACACGAAAACGATTTCTTGAATGGATTTATACGCAAGTTCCCCAGCCACACGATGGTGCAGTTGCGTCATATAAAGAGGTTTGTTCTGAATGCAAATTTTTTTTTTAAACAGCCAAATGGGGTCGATTTATAAATGGGTGTCGTGTTTCATCGCCTGTTCCAGCAACTGGCCGATTGCGGCACATTCCAGTCCAAACGGGAGATATCCGGCATACCCTAAAATCGGCATCTCAAATATCTTAAAGCGATCAACAAATGGAATGCTGTATTCCCACCGGGCCAGACTGTAGTAGTTCCACATTTCCCAGAATGCACCGCAAAAAAGAGCTGCTGCTGCAGAAGATATTATCAGACGCCAGTTCCCATGGGTCATGTATGACAGCACATGCCCTTCTCCCATCAGAACCTGAAGTGAAACAATGATGATTAAAGGAGAGACCCACAGTAAAGAGAAAAGATAATCGGGCCACACACCGATGCCGGCCAGGCCGGCACCGGATATCATGAGAACGGCAAGGGCCGATATTTTAGGATGTGCACATCCAAAGGGTTTGAAGTCATTCAATCCCAGCCGGACCCAGGAAACATTTTGAATCAGTTCTTGGACACCCAGAACCGCCGGCAGTACGGTGGAATAGGAGAGGGTTGCATAACAGAAATACGCCCGGGAACTGTAATGGACACCGGTGTAGCTCCAGTTCTGAACAAACCGGTTCAGGTATTCAAAAAACCACCAAAATCCAGCGCTTACGGGGAAAAGCAGAAGAAATAATCCGGTGCGATGGCGCATCATACAGCGTCCGGTTTGTCTATGGCAAAGTGCATTGATCACCAGGACAAATGAAAACCACAGCGGCGTAAAGGTATGCGGCTGAAATCGGGCAAACCAGGGGAAGCGGGTCCATGCCAATGCCCATGCGATGGTGCCGGTGATAACACCCGGCCACCCCCACCAGGGGAAAGACCGTGTCGGCGAAGGTTCAATTTTAATCTGCCTGAAGGATTTTGCAGCTTTTAAAATGACCGGAATTGTTACAGCACCTATGAAAAGTGTGTAAAGGGTAAACGCAACCCATGAAAACGGTGCATGGCGAACATACCGGCTTTCGGGGGGAAATTCCAGATATCTTGCCATTGGATGGCCGGCCAGAAGAATTCCCAACACCGGCAACCCCAGCAACATGGCCGCCAAAATAAAAAATTTGAACGATAATCTTCTCATGTTGCACAAACTATCTTTTTGGCGACGGTAATATCCTCACCACAGTTCTGTGAATTTTTTTCCCGTCTTTCAGTGGGTAGGTCTCTCGCACCTTCTTAAGACGGCCTTCAGCGAACATCTTGACACATTCCGGGTAGAGTTCCCATTCCAGCTTCAGGCCTTTTTCCCGGACCGACGTTAGGGTATCATCCTCAGAAATTTCATAGGCCTTTTGACCGATAATCGGACCTGAATCCTCGCCGTAATCGACAAAATGTACGGTACATCCGCCAATCTTACATCCATAGCGGAACGTATCCCCATAACCGTCGATGCCGGGAAACGCCGGAAGCAGGGCGGGATGGATATTCATTATTCGCGGAAGGTCCGGTACCGTATTGACCCTGTCGATGAAATAGGGCGTTAAATTTCGCATGAACCCCCCCAGCACCAGAAGGTCAAACGGATATGGGTTCATCCGGTCAAGGAGCTTTCCCTCGGCAGCGGCCCGGGTAAGGAAAAAGGCTTTTACCGTTTCCGTATCGGCATCGGCAGGGAAAAGGGTCTGCTTTGAAAGTACGGTGCTTAGATCGAAGTCATCCGGAACTGTTACCGTCTCGGGTGTTTTTTTAAAACGTCGAATGATGGAACCATAATTCACGACAAAGGTCGGGATGTTAAACCGACGCCCCCTTTCGAGGCCGGCACCATCGGGAGTGTCCGACCCGATGAATACGATGCTGCCGTCGATATCCCCCGACGCACATGCATCCATAATGGCCTGCAGGTTGGTACCGCTTCCCGATATCAGTGCTCCGATCCGAATGGGGTGTTTCATTTTGTTCATACTCGATGGGGATTATAACACTTTTACCATCAATGGGATGGCAACAAAGGTGCCCAATGAACTGCCGATATTCGTAAAAACCACAACCAGAAGAATTCGGGTAATCTTATTTCTCCAGAAACCCCTTATGGAGAGGATGTCCTCCGGCAAATTCTCGAAATCTCTGACCTTCGGTTTCCGTGAAAAGGCCTCCACAAGCCCTGAAACCCAGCCCGCTGCAATCATGGGATTCAACGAGGTTAACGGAGCGGCCAGAACCGAAGATAGAATCGTTAACGGATGCGCCAAAGCGACCACGGCGCCAAGGCCTGCCAGAATGCCGTTTGCCATTATCCACCAGGTGATCATTTCAGTCCCTGCATGGGTTCCGCCACGATAAAAGCCGAAAACAAGTATGACAAGTATGGCGAAAGGTATCAGCCATTTCAAGATGCCCGAGGTCTTCTTCTTGGGAGGGATCTGTTCTAAACGGGCCATGTCTATTTCGGTGTTCCAGTATTTTTTAATACCCGGCACATGGCCGGCACCGACAACCGCAACGATCTTTTTGCCGGCTGCCGTCCGGATTTTATGGGCCAGGTACTGGTCCCTTTCATCGATGAGGATATCTTTGAGTACCGGAAGTGATTTCCCAACATCTGCAAGCAGGGTCTCAAGCACATCCTCTTGTTTCATCTTTTCAATGTCTTCTTCGCTGATTTCGTCGATTTCACCCATGGACAGGACCAGTTGAAACAAAATTTTAATTTTATCCCACAATCCCATGACCCGCCAGGTTTTTGTCAGGGTAATACGGATGTTCCTGTCGGCAAGATGTATTCGGGCGCCGATGGCTTCACCGCTTTCAATGGCTTTTATCATTTCCGCTCCGGGTTTAATGTCAAATTTATCGGCGATCCGTTTTTGAAAAGACGCCAGAAGAAGATTTGAGAGCAGCAGAAAAGATTTTTTCTCTTTGATGACCTTAATGATATCCGTGTCCAGCCATTTATCCTTTTGACGAATTGACTGGTACCTGGCTTCGCACAGTTCAACGCAGACGGTGTCCGGTTTTTCAGCTTCGATGACATCCGCCACCAGCTGTTCACTGTCTTTGGATACGTGGGCTGTGCCCAAAAGTATAACCGCTTTGTCTTCAAAAAAGAGGCGATATATGTTATTGGTTTCATTTTTCATAAGAATTCGATACGTATTTCGGTAAATTTAAGTCGCAAAAAAAGATGTATTAATTTTGTTTTAAGAAACAACACGCCAAACAATCTATCAGATGATCATATAAAAAACCGATTTTATCAACCCTGAACCAAAATGCATCAGAAAAATATCAAAATTGAACTGGAAAATTTGTATCGGCGATATAATAAACGCACATAT
>DATKWE010000223.1:0-4367 GCA_035529735.1 Desulfobacterales bacterium | reverse complement strand
TCCGGCGTGTACACGGTCTTCGGGTATCATATGCCATTGGACGGTGCGCCTGTGTTCAGGGATTATCTGTACAAAGAATTCGAAAATATCTACGGGGGCATGTGGGACTGTGAACCGGACCCGATCAAACACGCCCATAAGATGATCGCCCATATCGACAAGAAACGCAAGGAACTGGGTATCGACAAGGCCAGGGACAGAGTCCTTATGGATATGGCGGATCGCCGGGAAATGGAGGCCAAATATCAGCAAGCTTAATCATTCACAAAGGGTGTAATATTTAGTCGCAAGACATAACCACCGGATAGAATATTATAAAGGGGCTTCCGAACAGAAGCCCCTTTTTGTTTTCTTTAAACCCATTTTCCCATGCTGTTGGATGCAACTATAGGGTTTACAATCCGTATATATGTTGGTAGAAGCCATTTCAAAGCCTTCCGGCAAGTTATTTTTGAGTCTTTTGCCGAAAAGCGTTTTGCGATTCGGCGCGTTCATCCCGCTGAAAAACAGCATTACGAGCATTTTTTATCCCTACGATCTTTTGGGGTCCGGTTATGGATATTTTTCTGGACGGGACGACGTCTTCAATACGATTAATCCGATAGCGTTAGCCGAATGTGAAAAAATATGAAAATACAAGAGATTACTGAAGAATTCGGAAGTTTAGAGATTTTTGAAAAACGATGCATCAACGATGCGTATGCCGAGATTGTTATTTTTACTGAGCAGTTGGATCATTGCAGTAAAATTTTAGAAGGTTTTTTAGGGCCTGCCGTAAAGCCATTCGGATTGGAGCCGTCAAAAATTCATGAAAAGGTTGCAGATGAGTTTGGAGGCATCTTTAAAAATCAGACATTGTTTCAAAAAGATTGCGATGATATTATGGTTATTGCGATGTTTTGGCCCTGGGGAAACGGGAAGCAGGTGACATTAAAGATTGCGGTAACAAGAAGAAAGAAATAATGACGGACGGAGGAGTAAAAAACATTCTCGATAACAAGGATGATGTTTTGGACGATAAAATAAAACACGAAATGGAAAATACGGAACATTGGACCGGGCCGCACAAATTTGAAATGGAAAGCTGGATTAGTTGTGCACCGTTCGAGAGACTGCTAAATATGAAAATCGTCGAGGCGAGCGCGGGCCGGGCAACATTGACCATGCCTTTCTTTGTCGATTTTGCTCAAGGCGGCGGGCTAATGCACGGCGGTGCTTTGGTGAGTTTAGCGGATACCGCGGTTGTCATGGCCATCAAGAGCATCATCGATCCTCAGACTCATTTTGCCACGGTTTCTTTGGAAACGAAGTTTCTCTATCCGGTCAAACAAGGCATTGTTACTGCCCGAGCAAGGGTTACGAATCAAAAAGAAAGAATATTACAAGGTCAGGCCACCGTTTATAATGAAGCGGAAAGATCCGTGCTGGCGTTCACTTCAACCTTTAAAATGGCAAAAGACAAAAAAATCAAAAATATTGCCTTCCAAGATACGCCGGGTCCTGAACCCATTGGCTGAAGCATCTCGGGCATCGTTATCGATTGACAGGTTGAAATCGAATCGGCCGGATGATTTTTCTGCAATCAAAAGGGGGGACGTAAAATGAAAGACGATTGGGCTGAAAAACTGTCTTGTGCCACGCATTGTTACCGGTGTGAGCATAAATTAGATCCAAAGGATCTGAGAATTTTTTCCGTTTATGATCATCAGGCAATATGTATGGCATGCAAAAATGATGAACAAGAACGACCGGATTACGAAGAAGTTTCCAAACAGACCATAGGACAGTGTATGATCGATACGGAACTACAATATGGGGACCCTGAGGGCTACTGTTTTCACCACTTTTATCCGTTCAAATGCTGATATTTGAGAACATGATCGATTCATTCTCAAAAGAATATATTTTAATGGAAATGCTTACATTAACCGACGTTAAAAGGAGTATTCCGTGAAACAAAATACGAGCCTTGAGATATTGAAGCAGGCGATTTTGCTCGAAAGAAGAGGCAAGGCCTTTTATCGGAAGGTTGCAGAAAAAACCGAAAGCAACGGCGTGCGGGATGTTTTTGAAACGATGGCGGCCGAAGAACAGAATCATATAGATTTACTGTCTGAACAGTTCAAGGCATATGGGAAAGAAAAAAAATTCATTCCTGGCAATTACAAGGATTCAGACAGCAGCCGTGTGGCATCAAAGGTTTTAACCCGTGAAATTAGGGAAAAAATCTCCGCCGCCGGTTTTGAAGCCGCATCGATCTCTGCAGCGATCTTGATGGAGGAACACGCCGTCAAACTTTACTCAGAAAGTGCTGAAACCACATCGGACCCCGAAGCCAAAGCATTATATGAATGGCTTGCGCGCTGGGAACGCGAGCATCTCGGCCTGCTTCTTGATATCGACAAAGCTTTGCGGGAAAAAATTTGGTTCGACAATCAATTCTGGCCCTTTTAATCTGAACCGTGTTTTCAAAATAACAACAAAACAAACAGACACCCGGACGTCTACGAATCGCTGGTCTTCTTCACGTCTATGGGAATCGTAGTTACGGGTACCGAAGAATTTTTCAACACCTTTTCAGTGACACTACCAAAGCGAAAATGCCCCTTTTCTCCATGGCTTGCCATAACGACCCAGTCAATCTTTTCTTTGTCGATAAGCTTCAAAATTTCTTGGGCCGGATCGCCGACGGCAATATGCTTTATGTACAATGGGCACCCTTCCAGATACTTTCCGCAAATCTGATCGAGACGTTTTTCGGCCGATTTGTTCGACCATTGCATCAGTTTGTCGATATGGGTTCTGTCAAATTCTCCGTACCATGATTCGTGATGTGCAATGTCTTCGATAACGTAAAGCACGTGAATTTCCGAACCGTATTGCATGGTCAGGGATCTAATATAAGGCAAAGCTTTTTTTGCGCTGTTTGAAAAATCCGTTGGCCACAGGACCTTTTTTACCTTTATTTCAGTTTCGTTTGTCTCCATGATAAGCCTCCTCTGTAAAAAAAACCCGGGAACGATTTAAAAAACACACGTTTCAAATAAAATAACTACTATATGGTCGTTGTAAAGTCTTGTGAAATCGAGATCGCGGCAGATCGAGCATATCAAAAAATTTGTGAAATATTATAAATTTGACTTAGTTACAGTCTGCATTATGTTAAATTTATAAATAATATTTTTGACCCATACGAAAAAAGGAGTGTTGAATCATGTATGATAAAAATGAATTATGTAAAAAAATCATAGAATTATATCCGGATATCGGAGAATGCGGAATCGACGTAAACGTTGATTATGATGAAGAACAACAAACGTGGGTCGTAGACCTCAAAAAGGATCATCACGAGCTAAAAACGTTTCTCGAAGACGGTGACGCTGAATTGTGTTTGGAAGGAAAGCAATGTGTCAGTTTGGGGATTGAAATTGCGCAGCTCAGAGATAACATAAAATTATTGTAGTGACGGATCTGGTTGAAACCATTGATTATTACATAGGACGAGGAGGAGAACCATGGCATATACCTGTAAGAATTGTGGAGCAGTAGCAGACGAACCTGGACATTTGTGCAATCCCTGCGGAGATAAGTCCGGTTGCAGTTTTTGCGGAACCCCCAGTGTGGATACCGGCCATATGTGCAAAGATAAACTAGGCGCCATGAAATATGTCTGTGAGGGTTGCGGCCGCGTGGCCATGGAAGAGGGCCATCTCTGCAAGCCATCCGCTATCGGTTGATGGGTTAGGAAACCATTTCATCTCAAAATGAGTTAACAATTCGGTTTCCAAAAAAAACTGGGTTTCAGACGTGTATGAATTCCGGGTGCGGTGTGCTATGAACTCAGCTCTCGGAATCCTGCCTTGCTGAATATTGATCACCGTTTCCAGCCGATTCGTGTCGTGGATCTTGTCTACAGCAGGGGGATAATTCGTTGGATATGGGTTTCGATGATGCCGAATATTTGCTGATATTTTTTGTATGATCCTCCCATGGGATCTACAATGGTGCTTTTTCGGGTTCCCTTGCCCGGCCAGGCGCCAAGAAGAAAAACTTTTTTGCGAAGCCAAGGGAAAAAGATATTTACGAATTTTTTATGAACAGGTTCCATGCATAGAATCAGGTCCGCCTTTTGCAACTCCTCTCCCACCAGAGATCGCGCCTTGTGTGATGAAATATCAAAACCGTATTCTTTACAAACCTTTTGAGAATATTCGGTTGCCGGAATATCATTCAATCCGTGAATGCCCATGGATGAAACCTTCAGGTCGTTACGGCCCATTTCGCGCCATTTATGTCGCATAAGACCTTCTGCCATCGGGCTTCGGCATATGTTCCCAGTACATATAAAAACGATGTATAACATAGTT
>DATKWE010000222.1:0-3342 GCA_035529735.1 Desulfobacterales bacterium | reverse complement strand
CTGGATAAAGACATCTATGGTCTCCCACCCGAAGAGTTGGCGGAGATTCCATCGGCACCGGGATCTTTGGAAGAAGCCCTGTCAGCACTCAAGGAAGATCACGAGTTCATGATGAAAGGGGATGTCTTCACTCAGGATGTTATTGACATGTGGATTGAATACAAAACGGAAAATGAGGTCAATGATGTAAAACTTCGTCCGCATCCCCATGAATTTTTTCTCTATTTCGATATATAACCACCGCCTAAACCTTGGCAGCCCGCCGATAAATCGGCGGGCTGCTGTTTTTTCGGCCAGGAAACACTATATGAAAAAGACGGCTTTATTCTTGATGCTGCCGGGAAAGATTCGGAATCTTAACGGGCACAACTGGACTTAAAGTGTTCTCACCGGTAATGGCGATAATCGACCCCGCATTTTTTGGCCTTGTAAGCGAATTTTCTTACGGTTGTTTTCAGAAGGTCGGCCGCTAAGGTCGTGTTGCCCCGGGTGTTCTTAAGGGCATCGATGATTATCTCCCTTTCGAGATTTGCCACGGCTTCATCAAGAGAGAGAGAGGGCAGCGTATCGGTTTCCATACCTGTCTGCAGGGTGGGTGGAAGATGATAGCTGTGAATGACGCCTTCTTCGCACAAAAGTACGGCCCGCTCAATGCAGTTTTCGAGTTCCCTGACGTTCCCCGGCCAGTGGTAGTCCATGAACATGTCGATGGCAGGTGTAGAAAACCGTCGGATGTCTTTATGGTTTTCTGCGGCATATTTTTCCAGAAAATGATCGGCCAAAAGCAGAATGTCGGTCTTTCGCTCTCTCAGGGGCGGCATATAGATGGGAAAAACATTGAGACGGTAATACAGATCGCCTCTGAAGCTTTCATCCTTAACAGCCTGTTCGAGATTCTTATTGGTGGCGGCGATGATGCGAACATCCGGTTTGATGGTTTGATGTCCGCCGACGCGCTCAAACTCTTTTTCCTGTAAGGCCCGCAGAAGCTTAACTTGGACGTTAATCCCTACCGATCCGATTTCGTCAAGGAAAATGGTGCCTTTGTTGGCCATTTCGAATTTGCCAATTTTCTGATGGATGGCCCCTGTAAACGAACCTTTTTCATGCCCGAAGAGTTCACTCTCAATCAGGTTCGAGGGTAGGGCTACGCAGTTGACTTTAACAAAACGGTTTTTTGTTCTAAGACTGTTATAGTGAATGGAATTGGCCACAAGTTCTTTCCCGGTCCCGCTTTCTCCCCGAATCAAAACCGTTGCATTGCTTTTCGACACTTGGGAAACCATCTGAAAGACTTCTCGCATTTTGTTGCTGTTGCCGATGATATTTGTTATATGATATTTATTCTCGAGTTCATTTTTCAAGCGGATGTTCTCTTCACTGAGTCGCTTTTTTTCAAGGCGGATCGTTTCCAGATTGATAACATGTCTGGCTATCATGGTTGCAATTACAGAGAGAAGTTTTTCACCATCATTGAGGGCGTATGACGCGTGATATGGCTTGTCGACACTGAGCGATCCGATAATCTGACTCCCCCTTTTTATGGGAACACAGAAAAAAGAGAGTTCCTGATCCTTTATGTATTTACGAGAAGCGGTTCTGTTCAGAAACAGCGGCTCATGGCTGATTTTGGGGATGGTGATGGCCTTGCCGGTCTCAATGACCCGGCCGGTAATCCCTTCACCCAGTTTGTATTTCACCCGTTCCACGGCACTGTGGGGAAGCCCGTGAGCCACTTCTATGTGGATCTCGTTTCGCAAGGGATGCAAAATCGTAACGGTGCCGCGCACCATGTTCATGGAATTGGAGAGTATCTCTAACACCTTGTATAAAGACTTTTTAAGATCCAGATGTTCATTGAGTGCCTTGCTTATTTCATATAGCAAGGTGATATCTTCGATGCGTTTCATGTTGTTTTAGGTCCTTAAGATAAAATTACAATTTTGTGATAAACAGCAAATTTGTTAATAAAGCAATAACTTTTTGAGTAAGGCGGGAAAATCCCGTTTTTTCCTTTTTTTATCGGCTTTACTCAGTGCCTCTTTCAAGAAACTCAAAAGAGTCGTTCAGAAAATTATCGGCCGCCCTTGAACTATTTTGGATCAATCAGAGAATGACGATATATGATAACCGCTGGAGATAAATTTAAATCCAAAGAGGCTTCAGTCTTGCTGGGGGCTCATTTTTCAATCGCAAAAGGTTTCCACAATGCGCTTTATGAGGCCAGTAATTACGGCTGCACTGCGCTCCAGATATTTACAAAAAACGCCAACACCTGGAAAGAACGAACACTGTCTCAGGATGAAATCGACCGTTTTAATCAGGCCAGAGAACAGACGGGTATAACCGCAATCGCATCCCACACGTCTTATTTGATCAACCTGGCAACGTATGATCGGAAGAAATATTTTATGTCGTGTAATGCACTCAAGTACGAGCTGATCCGATCTTCCAAGCTGGGCATCCCATTCGTTGTGCTTCATCCGGGCGCTCATATGGGGAAAGGCGAAGACCAAGGAATTTCGAGAATCGCCTCTAGTATAAACGAAATATTCGCACAAAATGTCGGGCTGCAAACCCGGCTTCTTCTTGAAACCACTGCCGGTCAGGGCTCCGGTCTGGGACACGCCTTTGAGCAGCTGTCATCGATTATGGACCAAGTAAAAGATGTGGATCGGCTCGGAATATGCCTGGATACATCTCATATCTTTGCGGCGGGTTATGATATTCGAAACCCAGCGTCCTACCGCCGAACAATCGATACGTTTGATTCAGTCATCGGCATAGAAAAACTTTATATTATCCATTTAAACGATTCTAAAAAAGAATTGGGCTCCCGGGTCGATCGTCACGAACACATCGGTGAGGGGCATATCGGGATTAACGCATTTGAATTGTTTATGAACGACGCTCGATTCCGGGATGTCCCAAAGATTATCGAAACGCCCAAACACAAAGGGGATACGGATTGCGATCGGGTAAATCTCAACAGGTTGAGGGCACTGGTACGCTTATAGATCCTTTTTGAAATTCATTTATAATGATTTTCAACACCCCGTCCGCTTGGAGCGGGTTGCTTCATTTTATTCTTGCAAAAAACAATCAGGAGGGTTAATACCGACGCGTTTAAAAAAAGCAGACCCAATTTATTCAGATCCGGCCAATAATATTGATGAACTCGTAAAAAGTCTGATTTTGCTCGCTCCGCAAGCAATTTTGGGATTCATGACTCGCCTGGCTAAATTGCAAGAACTCGGGCTAACGCCCTCAAACAGCTTGCAATTTTTAACGCCAGACTCATCATGAATCTTTCTCCAAAATTGCTCGATGTCGCTCACAAAA
>DATKWE010000221.1:0-5294 GCA_035529735.1 Desulfobacterales bacterium | reverse complement strand
ATTCAAGACGAATGTCGTAAGCCCCCTCGGCCGCATCTCCGTAAAGGACATCAAAGAACTGGTCTGAGCGGTCTTCCGGAAACAGCTTTTTCAAAACACCTGGCATAAATATATCTTTAAACGAATCCATAGATAGAATTTGTCAGAAAAGATTTTTTTTTCAACCCAATCCTCAGCCGATTTGGGGCATAAGCGCCCACTTGATCACCCAGGACAAGGTGTCCGGATCTTTGTCCAGGCACACGATACCGCTGTTTTGAAATTTAAATACCGGCCGTTCAATGGATCCCGTGATAAGATAAGCGGTCAGCCTTTCCATAAAGGGCAAATGCCCCACAAGCATTCGATCTTCTGTGCTGTCTATGGCAACGGCTGTGACGTCATCCAGAGGATTCAGTCCGCTGATTTCTTGAAGGCCACCTTCGGGTTTCAGGGCAGACGCAAAAATATCGGCGGTCTGACAGGCCCGGGTCTTGCCGCTGTGTGCGATGCTGGATACATGAACCCCATACCCTTTGGCGACCTGTGCGATGCGTTCGGTTTCATGGATTCCCGCTTCAGAAAGACCTTTGTTTGGGTCTTTGTCCTTGGGCAAACTCTTGCCGTGTTGAAGCAGAAAAAGTGCCATGATACAAACCCTCCATCACGAAAACACGAAAATTAGAATGTTATTTCGTGCTTTCGTGAGTATCATTAATTCGATTCCGGCTATTTCCCGGATTTCTTATCCCGCAGCGCGGCATGAGCGGCAGCAAGGCGTGCAACCGGTATCCGGAATGGAGAGCACGACACATACGTTAACCCCAGTTCATGACACAACTGAATAGATTCGGGATTCCCCCCGTGTTCACCGCAGATTCCGCATTCCAAATCGGGTCTTACGGAACGTCCCTTTTGAATCGATATTTCCATCAGCATGCCGACACCATCCCGGTCGATAATGGCAAAAGGATTTTCCGGAAGAATTTCTTTTTCCATATATTCAATTAAAAACCCCGCCTCGGCGTCGTCTCTGGATATCCCGAAGGTTGTCTGGGTCAGGTCATTGGTCCCAAATGATATGAACTCTGCATATTCCGCAATCTGATCTGTTGTCAGCGCGGCACGCGGTATTTCGATCATGGTTCCGAACTTATACTTCGGCTCAATGCCTTGTTCCTCCATAACCTTTTTAGCCTCGGGCTCAAGAATATCCCGCTGAAACTTCAGTTCGTTCACATGGCTGGTCAATGGGATCATTATCTCAGGATGCACATCGATGCCTTCTTTTGCCACCATGCAAGCAGCTTCGAATATTGCGCGAACCTGCATGATGGTCAGTTCCGGAATGTGAATGCCCAGTCGTACACCCCGAAGCCCCAGCATTGGATTTGACTCGTGCAGACTTTCCACCCGTTTGAGAATGTGTTCTTCTTTTTCGATCTTGTCCAAGAGCGTATCGATTTCTTGGAGTGTGCCGGCGTTTAGCAGACGAATCTTAAGATCTGACAAATCACGCAGAAGATCAACATGGTTGGGTAAAAATTCGTGCAAAGGAGGATCGATCAGGCGGATAATAACGGGCAATCCGTCCATGACCCGGAAAAGGCCTGCGAAGTCTTCACGCTGAAAGGGCAGCAGTGCGTCGAGAGCTTCACGCCGTTCACTCGGCAGGTCGGTCATAATCATCTTCTGTACAAAGGGGAGGCGTTCTGCCTCGAAGAACATGTGTTCGGTGCGACACAGCCCGATGCCTTCCGCGCCGTAGTCGAGCGCGCGCTGGGCATCGGCTGGATAATCTGCATTCGCCCATACCCCGAGTTTGCGAAACTCATCCGCCCAGGAGAGCAGCTTCATCAGCCACAGATCCTTTATGTCCGGCACCATGGTCTTTACCTTTCCGGCATAAAGTTCGCCGGCATTGCCGTCAATGGAGATCCACTCCCCTTCCTTGATAACTCTGTCCTTCACACTCATCTGCCGCTTGACCATGTCGATTTTAAGTTCGGAGACACCGACGACCGCCGGTTTTCCGAACTGGCGGGCAACCAGAGCGGCATGGCTGGTACGACCGCCGCGGCTTGTGAGGATTCCCTGGGCAGCCAGCATCCCGTGGACGTCGTCCGGGCGGGTTTCCGGGCGTACCATGATCACTTCCTTGCCCTCTTCCTTGGCCCACAACTCCGCAATATCTGCGTCAAGGGCGACCACTCCATAGGCCGCCCCAGGTGAAACGTTAAGACCCCTGGCCAGCATGTCACCTCTGGCTTTGACTTCTTTTACCGCCTCTCGGTCAAACTGCGGATGCAGGAAGAAGTCGACCTGATCGGGAGTTACGCGCATAACCGCTTCTTCACGTGTGATCGAGCCTTCTTCGACCATTTCAACAGCAATCCGAACCGCAGCTTGGGCCGTACGTTTGCCATCCCGGGTCTGCAGCATCCAGAATTTACCCTTTTCAATGGTAAATTCAACGTCCTGCATATCACAATAATGGGAATCCAGCTTTTTCGAGATCTGCTCAAACTCGGCATACGCCTCGGGCATTTCCGTTTTCAATTGGGAGATCTCATTGGTTAAACGGATCCCGGCAACGACATCCTCACCCTGTGCGTTGATCAAGTAATCGCCTTCAATTCTATTTTCTCCTGTGGAGCCATCCCGAGTCATGGCAACACCGGTTGCGCTGTCATTTCCCATATTCCCGAAAACCATGGTCTGTACCGTCACTGCAGTGCCCAGGTCATGGGAAATCCTTGCAGCATTGCGGTAATCGATAGCCCGTTTCCCGTTCCAGCTCCTGAAAACGGCTTCTGTAGCCATAAACAGCTGTTCAAATGGATCGGTTGGGAAATATCGACCCGCGTATTGTTTGAAGATCACCTTGAATTTTTCCACCACCGCCTTCCAATCATCGGCAGACAGCTCGGCATCTGTTTCGACACCTGCTTTTGCACGGGCTTCGGTGATAACCTCCTCAAAGACCTCATCCGGCGCACCCATGACCACATTGCCGAACATCTGCACCAGGCGTCGATAAGAGTCGAATACAAATCGTTCATCGCCGGTCAATTCGATCATTCCTTCTGCTGTTTTATCGTTCAGTCCGATATTGAGCACGGTGTCCATCATGCCCGGCATGGAAAACTTGGCACCACTGCGGCATGAAACCAACAGTGGATTTTCCCGGTCACCAAATTTTTTACCGGTGGTTTTCTCAATAGTTTTCAAAGCGTCAAGCATTTGATCTCTCATTCCTTTCGGAAAGGTTTCGCCCGAAGCCAGGTAGGTGTTGCACGCCTCGGTCGTAACCGTAAACCCCGGTGGCACAGGAACATTGATTCGCACCATTTCCGATAGATTTGCCCCTTTACCGCCCAGCAATCCGCGAACCGCATCCCAATCACCGTCGACATACTCTTCCGCTTGTTCAATTTCATCCAAGAGATAAACCCATTTTTTAGACATTTTGAAGCACCTCTCAATAGTTGTGTTGAATTAAATAACTAAAAAGCCGAACCCATTCTTATTTTTTATACATAAAACAACATGGATTTTAGAAAAAAAAGTTGGTAATTTTAACGCCGATATTTTATCAGAGAATAACCGTAAACCTTTAAGATATCCGGACTTGAATCAAGTTAATTATAATTGTTATGGGAATAAGGAAAGCATTGGAGATCAGCGATCCCGACAATTAAATTTTCGCACTTCGTTACAATGGCAGGGCCGTTTTTCCTAAAAAAAGCGGTAACTTATAAAAAAGTGTCAACCGGGGGAAATAGACCATTAAATACATGGAAATTATAGATCAGTTCAAGGCCCATAAAAAAATGAACGAGATTTATAGT
Organism: Desulfobacterales bacterium; assembly: GCA_035529735.1. GTDB lineage: Bacteria > Desulfobacterota > Desulfobacteria > Desulfobacterales > UBA11574 > JAAXQD01. Next base: position 1,464 of record DATKWE010000221.1, on the reverse strand, counting down.
TTAAGGTTGTTTTATAAATAAAAGTTGTTTGCCTGTCAATGGAAAAGACAGCGGCCAATGGCGGGCTTTGAATGGCCGGACCGCAAGCTTCAGCATACAAGAACCCGAATAAAAAAAGGAGCTGAATGGTGGACATTATAGACGCCATAATCATGCGAAAGAGCATTAGAGACTTTAAGGCAGACCCTGTCCCGAAACAGATTCTAAAAGAAATTTTAGAGACAGCTACCCGTGCCCCTTCAGCTGAAAATAGCCAGCCATGGGAATTTACCATTATCGCCGGGGATGTTCTGAATACTATCAGACAGGCAAATGTTGAAAAATTGAATTCAGGCGCGTCCTCCCATCCCGACCTTCAAACCAAGGGGTTACCACCGGACAGCGTATACAGAAGACGTCAGATTGAAATCGCCAAACAGCTCTTTAAGCTCATGGATATACCCAGGGAAGATAAAGAGAAAAGGGACCGTTGGATGAAGCGCGGGTTCCGATATTTTAATGCACCGGCGGCCATTGTTGTCTGTGTGGACAGATCGCTGTCCTACCCCAGACCGCTGTTCGACATCGGTGCCGTGACACAGAACATCTGCCTGGCCGCACTCCATTATGGTCTTGGCACCTGTATCGCCAATCAGGGGATCGCATATCCCGAAGTGCTGCACGAATTTGCCGGAATATCCGAATCCAAACGGATTATGATTTCCATTGCCATCGGTTATCCCAACTGGAGCTTCCCGGCAAATAGAGTGGTCAGTACCCGGGAGCCCCTAGAAAACATTATAACCTGGTGCGGGTTTGAGTAGAGAATTCTTACGCAAAGGACCAGACTTTGTATTGTCCATAAAAGGGGCTGTTAACTACAAAACGATTAAGTGAAGTGACAAACCAATTTGTCCCATAATTCAATAGTTATAATTAGGATTTACTTAACTTGACAATCACCTATTTGATATCAGTAATTCAGGCGTTTCGACATACTGGCATACAAAAATAAAATGGGCATCAATTTTGTGATAAGTCATTAACATACCACAGTTTCGAGTGGACAAAGGTATTTGCAAGTTATCAACAGGCACCGACCAAACCCTAAAACACACTTGATGGCAGCATCACCCCAATAAAGAACCCTATTCCATGGTCGGATCAACCCCTTAAATTCTCTTTCGGTAAAAGAAAAAATTTGTAATGCAAATACCCATCATGCCAATTTAATTCAAGCACAGAACATTACCTCTCTATCGAATTTTATACCTTATAGTTGCTCTTAGTTCTGTGCTGATTAATTCTTCATTCATTAATAGTTGATTTAAACCGGCCTCGGCTTGTTTTCCGACCTCTGTAGCAATAAAAGCGACATCCTGGTTTTCTACTGCTTCGGCAATACGTTAGCGGCTTGTGTTGATTTTTCCCCCAATGATGATCATCCGTCTGCTCCTCGGCAAAAACGTAAAAAATGACTATAAA
>DATKWE010000220.1:0-5357 GCA_035529735.1 Desulfobacterales bacterium | reverse complement strand
GAATCCTCTATACTCACCCTTGCGCAATTGGAGATGACACACTTATTTTACCCTAATTACACCAACTAATCGGGGATGATCCTCATTTTTTACGCCATGACTATCTTTTCCCTGGCCCCTTTTATTCCTTTGGTGGCATTTCGGGTGTCGATCACCAAGTTGGAATGCTTGACAATCTCGGCATAGTCATAGTCACTATGGTCGGTTACAATGATTACCGCATCCATTTTTGCAAGCAGGTCCGGAGTAATGGGCGTCGATTCCATCTGAAAATTGTATTTTCGTGTCGTATGCAGTTTGGGTATCCACGGATCGTTGTATTTTAAAATTGCGCCTTTTTCCAAAAGTATTTTCATGATGGCATACCCCGGAGACTCCCGATCATCATCGATGTCTTTTTTGTATGCAATTCCCAAAATCAGGATGTTGCTGCCGTTGATGCTTTTCCTTTTATTGTTGAGGGCTTCCACGGTTTTTTCAATCACGTAATAGGGCATGGAGACGTTGATCTCACCGGCAAGTTGGATGAAACGCGTGGAAAAGTCATACTCCTTGGCTTTCCAGGCCAGATAAAACGGGTCAATGGGGATACAATGCCCTCCTAGACCCGGCCCGGGATAAAACGGTGTATACCCAAAGGGCTTGGTGGATGCGGCATGAATCACCTCAAAAAGATCGATTCCCATTTTGTGAGCCAGTATTTTCAGTTCGTTGACCAGGGCGATATTTACGGAACGAAAGGTGTTTTCCAGCAGTTTGGTCAGTTCAGCTGCCTGGGTAGTAGACACCGGCACCACCCGTGTAATGGTGTTATAGATGGCCGAGGCAACTTCCAGGCAGGAAGGGGTGACGCCGCCGACCACTTTCGGGATGTTGGTTGCAGTGAATTCCTTGTTCCCCGGGTCTTCTCTCTCGGGGGAAAATGCGAGGAAAAAATCCTCCCCCACCTTCATGTCATGGGATTCGAGGCGAGGCAGAAGCATTTCTTCCGTCGTTCCGGGATACGTTGTACTCTCAAGAACAATCAGTTGCCCGGTTCGCAGGTTGTTGGCAATGGTTTCGGTGGTTTCCAGAAGATAGCTCAAATCCGGCTCCATTTTATCGGAAAGCGGTGTCGGCACACAGATCAGAATGCAGTCTGTCTCCTTTAGGCGGCTAAAATCGATGGTGACGTCAAACCGCTTTTCATCGGTCATTTCTCTGATGGCATCGGCAGGAATGTGTTTGATATAGGATTCTCCGTGAAGAATTTTATCGATCTTTCTTGAATCCAGATCAAAACCGATCACGTGAAAACCTTTCTTCCCAAAATGAAGCGCCAGTGGCAACCCGACATAGCCGAGGCCGATGATGCCGATTCGAGCCGTTTTTTGTTCGATCATTTCCAGTAGTCTTAAACGTGTGTTGTCTTTATCGCTCATAATCGTATTCCAATTCCTTTTCTATTGATGACTTTTTACCTTAACAATGACCAGCGAATCCTTCCCCGGGTTTTCCATAAGAATGGTCTGATTTCCTGAAAGCATCAGAGACTGCCCTTTTTTTAAGGCCCTGCGCTGATGATCGGTCGTTGTTTTAGCCAGGCCTTTGGCGACCACCAGATGTTCGACCGTCGATGAACCGGTTTTAATCTCGAGCTTTGAACCTGGATATAGTTCCACTTGAACGACACTGAAATCATCATTTTTTTCCAGGGTCGTCGAGATTCCCCATGGATGGTGTACTGTTTTATGGGTTTGATGTTCGGTCCGGCGGTCTTCCTTCAACTTCTCTACAATAGATTTTACATCCCGGCTGTTTTCCATATCAGAAACAAAAACAGCGTCCGGCGTTTCCACGACAACCATGTTTTCTATTCCGCTGGTGGCTATCAGCCGTTCATGTCCCATGATCAAACAATTGCTGGTTTCTTTTAAAATTACGTCCCCGTCAACAACATTGCCGTTGATATCCTTTGCCATAAAATCATAAAGAGACTTCCACGAGCCAATATCACTCCATCCAAAGTCCGAAGGCAAAACAGCGGCTTTGTCTGTTTTTTCCATCACTGCGTAATCTATGGAGATATTCGGCAACTGCTCATACGCTTTTTGAGACGGTGAAGTTCCTTGGAAAGGCAATTGCATCATTTTTTTTAGAAGCTCGGGCTGGTGAACACTCAACTCTTGAGCCATTACAGATGCTTTAAAGGTAAACATGCCGCTATTCCAAAAGAAATTACCGGCGTCTATATATTTCTTGGCGGTTTCCAAATCAGGCTTTTCAACAAATCTTTTTACGGAAAGTGCTCCATCCCCTATTTCTCCAGCGCCTTCGATGTATCCGTAGCCTGTTTCCGGGTAATGGGGTTTTATTCCGAAGGTCACAATATGCCCCATTTCTGCAACCTTTACAGCGGACACCAGTTTGTCCTGAAATGCCTTCTGATCTCGGATGACATGATCTGCAGGGAAAATGCACAGTACGGCATCCGCTTCTTTTTTGAGGATATGAAACATGGCCAATAGAATCGCCGGTGCAGTGTTTCGGGCGCAGGGTTCGGCAATGATTTTTTCATCAGCCGATATGTCGATTTCTTTCATTTGCCTTGCAATCTCGTGGACATGTTCTTTTCCGCAAACAATTCGGATATTTTCCATGTCTAAAAAAGACGTCAGTCGTTTGACGGTGCTTTGGACCAGTGAGTCTTTTCCGATGAATTTGACAAGCTGTTTGGGATGGCGTTCTCTCGATACGGGCCACAGCCGTGTGCCGGATCCGCCTGCCAATAGAACCGGATATACATTCGATAGTTTTTTCATTGTGTAAATCTCGCTGTTGCGTCTTTCTGATGCCACCGCCAAGCGGTTTCGATGATCGTTTCCAGATCTTCATAGCGAGGCTTCCAGCCTAGCGATTGTTTTATTTTATCGGAACCTGCAATCAGTGTTGCGGGATCACCCGGCCGTCTGTCGTCTTCCATCGCGGGAATCGGCCTGCCGGTGACGTCTCTGGCCAGGTCGATAACTTCTCTGACCGAATAACCCCGGTTGTTTCCAAGATTATAAACAGCACTCTCTCCACCCTGCAAAAGATTTTCCAGTGCCAGCAAATGCGCCTGGGTCAAATCACTGACATGGATATAATCCCTTACACAGGTTCCATCCGGTGTGGGATAGTCTGTACCATAAACCCTGATATTCTCGCGTTCCCCGGATGCAACTTTCAGAATCAGAGGAATCAGGTGGGTTTCATGGGTATGCATTTCGCCGATGGTGCCGGATTCATCCGCACCCGATGCATTAAAATATCTCAGACTGATATATTTCAAGGCATAGGCGGAATCACAGTCCCGGAGCATCCTTTCTACGGCGAGCTTGCTGGCACCATAAGGGTTGGTGGGGTTGCATGGATGCGTCTCCGTAATGGGCAGTTCAACCGGCTCTCCATAAACCGCAGCCGTAGAAGAGAAAATAAACCGTTTGATATCATGTCGAATCATTGCACTCAAAAGCGTTGTGGTTGAGGCCATGTTGTTATGATAATACTTCAAAGGATTTTCCATGGATTCGCCCACCAGCGAAAACGCAGCAAAATGCATGACCGTTGAAATCCGGTGGGTCGAAAATAATCGATCCAGCAAATCCGAATCACCGAGGCTGCCTTCCACAAAATTTCCGCCTGTCAGGAGTTCGCGGTGGCCGGTGGAAAGATCATCCAAAATCATCACATCGTAACCCGACTCAATCAGGTCCTTGACCATGTGAGACCCGATATATCCGGCGCCGCCCACCACCAGAATTTTGCTTTTTTCCATTTTCAAGGCTCCAGAATAATCATGAAAACAGGAAGCTTATTAATAAGAGCATTATTTTTTAGACAGGATCTACAGGATAAACAAGATATTTTTGCCTTTCCAGCCTGTCCCGCAGAAAGCGGGGAAGAAAGGCAAAAAGAATCATCCCTCTTCGAGGGAAATCGTTTGCTCACTGCCTCAAAAAACAGTAGGGCCAGGTAAAAAACATTCATTGTTGATTTCTCGGCCCTTTTTTCCGCTGAAGCGGAATTGCGATTTCTCGGCTTCATCCCCGCCCGCCTCGCTTGAGCTCGCGATAGCGGGCAGGTGGAAGCCGTGAAAAAAATCAAGTCAATCCTGTTAATCCTGTCAGAAAACTTTTTGGCCTTATATCTAAATAATTATGAACTCATTATCATGTGTTAAAGTACTAAAGGATCATCCATGGAGCGGTGTAATAAAGAAAATACCCCGGCCCGTTAAGTATAATAGGTTTTAATCCAGGTTTGATATTCCCCGCTTCTTACGCGCTCTACCCATCTGCGGTTGTCCATATACCATTTTATGGTTTCGCGAATCCCGGTTTCAAAGGAAGCTTCCGGGCGCCAGTTCAATTCCTGATTCAATTTGGTAAAATCAATGGCATATCGCCGGTCATGACCGGGACGGTCTTTGACAAATTGGATCAGGTCTCTTCGCGACCGGTTGTCGTTCAACCGGTTTGTTTCATCCAAAATATCACAGATCATCTTTACAAGCTCGATGTTCTCCATTTCACTGTTGCCCCCGACATTGTAAGTCTCACCGGTCTTTCCGTTTTTCATGATGGTCCAGATGGCGGTGCAGTGATCCCTGACAAACAGCCAATCTCTTACATTGAGGCCATCTCCGTAAACCGGCAGGAATTTTCCTTCAAGGGCATTGAGAATCATCAGGGGGATGAGTTTTTCCGGAAACTGGTAGGGGCCGTAATTGTTCGAACAATTGGAGATCGTCATTGGGAGGCCGTAGGTCTTATGATATGCCCGCACCAGATGATCGGAAGACGCTTTGGAAGCGGAATACGGACTGTTGGGCTTATAAGGCGTATTTTCGGTAAAATAGCCCTCCCTGCCCAAGCTTCCGTAGACCTCGTCCGTACTGATATGATGAAAAAGAACGATGTCTTTCAGCCGTGATCTGGCACACTCCAGAAGATTGAACGTCCCCATAATATTGGTCTGGATAAAGGCATCCGGTTTTACAATTGACCGGTCCACATGGGATTCAGCGGCAAAGTGACAAACGCTGTCGATTTGATATTCGTCAAATATCCCGGCCATTTTGCCGGCATCGCATATGTCCGCTTTGATAAAAACATACCGTTCGGGGAAATCTTTTTCAATATCGGTCAGATTTTCCGGATTGCCGGCATAGGTCAATTTGTCGACGTTCACGATACCTCCGGTAAAATCAGATTCCTGGAGCAGGTACCGGATGAAACCTGTACCGATAAACCCGCACCCGCCTGTAACCAGTAAGTTCTTCATAAGCTTACACGTCCTTTTCAATCTCTTTTAGCAAAATTGATTTTCTAAGAACC
>DATKWE010000219.1:0-32537 GCA_035529735.1 Desulfobacterales bacterium | reverse complement strand
CAGGAGAATCCTTTGGGGCGCTTTTCCGGAAGCATAATCCTGCTGGGCTTTTTCAAGGGCATCCACGGCTTGGGCAAAAGTGGCCTCACAGGAAATTTTGGGAAACTCAGAAACCGGCCGCATCAACTCACTGACTTTCATTTTTTCCATGGTCACCTCCTTTTTTTTAAAGAATAATTAAAAATTTTAAATACATGTGAAGCATCCTGAAATGAAAAGGTAGGAACATGACACAAAGTCAAAAAAATAAACATTCAACTGGATAATCAGACAATTCATTTGCATAATTCATCCGGCCTGTTTTATGATCGTTAAAAAGATGATTTTTATCCATTTTACCCCTTTGAAAACATTATGGACGTTTCTGAATTTCTTTACCGTGGAGCAATCGAGACAGAGAATCTTCAATAGTCTTGATTGTGACCGGCTTATCAATAAGATCTTGAATTCCGGCACTCCTCGCTTCAGAAACAATCTCTTTACTTTTGTAGGCCGTTATGAGTATTTTTATGGCATCCGGACGAATCCCCTGAACCTTTTTAGAAAATGCCAACCCATCTATGCCCGGTAATTTAAAGTCTGTAAGAATGATATCCCAATCTTCCTGTTTGAGTAATTCTAGACCCTCTTCAGCCGTCTCTACCGCCAGAATGTGGCAGCCTTCAGTACCGAAGTACATGGTCAAGGAGTCCCTGATCCACTCATCGTCGTCTACGAGTAATATTTTCTTGTCTTTGAGTTTGCTGAACAGGTCCATCTGAAGTCCTCGGGAACATTAAATTTCGTTTTGTTGGAAAATTTCTGTGGCTTATTACAACTTTACAAAATGCATGAAGTATGCCACTAAAGCACAATTAAGATATGCCTTATAAAGTCAAATGGTTATAGTGTTGCCATTTGCCCAGCATCCTATCATAGAGCCCTAATTTAGAAGAATTTCGAAACTTGTTTTAGAAAAATTTCGAAAAATATGACAAAAAACGCACCAGGCCAAATGATATCACCTGATGCTGGTAATTACGTAGAATAGAATATTCGGGAGAAATTATATAAGAATTGTCAAATGGTTTGATCAGATCTTTCTGGGGGACGGGATCTACTTATTTTGTAGCTTCTTTCTCCGGTAACGGAAGGTGTGGTGGTTCATGTTAAGGAGCCTGGCAGCCCTACTTTCGTTGCCTTCGGCCATTCTAAAGGCTTCTTCAATATAATATTTTTCTAAAGATTCTTGAGTGAAAGCAAGGTCGATGCCTTGAGCTGGAAGCGGTGGAAAAATAATTCCATCTGTTGCTTTCTTGGGTGTGTCGTTTCCGGATATTTTTCCTAAGCCGAGATCCTCGACCTCCAACATTGGTCCCTCTCCTACAAGCACTCCTTTCTCTATAAGGTTTTTTAGTTCACGAACATGGCCTGTCCAGTTGTGTGTCATAAGAGCATTCTCTGCATTTGCAGAGATGTCGGTGAATGCCTTGCCGAATTTATTGCTGAACTCCATAAGGAAATGCTTGGCAAGTGGCATGATATCACCGCGACGTTCATTCAACGAGGGTGCCTGTACTTTTATTACTCCGACTCGGAAATAAAGGTCCTTTCGAAACAGGCCTTTTTCTATCATACTGTCTAAATCTTTGTTGGTGGCGGAAACGATTCTTGTTTCAATTTGCAATTTCTTTGTCCCGCCAACCCTGTAAAATTCACCCATTTCGAGAAATCTAAGAAGCTTGGCCTGGGCTTCAAGACTCAAATCCCCCACCTCATCAAGAAACAGGGTCCCATTTGCCGCCTCTTCTATTAAGCCTTTTTTGCCTGATGCCCCCGCTCCGCTGAAGGCGCCTTTTTCATACCCAAAAAGTTCGCTTTCAATAAGGTCTTTTGGGATAGCAGCACAATTCACAGTCATGAAAGGCCCCTTGAAATTGGGGCTTCTATAATGAATCGCACTGGCAATCAATTCTTTACCTGTACCGGTTTCTCCGAGAATAAGAATCGGAGTATCGGGGCTTTTTGCCACCATCTCTATAAAAGCCATAACATTCTGGATAGCATTGCTTTCACTTATAAAACAAGGAAGGTTCTCCCTAAGATATCTCTCTTGGAGCAACTGAACTTCTTTTCTTAGTCGGATCGTTTCAAGCGCATTTCGAATTGTCATCTCCAAACTATCCATGTGAATCGGTTTTACCACATAATCATAGGCACCCAGCTTCATGGCAGAGATTACGCTGGCGATATCTTCATAGGCAGTTATCATAATAACTAGTACATCGGGATGCAGATCCTTAATTTCGCGAAGCGCATTCATCCCATCCATACCCGGCAACCCGATGTCAAGCAGAACCAGGTCAGGGAGATTTGCCTTTATGGCGTCAATTGCGGACTCGGCTGTAGGGAATGCGTCTATTTCATAGTGTTCCTCAAGGGCCATCGTTACCCCTTCCCTTATGCTCTCTTCATCATCGACGATATATATAGAATATTGAATCATGAGTCTTCTATCCCTTTCTTTATGGGCAATTCAATCCTGAATTCAGCTCCGCCCCATCTACTTTCCGAGATATCCATAGAACCACCATGATCTGTGATAATTCTGTTGGAGATACTTAGGCCGATTCCTGTACCGTTGCTCTTGGTGGAATAAAAGGGATCAAATAGTTGATCTTTTATGGCTAAAGGCACCCCCGGACCAGAATCGGATACCGTCATGAGAATACAATTCTTTCCTATAGATGAGGTTATCTCTATTTTTTTTCCTTTCCTCATATCCTGCATGGCTTCAGTGGCATTGTTAATCAGATTTAAAATTACCTGTTCGATCAAGTTTGGATCGGCTTGACACAGTGGCAAATTCGAAGCCAGAGATTTTTCTATCTCAATCTCTCGTTTACGCAACATAACCTCGGAAAGATTAAGGGCCTCTTTAATCGGTTTGTTTATGTCTGTTAAAACAAACTTTGGCTCACTAGGTTTGGAAAAATCCATGACCCTCTTGATCACAAACTCAATTTTAATTGAGGCGGATTGGATCTTTCCTAAAATCCCCTTAACTTTTTCCAAACTTTCCCTTTTATCATAGATTTTCTCAAGAGTGTTCAAGTAGATATTAATGCCGGAAAGCGGATTTCTTATTTCATGGGCAATACCGGCAGCCACACGCCCCAGAGCAGACATCTTGTCTTGAATTCTTAAAAGCCTCTCCATCTCCTTAGACCGAGAAACATCCATCATATTGACCAATATCGCTTCTTCTCCTTGATATTCTATGATACTTGCACGACATTGGACCCATTTTTTGACAAGTGTGTTGTTGGTATTATCCGGGAGATAGAACCTAAAATCTATATCCTGTGCCTGAACTTCTCCTGAAATGACGGCCTGGTGGAATTGCCTTAATTTTTCGACATCATCCGGATGGATGTTTTTTCGATCTGAAAATAAAGGTTTCCGTGGTAGTGGACCAAGAATTTTCTCCTGTTCGGGATTTTGATAGATGATTTGATTATTTTGAATAATGCATATTCCCAGAAGTGAATTTTCAACCAGATGGCGAAACCTCTGCTCACTTTCAAGCAGGGCCTCATCCGCCTTCTTATGGTCTTCTTCCAGTTTAATGCGGTGCAGGGCAAAGGCAACATCTCCGACGACCTCTTCAAACAAGCGCTGTTCTTTCTCATCTACTATAAGATATTTGGGAATGGAAGCACTCACAATACCGTAGACGTTCCCCTCGCATTCCAACCGCATGGTCATTGCGCCTCTGTCACCATAACTTACCAATAACGGACAGTCTGTGCAGTTGGTCGGATCATATGTTATCACCGGGCCTGGTTGCGACATCGCCCTTTGGCCACAATCAGTTAACTCTCCGCGTTTGAGATGATGAATCATCGGTAAAAAGTCCTTACCCAACCCGGCTTCGACAGTCGCAACCAATTCTTCGGACTCATTTAATAAGGCAAACCAGACATTATAATAACCGCGATTCTCGATGATATTGTCGCAGGTTTCCTGAAGAAGTATCGCGGGATCTTTTTCTTTGACGAGCAATTTATTGACATTTCGTATGGTGCGCAGCATGAGATTAAGGCGCTCCATCTTTTTTTCGTTCTTCTTCAATTTCAGGCGCCACATTCCGATGACTAAACCGAAGCTTCCACCCACTATAACGGGTACAAAGTATCCCTTCAAAACTAAGGGATGGCCAAGCATTGTTTTTTGAATGGTGGAAAAAAGGCTCAAAGCAATCGCTCCCATCAAAAAAGATAGGGCTCCATTGGTAAATTCTCGCATAAAACGGCTCCAATTTTTCATAATTTAAGCAAATTTCTCATAAAGATGAGGCTATCTTATTTGGTTCATGATAATATAGAAGAATCGAAGTGGCGACGAAAACACTCTATTGAGAGGCTCAAGACATTAAAGATGCATATCAGTTCCGAAAATTTCTATGGGCATCAAGGCAAGTCTTAGTTTTGGGAACTGGTTGATGTCTGTATGGAGCAAAAAAACGCGGCCGCACAAATGTTCATACAAGAGGAGGGCAACGGTTCGAAGTTTATCATTTTTTTTGTGATCTCCACCACATTTTTCCGGACGACTTGTTCGCCTTATGGCCATGCGGATACTTTAATTGATTTTTGACCTTTTTAAAAGGATGTTTCACTAACTACGATGGGTCTTCTTTAACGAAAATCTCGATTTTAAGACCATACTTTTCGATTTTAGAATGTAAGGTCGGCCTGGAAAGGCCGAGGCGTTTTGCCGCCTGTGACCGATTACCTCCGGTTATGTTGAGCGCTTCGCTGATGACGATACTGGCAAAGTGGTCCAAACAGTCATCAAATATATTTGCATTTGAACGCGAATTCAGGGCCTGACGCACCCATTGCCGAATGGCCTGTTCTCCTTTTTTCGAGTCTATTGCATCGACCGTATTCCTGTCACTGATCGCCTGTAAAATGTCTTCTTTGGAAATAGGGGCGCCTCGGTTAAAAATCAGGGCCTTCTGAATGGTGTTGCCCAACTCGCGGACATTGCCTTTCCAGGGCGTAGCGGCAAGCATGGCTTTTGCCTTTTTGGTTATTCCCGGGTTCTCCACCTTGGCTCCCAGTGAAAAGCGCGCAAGAAAATAATCGGTCAACGCCGGAATATCCTCGGTCCGATCCCGTAGAGAAGGTAAAAAGATGCTGACCACTTTGAGACGGTAATAGAGGTCTTCTCGAAATCGGCCTTCAGACAGGGCGGATTCAAGATCGCGATTGGTGGCAGCGATAATTCTCACATCTACGGGAATTGTGGCCCTGCCGCCCAGTCGCTCTATACTCCTTTCCTGGAGCAGGCGCAGGATCTTGGCCTGGATGCTTAACGGCATGTCGCCGATTTCATCCAAAAATATGGTTCCGTGATTGGCCTGTTCTATTTTGCCGATCCGGCGATGGCTTGCTCCGGTAAAGGAGCCTTTTTCATAGCCAAACAGCTCACTTTCCAAAAGGGTTTCAGGGATGGCCACGCAGTTAATCACCAAAAAAGGCTTGTGGGACCGGGTACTATGCTGGTAAATGGCCCGGGCCACCAGTTCCTTTCCGGTACCCGATTCTCCACGAACCAGGACCGTTGCGTCTGTCTCGGATACCCGGCCGATAGCCTTGTAAACCTCCTGCATGGACTTACTTCGCCCAATAATGGCATCCCGCAAGCTTTTTTCCGGAATAGGGTCCACATCCACCGGAGAACGCATGAACCGGCTGGCTTCCAGAGCCTGTTCGATCACAACCAGCATTTCCGGAATATCAAACGGCTTGAGAACATAATCGAATGCCCCCATTTTGGTGGCTTCAATGGCGGTTTCAGTGGTGCCGAAGGCGGTCATTATGATCACCGGAAGCTTGGGTTCCATTTCATGAATGGCCTGAAAGGTTTCAAATCCGTTCATTCCCGGCAAACGCATGTCAAGGATCACCAGATCCGGAACCTCTTGTTGGACTATCTTAAGACCTGCCTCACCGGAAGCGGCACATTTAGGGCGGTAGCCCTCATCGGTCAAAAGCTTGTTAAAACTTTTTCGCAATTGATCGTCATCGTCGATGATTAGAATATCACTCATGATTTGAATCCTTTATCGGGAGCGTGATGATAAACGTTGACCCTGTGCCTTCCTTTGATTCCACATCCAACCGGCCGTGGTGTTCTTCAACAACCCTGACTGCAATGCTCAATCCCAGGCCGGTGCCTTCTTCCTTGGTGGTAAAAAAGGGTTGAAAAATTTTGTCCATCATTGAATCTGAAATACCCGGTCCGTTGTCCGTTAGCCGAATCCCCACAACCCTGCCCAAGGCCGGTTCAGATGTTTCTTCCTCGCTGATGACCATCGAACCGCCATGATCCATGGATTCGCAGGCATTGACGATGAGGTTGACAAGGACTTCCTTCAATTGCTCGGGATCGGCCTTAATCAACGGAAGCCGATTACTTCTTTGAATGGTAACAACGACCTGGTAAGATTCCAGGCGGTGCTCCAACAACTGTACGGCCTGGTCCACAACATCCGATGGAGAAACCGGCTGCAGCTTCAATCTGGGCGGCCGAGAAAATTCAAGGAAATTTTGCAAAATATTATCAATATGACCGATTTCCTCTGAAATGACGTCAAAATCTTCTTTCTGATTGTGGTCAAGATCAAGGCTCCTGTTCAGTGAAAATAGGCGCATTTTAACCGAAGTAAGCGGGTTTCGGATACTGTGGGATGTCCCTGCAGCCAGTTTGCCCACAAGGGCCATCTTTTCCGACTGCAATAGGTGCACCCGGCTTTTTTCCAGTTCAAATTGCGTTTGATCGTATTCCTTCATCAGATCATGGACGCTATTGCTGAGGGTCTTCACCTCATCTCCGGTTTTTTGCCACCCTTTATTGCGATCGGTCTCCAGGGTCAGCCTGCGCACCGGCTCCAGAATACCATGTACCAGAAAAAAGATCAGTATTATTGCCAGAAAGAGGACCATCAGTACCGCCGATCCGGCAACAATTCTGAATTTTTCGGTCTGAATAAGGCTCTGTTTTTTGACGTCTTGAACTTTTTTTTTGAAAAGATTTTTGTAGGTTTCACAAAGCGTTAGAATCGTGAAAAAATTCTCGCGCACTTTTTCGTGGAGTATGGTTCCTGTTTCTTGATTTTTAGACTTATAGTAATCGATAACCTGATTTTTAGCGGCGACATACTTTATATATTTGGATTTAATGAGACCCAGAATCCTTTTTTCCTCTTCTGTTGAGGCAAACTGTCGAGTTTTTTCGAGTCTATCCAGAAAAATACCGCGGTAATTCTCCATTTCTATGAGCCATTTCGGATCTTGATCCATGAAATAATAGGAGGCAAACCCTTTTTGATTGATCAAGGCGAGCTCCATGGATTCGACCGTCTGAAGTCCCTCCATATGCTGGTCGATAACCTCGGTTAGAAGGTCTTCCATCCGATACGTATACCGAATCATCACCAAAGCACCAACAATATTGATGATAACCAGAGCGGTTATCGTTATAAAGATCCTGGATCTCAGATTCATCTTATTCCAAACCGTGTACCGAAAGCGCCTCCCTGACCCGGGCTTCTCTGATTTTCTCTTCATGGTTTCGTTTTTTTTGAGCAGCCTCCTGTACTTTGGCCATGAGCTGTTCTATTTCACACGGTTTCATCAGGTAATCAAAGGCGCCCAGTTTCATCCCCTCGATCGCCGACTCCACCGTGGCATGACCGGTAAGCATGATGACCTCCATCAAAGGGAACTGTTTTCTTATCTTTTCCAGCACTTCAATTCCGTTCATCCCCGGCATCTTGACATCCAGGATAACGACATCCGTATTTCGGTTCTTATTCAGTCGCTCAAGGGCTTCTTCCCCGCTAAAGGCTGTGATGATTTTGAGGTCTCGTTTTACCAGGCGCTTTGTCATGGTTTCCACAAAAGGCGCTTCATCATCCACCAGCATAACCAATGGCTTCATCATTTTATTTTCTCTCCTTATAATTGGGAACAGGCCGTTGTTGCTTGCTCCTTATAACGTTCATTGTTCGATTGTTTTATTCAAGAATGCTCATGGGCGAAGTTGAAAGTTTATTTACCAAAGCCTTTTGAATCCTTTCTTCATGCTCTGCCTTACGTTCATAAGCGCCTTTAATCTTATCTAGCAAAACGTCTATTTCACAGGGTTTTATCAGGAAATCAAAGGCGCCGATTTTCATGCCTTCAATGGCGGTTTCAATCGTACCATGACCTGTCAGCATCAGGACTTCCGTTAAAGGTTTCAGCTTCTTTATCGCCCTTAACGCCTCGATTCCATCCAGTCCCGGCATCCGAACATCTAGAATGGTAACATCAAAATTGTATTCTTTCAACTTTTCAAGGGCCTCATCGCCACTAAAGGCTGTGGTAACGTGAAAGTCTCTGGTTCTAAGGCGCTCGGCAAGCGCTTCTACAAATTCTTTTTCATCATCGACTAAAAGTATTCTTATTTTCATAGGTGCCTCCCCATCAAAAATTTATTGCGTATTGCTCAAAAGGACTGCCTTTGCCGTCTCGGTGATCCCTTCCGGAAATCCTACCACATTATAAAGCACCATAAAACCCAATACCCATGTGATTACAAGGCAAATGACCCAGAGAACAAACCCGTATTTGACAAAGTCGATGGGGCTGATCATTCGTTGACCGGTATCGGGATAAACGCCAAGACCGTAAACAATGGCATTGTTCGGAGTCCCCACGATCAGAAAATGGGCAAAAGACGTAGCAAAGGCCGTGGCAAGTCCGATGGCCCAGGGCTCACCCTGAACGCCGCTCATAATACCCATGGGGACGGCGATGGGCCCTAAAAGCGCGGTGGTCCCTGCATCGGACATAAAGTTGGTCATCAGGCCTGAAAAAGAACTCATTCCGATCCAAAGCCCCAGACCTTTCCCGCAACCTATCGCGTTCAAGCCGCCTAGAAAAAGCTGAGCCAGCCACAGGGCCGCACCCGTCTCCTTTAACAGTGCGCCAAGGGTAAGGGCGCCGCAATACATAAACCAGGCGTCCCAGGATATGCCGCCTAAAATTTTTCTCCAATCTGCAATTTTAAACACAACCGGAATGACCAGGGCGAGCAAGGCCGGTCCCCCAAGGCCGAGATCATGCCCGCCGACGATCCAGAGAAACAGTATCAGGAGCATCATACCGAACGCCACTTTTTCGGCATAACTCATGGGGCCCATCTTTTTAGTCTCTTCCTTTATGGCCAAAAGACCGGGAGTGAGGTCTTTTGTTTTGACCTTTCTAAATACAAATAACATATATCCAGCCACTGCCAGCCCCAGCACCGGGGTCAGCGGAAGACCGTACATCATCCACCGGCCGAAACTCATGGGCACATTGTAATCGGACCAGAATCCCATCATGATGACGTTTCGACCGCCGGCTGCGGGTGATCCCACACCGCCGACATTCAAGGCAAAACAAAGAGAAAACAGTAAAAGCTTGGCAAGTTGCGGATCATGCTCGATGACGCCTTGATTGCTGTTGGCCGAAACCGCTCCCATGTAAACAGCCGCCATCACCGGCGCCATAAAGGCCGCCATGGCATGGGCCGATATAAAGGATCCCAGGACGGACATGGAAACACACAATACGACAATCGGCACCACAAAACCTTTGGTCCACCCTAATATCCACGTGGCAAGCCGTTTGTGCAGTCCCACGCCGATCACCGTCACCCCCATGGCCAAAACGCCCAAAAGAAACAGCGGTGCATCTCCGGCAAAGGTCTGTCCGATCATTTTCATGGGCAATAGTTTGAAAAAATAAGCGAACATCGGCATCAAGATGCCCACCAGGCCGATGGGAAGTGCCTCGGTTGCAAAATATATGACGGCCATGGGAATCATGGCGAGGACGAGCTTCGCCTTCCATGCCGCGTGGGCAACATCATGGGCGACATGCCATCCGATGAGTTTTTCCGCAATTTTCTGTTTTTCAACAAGCTCAATCAGACTCTGAGGTGTTGGAATAATAAACCCGATAATCACAAAACAGGCTGCTCCAACAATAAGCCAGAGCATTTTGTTTGAAAGCAGCCCTGGTTTTTTTGATTTATCCGCTTCTGTATGATGATGTTCCATTCGTTCTCCTCTCTAAATTCAGCACGGTATATTTATCTCTTCAGTCATCATCTTGTCCAGGGTAGGCTATTTTTTCTTGTCGCGATCAAGGATCTCTTTAGCAGTATCAAATTCACCCGCTTCAGCAAAGGCAGCGGCGCTCATGGCATCCTCAAATTTACTTTTGTAGGCCTTCGTTATGGTCCGCATGAGCTTTTCGAGGTCCACGGGTTTTTGCAGATATTCAAAAACACCCAGACGGCGTGCTTCTTTTTCATCTTTTTCAGACCCATGACCGGTCAACATAATGATTTGAACCCCCGGGTAGGCCTTTTTGGCGCGTCTGAGAACCTCCATCCCGTTCATGCCGGGCATTTTCAGGTCCAAAACCATGACATCCGGAAGATCTTCATCCATGCTCTTAAGGGCCTCTTCTCCGTTAAGTGCGACATCGGATTTCACATCCCGCATCTCCATTCTCTCGGAAAGGGCTCTAACGAATTCCTCTTCATCGTCGACCAACAACACTTTCATTTCTTTCATTTCTTTCTCCTTTCATTCGGTTTGTTCCGTCTTTTGTCTTTTGTATGCTTTTTCTGGATATATTCTTTTTCCAGTATTTCTTTTGCCATATCTGCCTCTCCGGCCTCCGCAAAACTTGCTGCAACCATGAGGACCTGGCAGCGTTGAAACAGTGAAGGCTTGACGACTTCAGATGCTTTCTTTTCCTTATAAGCTTCATGGATTCTGGAAATAAGTGAATCTATATCCAAAGGCATGAGTAAGTCGTCA
This sequence comes from Desulfobacterales bacterium, assembly GCA_035529735.1. Taxonomy (GTDB): domain Bacteria; phylum Desulfobacterota; class Desulfobacteria; order Desulfobacterales; family UBA11574; genus JAAXQD01. The sequence goes on along the minus strand of DATKWE010000219.1, from coordinate 21,625 downwards.
AATGCACCCAGTTTCATCGCTTCTATCGACAGAGAAATCTGTTCTCCGCTGTTAATCGTTATAACCTGAATGGCAGGACGCATCTTTTTGATCATTTTAAGAAATGATAGCCTCTCTTTTTTAAGACCGTTCAGACTCAGCAAAACCACATCGATATTTCGTCTTTTAATAATCCGTTTGATGTCTTTTTGTTGCCCGGATTTAAATATTCGCCAATCTTTGCCCTTTACATGCCAAGACAGGTGTTCTTGTAACAAGTTGTCCGCTTCAATGATCAAAATGTTGACACTCATAACTCTAATACAGGTGTTCCAAGAAAATTAATTTCAGAATGACACCCTGTTCCTGAACACTATTGAAGGTTCTTATTATCCTGCTTCGGCGAAAGTAACGGCAGTAAAAACATCATCCCATACGGTTGAAAAATCCTTGGGCTGCATCCCGAGCATCTTTATGACAACATTGTGTTCACCCATTTCTGCAAATGCGACCGAGACAAAAACGCTTTCAAATTTTTTAATCCATTTCTTCATGGCGCCCTCCTTGCTGTTATGATTTTCAAGGCGGATTTGCTTAAATATACAGCAAAGAGTATGCCAAATTATGAATTAATAGATTTTACAATAGGTTAAACAGATTATGGGAGAGTGGACAAGAAAAATGAAACTAATTGAAACGTGCCCCTTGATACATTTTGATACAATATGGAACCATATTATTCGTCTATCGATTCGGGAAGAGATATTAAGATTTCAAGAGCAGCCCCATCGGTTTCGGCCATACCGCCCAGATATGCCATGGCCTCCTGCAAAGATTTCCATCGTGTGGAAGAAGATACCGCGGGCGGAATGTGTGAAACATCCGGCACTGTAGCCTCATGGTGAATGCGAACCATATGTTTATTCTGGACCTTGCGGGGGGAAAGAATAATTTTGCCGCCGGAAGTTATTGAATCGAGAAAAATTTCAATCGATAAAAATAGCGCCATCTGCAAGGCAACAGGGTGTGTTTTAACCATAATTGACGCGTCATGAGGACTGGCTACAAGATCCACATTTTTAAGCCTTGCCAAACGATGCGCAAGAAAATTCACTTGCTCGGCCATTTCATTGAGATCTACACGTGTCGGACTATGATCGGGGCTGTGGGCGAACTTATTCAGATGCGTTGTGATATCGACGCCGCGCTGAATCTGACCGAGGATTCTGTTTAAGGACTTTTTGAATTTGTCTTTATGGGTAAAGGTTTCATCTTCTGTAACGGCAAGAATATCCTCCAGCAAACCCGATGATTCCTTGATGATTGCCAGAATGTTTTTGATTTCATGCGTGAATCCGGCGGTAATTTTTCCGAAAAAGGCAACTTCTTTTTCTTTATGCTCGATCATGCGTTTACCCCGCTCAGGTATGTAGGCTATGGTCGACTTTTAATGGCCTCTTGCATTTTTTTGATTAATTCTTCGATATCTAAGGGCTTCATCAAATAATCGAAAGCGCCGAGCCGCATCCCGGCAATACCCTCCTTGGTGGATCCATGGCCGGTGAGGAGAATAACATGAATTTGGGGATGTTGAGCTTTGATTCGCTTAAGGACTTCAAGTCCTCCGAGACCCGGCATCATTACATCCAATATTACAATCTGTGGCGGATCGGATTCAATCATTTGTATGGCTTCTTCACCGCCTGTGGCGGATCGAGCCTGCATCCCTCTTAATTCAAGTCTCTCTGCCAGGGTTACGACAAACTCTTCTTCATCATCAACAAGTAAAATTTTCAAGATATTCATTTTATTCTCCTGAGCCAATCTTTGCTTCTTTGGGCAGATAAACTGTGAAAGTTGTGCCTTGTCCTTCCTTGCTCTCGGCCTTAATGTTGCCACCCATTTTTTTCACAATTCCGTAAGTAATAGCAAGACCTAAACCGGTGCCGGACCCCTTCTTGGTGGTAAAAAAGGGTTCAAAGATATTTCTGAGTGTTTCTTCAGACATGCCGCAACCGCTGTCCTCGACGGACACGGCCACGGTATCTGAATTTTCTTCCCATGACGTAATTGTGATATAATCTTCATCTTTCACGGCAGCCAAGGCATTGGTAAGAATATTCAAAAAAACCTGCTGCAGCTGTCCCCGGTCGCAAGAGATGCGGGGAAGATCGTCTGCCAGATGAAGTCTCAACTCAATATTTCGATATAAAGCCTCCTTTTCCAAAAAGCCGAGTGTTTCTTGAACAAGCTCATTTAAATCCAATTCCACAAGCTGAACTTCCATGCGGCGCGCAAAACCCAGCAGACGATGTGTAATCTCCTTGCATCGTTCAACCGATTGAAGAATCGAGTGGATCAGCCCCAAAAATTTTTCCTTGTTCCCGAATTGTTCATCGTATCCAACCAGGTCTTTCATTAAACCCGCTTTTTCGTTGATAATCGCCATGGGGTTGTTGATTTCATGGGCCACGCCGGCAGCCAGTCTCCCGATCGATGAAAGCTTGTGCGCATGATGGACCTCACGATAGGCCAATTCACGTTTTTCATCGGCTTCTTTAACTCGCTTTGTAACCGTATCCGTAAGCTTGAGAACCACTATAAGGATGATGACAACGCTGATGGCAAAAATAAATAACATTCTACTTCGAAGCGTATACCAGGATTTCAAAACTGCGGAACGCGGTTTGACAAGCACCAGAATATAATCCGATCTTATAAATGGGGCGTAGGCGATCAGCATGTCACGTTTCTGGGGATCGACTTCCTCGACGACAATGGGCCCATAATTTCCCCGGGGTAGCGTCATGGGATAATGATCCAGTATTTCCCCGTAAAACCGGGACGGGGTTTGCAGAATCCCTTCCCGGTTAATTAAAAAAGAATCGCTTTCCAGATCCAGCCCCATGGAGGCGATAATATTATCAAACTTCCGGGTATCGATGGTGGCACGCAGAATCAAATAACTGCCTTCTATAGTTCGGCGCAGTACCGCAATGGCGACATGGGGGAATTGTCTGTAGCCCATGAATACATCGCTGATATAATCGCCCTTTACCACGACTTCGTGGAACCAGCTTTGTTTTGAATAGTCTTTCCCCAGAAACTCGTAAGGTCCGGCATAGCTCAACTGGATGCCTTTATCATTAATCAAGCCCAAATCGACCAAACAACAATATTCTTCCATTAAAACTTTAAAAATACGACTCAGGGTCTTTTGGTCAGAGAGCTCTTCATAAGAATATGAAGAGGCGATAAATCTAACCACGGAAAGGCGTTCTTCAAGAAAAAGCTCAAAAGAGTGTTTGCTCTTGTTTGCCAGTGTTTGCAAGGGATTGATAATTTCTTTTTTTATGCTGGACTGATATTCATACTGGTAGATGACGGCCATTATGGTCAGGGGGATTATGGTGATCAGAATCATCAACATCACAAGATTTCTGCGAAGGACACGGTAACGATCCGGAGAGTCATCTTCAGACTGCAGCACAAATCTTTCGATTAAACGCGCCCACCCATTTTTTAAATTCATTTTCCTTTAATTCCTCTTGTCAAAAAAAATATCTCCGGCCTCAAGGGTTCCCGAACAAAATCGATCTACAACAGTTTCATAGAAACCGATCACATTGTCCAAAACCGTTACATTCTTCCATTTAAGATATTTATAATATTCGTCTTCTATTCCTCCGCAAATTACCGTTTGTATTTTTTCCGTAAGGATTAGATGGCAAAGCTGTTCCGCCGAAGCCCGTGGAAGAACCACGGTCTTTTCTTCAATACGCCGTCCATCGCCGGTCATTGAGAAAATATGGACCTCTGTGGCCAGGTCAAAGCGCGGCGCCACCTGATCGTTGTATAAAGGAATGAGGACTCTTTGTTCCATTATTAAACTTCTCGAAATATCCAACCCGCTGGAAGCGGGAGAACCTCAAGGATTTTCTGCTTTTATTCTCAATTGAAGCTCCCTGCAGCCCTGTTGAAACGGTATCTCCGCCCCAGTTAAACAGAAAAGACCGATAGGTTTCACGGGGTATACTTCGCTTCAATGCGCTTGCTGTTGCAGTTCAAACATCGTTCCATCATTTTAAACGCGGTGTGCCCCATCGCACCCTGCAATGGCCGGCGGGGTGAAACGAACTATCTTAAAATCGTATCAAAATGTTCCGATAGTGTCTACCCCTATTGAGCATTTATCCCATAATGTTTCATTTTTCTCCACAGGGTACTTCGACCCCACCCCAGAATGGTGGCGGCTTTGTTCCGCCGTCCCCGGGCCTTGACCAGCGCTTCAATGATGATATCTCTTTCCAGGGATGCCCAGGTTTTCTGTTCACCGTGCTCTTTGCCGGACTGTGCGGATGAAGCGGTCCATCCGGGCGTTTCTTCTACCGTAATCTCCGGGAGAATGTAATGTGATTCAGGTTCAGCAAGATAGGCTGGCAAATGTCCCGGCTGTATCTGTCCTTTGGGACAAATATTGACGGCGTATTCTACAATGTTTCTAAGCTCCCTTACATTGCCGGGAAAAGAATAATCCAACAGAATCTGAAGCGTTTTCTTGGATAACCCTTTGATATCTTTCCTGAACCTTGATTTAAAAATATTTAGAAAGTGGTCCAGAATCAGGCGGATGTCGTCGCCCCGATCTCTTAACGGCGGCAGATGAAATCTCACCACATTGAGTCGAAACATCAGGTCTTCTCGAAACATTCCACCTTTAACCATAAGTGTCAGGTTGCGATGGGTGGCGGCGATCACCCGCACATTGGCTTGAAATCCTTTGGTGCTGCCTAAAGAATAGACCACTTTATCATCCAGAAAAGTCAGAAGTTTGACCTGAAGTGCCAAGGGAAGATCTCCGATCTCTGTAAGATAGAGGCTTCCGTTGTGGGCCAGGCGAAATCGTCCGGGTTTGTTTTCCACCGCACCGGTAAACGCGCCTTTTCGGTGGCCGAAAAGCTCGGACTCCAGCAGGGTTTCGGGCAAGGCGCCGCAGTTGACCTTAACAAATGAACCTTTCGCTCGATTGGAGGCCTGATGGATGGCTTCCGCCAGCACATCTTTACCGGTTCCGGTTTCGCCGGTGATCAGGACAGCAGAATCACTCTGTGCCAGTAACGGAAGGGTTTGGAAGATCTTTGCCATGGCCTGGCTTTTTCCGATAAGACCCCCGAATCCATAAGCCTGACTCGTGGTTGCATCCGCCTCTCTGAGGGGGCGGAGGTCTTCCACGGTTTCCAAAAATCCGGCCAGGCTGCCTTTTGTGTCTTTAATCGGAGACAGGTTGATGAGCACCGGGATTCGCTCCCGTTCTCGGTTGATCAGGTCGCTTTCAATGCAAACAGGTTCAGAGTTTGCACCCATCTCTTTAAGCGGGCATTTCTGAACACACAGCCTGCTCCGCATGATGTTAAAACAGGGAAGTCCTGAGGCATCGCCCATCGAAAATCCACTGAGCGCCTCAAAGGCTCGATTTATCAACACGATCCGTCGACCCGTGTCGAGCACAACAATGCCCAGAGGGATTTCATCGGTCAGGGAAGGCAAATCGATGGGGAAGGGGAAAAGACCTTTAATTTGTGATTCTTGTGATGCATTCAAAATCAGCAGTGTCCAAAATATGTTGTTTTTTATTGATCAGAATTACCTGCGGCCAACACCATCACGCGAAGGCGTTTTCGCAGCGTTCCATGGTCTTGATCAATTGTTTCAGTATGTTTTGGAAACATAAGAATTTATTTGGAACAAATGTAATTGAAGCTCGATACGGCCCCGTTAAACGGGATCCCCACTTTGCTCAGACAAGACCTCTGCGGGCTCCGTCGCGTCGCAGCGGGGAATGCACTCACGGTAAAAATTTAATGTATGTTTACCATAGCGGCATGAGATTGTAAACCGGCGTTTAAATCTAACCCGAGCAAACCGAAAGTGAACAGAATAAAGTGTATCATATGGCCTGCAGCCCTGTTGCAAAATGTAACGTAAAATGGGTAAGCTCCTGTAAATATAATAATATTTTTTTTGGGTGCCAATATCATTTATTGAGTGTGATAAGCCCTTGTATTTTAAGCCAGTTGTATGTAAATTCCTGTATATTTTTAATTGACATGATATGAAATGTAATATAGGTTGCTCTTTTCGATGAGTTCGGCCCTAAGCATAAAATACAACGCCTATATTCAGGAGGATGAGATGAGAATTAATGGTAAACTGTGGACCATTATTTTAATTAGCCTGTTCTCGTTGACGTTAATGGCGTCCCCCGCCTTTGCAGATGGTTCGGCCGAGGCATCCGGTGGCCATGTGTGGTGGTTCTGGCCACTGGTTTTACTGATCGTCACCTTTATTATGGGGATATTTGCCGTTCTCGGCGGTGTCGGCGGCGGGGTTTTATTTGTGCCGATCATCAGCGGATTTTTCCCGTTTCATTTAGACTTTGTGCGGGGTACCGGTCTTCTCGTAGCCCTTTCCGGCGCATTGGCCGCAGGCCCCGGACTTCTAAAGATGAACCTTGCCAGTTTGCGGCTGGCAATTCCGGTCGCCCTGATCGCCTCCACCTGTGCCATCATCGGTGCCATGATCGGCCTTGCCCTGCCTACCAATATCGTTCAGATTTCCCTTGGAATCACCATTCTTGGGATTTGTGTCCTGATGCTAACCGCCAAAAAATCGACGGTTCCGGATGTTCCCCAAGCAGACCGCTTATCATCAGCACTTAGAATCTGCGGTGTTTATCAGGAAGCCAGCACCGGCGAGATTATCGACTGGAAGATACACAGGACGCCTATGGGATTGGCCCTGTTCGTCATAATCGGCCTTATGGCCGGCATGTTCGGCCTCGGAGCCGGCTGGGCCAATGTTCCGGCACTCAATCTTCTCATGGGAGCCCCCTTAAAGATCAGCGTCGCCACCAGTAAGTTCCTCCTTTCCATCACAGATACTTCTGCAGCCTGGATATACATGAATAAAGGCTGCGTGATCCCCATGATGGTCGTTCCCTCACTGGTGGGGATCATGCTCGGTTCCTTTGTGGGCGTCCGCCTCCTTAAAATCGCCAAGCCCACTTTTATACGGTGGATGGTGATCGGGATCCTTGCCTTTGCAGGCGCCAAGGCCCTGTCCAAGGGGTTGGGGTTTTAGTCACGCGCGATACAATTGCTTCTTGATTCGATATAACACCTGTCTGGGAGTCAGGCGGACGGATTCACCGGGCAAATAAAAACCCTGTACTTTCAAGTTAACACCCAGGAACAATGAAAATTTAATATAGGAGAAAAGGAAATGAGCGCAAACCAACCGCCCATGCTAGAAGCAACCCCCGAACAGCTTCTTTATGCCAAAATACTGGAACGGGGGATGTACCTCGGCTTACTTGTCCTTTTTGTTACGTTCGGCCTTTATGCATTCGGCATTTTAGATCCCTATATTCCATTGGATAAAATCTCCAACTACTGGTCCATGAATGTCAATGACTATCTTGAACACGCAGAAATCAAAGCCGGATGGGCCTGGCTCGGTATGGTCAAGTACGGAGATTTTATTAATTTTATAGGTGTGGCCATCCTGGCAGGTGTTACCATTATCTGCTATGCCGCGATCGTACCGACGTTGCTTAAAAATAACGACAAGGTTTATGCAATATTGGCAGTGCTCGAAGTCATTATCCTCAGCGCCGCTGCCAGCGGGATACTCGCCGTAGGGCACTAATCCATGAACGATACGGGCTAAAATATTCCGCTCAGCTGGTGCGATAGTGAATCACTGCAGATATCTTCAAGTTGCAATACAATCCGTTTAAGCTCATCACTGCTTGCCAGTGAGTCGACGGTTTCGATGGCGCCCACCTGCTCGGGCGGATATGTTTCAAGGATTTCATAGGTATCTTCGAATTCATCTGCAGCAAGCTGTGACGTCAAGATGATATAGTTATCCAGCCGCTGTTTTGAACCCTTCAATTCAGGCCGTTCCACCAGAGATTCCTCCATGGTTTTGCCGGTCAAAAACATTAAATCCTTAACTTCTTCTGCCTTGAACCCTTCCACAAAACGGCGGTAAGCAATGACTTGGGCATAGTTCGGAATCATGGCCCGGTCCCTGTTTCTTACGGTGGCGGAAACCAGCTGATAGTTCAACGTAATGTACCATTTAAGCAGATCCTGATCCATTTTCCGATAATTCGGAAAACGGTGTTCGTTTCGCGATGTCATCACTTCTTGTATAATTTTATTGACCGACGATTCCCGTAATTCTGTCAGGATGTTGTAAATTTCCGTGCTTTTTCTATAGGCAACCCGCTGGAGAAGGGCCTCATTTCGAAATGTCCAGTTGTGTGGATAGAGGGTCATTTTTTCGGTCAAAAACAACAATCGCCGCAATATATGAAACCGCGGTGTCGTATTCCAGCCCAAAGCGCGGTAGGTCACAGAAGCATCGACACAAAGCTCTTTATCGATATATTCCGCCATCCATGGCTTTTCGAACGTTTCCTTTCCCGCAAGCCATCCCAAAGCCGATCGCATGATCAACCCCAAGGTTGCGGGTATTTTGGGTATCCGAATCGGGTTACTATCATGGCCGTGATAGTATTTTTTTGCGGTTTTAAACAGCTCATTGTGTGAAACACACCCTTGGGGGCTGGCAATATAAATCCCAAGGCTGGGCAAGCGGTCACTGATTTCGATAATTCTCAAAAACAGTTTGTTAAGATCTCTGATATGGATATAGGGGACGGCCGATTCGCCGCGCCCGGCCACGACTCTCGACATGAGTATTTTTCTGGACAGCCAGAATCCGAGCAACATATACAATATGGGATATTCACACCAGTCACTGTATACGGCAGCCAACCGGACAATTGAGCATGGAAAGATTTTTGAATATTCCTTGATAATCGCTTCTGCTCGCATTTTACTGCGTGCGTATGGGAAATCTGCGTCAGGGAGGCTCTTTTCGGTCAACGCCTTGCCATACGGGGGAAATTTGCAGGCAGCCAGCGAACTTGAAAAGATGAAATGCTTGATTTCCAGAAGGTTGGACAAATCAAGAAGATGGCGTGTGCCGGTGACATTGGTCTCCTCATATACACGATTTTCTTTCAGGGTGAAGTCGTAATACCCGGCCAAATGCAAGACATAATCGGCACCGCCGTGATCTTTAACATATTTAAAGACATCGAGCAGATTTTCCCACTCTGTTATATCGGCCTGCAGCCAGTGTGTATTTTTATTATTCGGAATACCCGCCTCTTTTTGGCTGCGGCGTGCGATGCAGAACAGGCGAAATTTTCCGGCTGCGGCGATAACAAAATGCCTTCCAATAAAACCGGATGCTCCGGTGACAACAATTCCCGGCAATTTGTCGTTCATTTTATACCTCTGTTATGGTTTTGCGGACCACAAATCGATTGAGTGTTTTCCTTGATTCGGGTATAAAATAACTTGGCTCACAATCGGAATAACGGATGCATGTTGTATGGCATCGAAATATTTACGGAGAAACGGCGACGGTCGATGTTAAAAACCTTTCTCCAAACACAGACGTTGTCCCGATTAACTATTATTCCATCATTCCAAGTAGATGTAACATAACAGCATTACTGAGGGAAAAATGCAATACAATTACCTTTTCGGCCCGGTGCCTTCACGGCGCTTGGGGATTTCCCTGGGCGTTGACTTGGTGCCCATGAAAACCTGCACATTAAACTGTATCTACTGTGAATGCGGAGAATCAACCCATCTGACACTAGAACGCAGAGAATATGTGCCGTTTGCCACAGTTAAAAAGGAACTTTCCCTTTATTTTGAAAACAATCCAGCGCCGGATTATATCACCTTTTCCGGTTCGGGCGAACCGACTTTAAATTCAAGAATCGGTGATGTATTACATTTTCTCAAAAATCATATCCATGATATTCCCGTGGCCCTACTCACAAATGGAACCTTATTTTCTCAAAAACAGGTTCGAGAAGAGATTAAAACAGCGACCGTCATCATCCCTTCGCTGGATGCTGCCACAGAAAAGGTGTTCAGAAAGATCAATCGCCCATCTCCACATCTAAAAGTCGATAAGATCATTGAGGGGTTAATCCGGCTCCGCAAAGAATACCGCGGAAAAATATGGCTGGAAATATTTATCGTATCCGGGATGAATGATACAGAACAAGAATTAACCGCTTTGAAGCAGGCGATCGATAAAATCGAGCCGGACCAGGTCCAGCTTAATACGCTGGACAGACCCGGGCCGGTTCCCACGCTTCGTGCCGCCACCCGGAAGGAGTTGGAACATATCATAGATTTCTGGCAGCTTGAAAATGTTTTCATAATTGCAGATGTGCCTGAACGAAAAAAGCGTGTTGCCTATCGCAAAGACACCGAATCGGCCATCTTGGGAACGATTGCCAGACGTCCGTGTACCTTAAAAGATCTGTCTGAAATTTTAGGATTACAGACCAACGAATTGAGTAAATATCTGGATGCCCTGCATTCGGATAAAAAAATAAATGTTGTGAAACAGAAACGGGGATTATTTTATTTTATTCCATAACAGCCTGCCCGGGCTAAGATATCGTATCGATGGATGCAAATTTCGGTTCATGGAGCGGCAGCAATATTTCGGCCATGTCTTTTATTTTAAGCATCATGTCATACGCTTCGTATACATTTACATGTGTACCCGGAGGAATTACATCCATTTCCATGGCCTTGATTGGTGCCGGAGGATTAAAATTTTCATTGATGACGCAAAATCCGGTAATGGCGGCCTTGCCGGCAGAGGTATCGATGAATATCGTCAATCCGCCGTCCGTATGAACCGGCGTGTGAACCGCCCGGATTCCCGGTAGAATTTGTGTATCCTTGTTAATTTTTCGTATCTGACCATTTTCTTCTACATCCTCTATATAATCTTCGAGATAGCGATAATCCAGCGGATGAGGATTATGGATTCTTTCCAGTTCTTTTTCATGAACAAATATTTCAGCGTTTTCACATTTAAAATCATTTTCACAATGGTCATTGTGCAGATGGGTATGGATGACAACATCGATATCTGTGGATGTTAAATTCCATCGGGCCAGCCCTTCTTCAAAGGTATAAATCTTGCCGCCGATCGCTTTTTCTCGAGTTTCGGATTGAATCGGATTCATCTCGCCGGTGTCCACAAGAATTTTACGATCACCGCCTTCTATGTACCAGCAATAAATGGGAATGGTATATTCCTGACCGTTGCCGTACTGATACGTCATCATGCTTTTATCAAAAACCTTGGTTCCCACCACAATGGGATGTATTTTGTACATGGTTTCGCCCTCCGTTGATTGTTGCCCGTGTCCGACCCTGAATTTGCTCATGAAAAATTTCAATCGTTTAAAATGTGTAATGGCCTCAATTCATCGTAACACACGGCCATTTTATTAAAACCGAAAAAATATATTGACTAAATGACAGGTAGAGTTTAATTAACTTTTAATGAGTTTATGCTCATAACTGTGGGTTTGCAAGAAAAAAATTGTCACCGTATTGAATTAAAACAAATATTCAAAAATGGCAGAACGAAAGGAGGAAAAATGGAAAAAATTGCAGTGGTCGGTTGTGGTGCTTATATGGATAGCGGGTATGGATGTGTAGGAGAATGGCGGTGTCTAAAAGCGGCGGCTCTGGGTGAGGGCGAATTCGAAGAACCGTCTTCGGTTGTCGCATTTGTAAAATGTGAATGCCCGGGTCGATCGCTGGTTGCAAATATGGGCTTGGCCATAAAAATGTCGGAGATCAAGCCGGATAAGATTTACTTAAGCACCTGTCTGGTAAATGCCAGGCCGGATTGCCCGTATTCCACGGCTGAAGAAAAGGCCGAAATGATAGAGAATAAAACCGGCATTAAAGTCGTCATGGGAACCCATGATTATCATTAACCCGATTTTCTCATAAAAAATTTGTCTGAGCCTTTCAGATCCGTGAGTTATTCCAGGGTAAAAATCGTTTCCGTGAAGCGATTCACGTAAAGTTTCGTTGGACGAAGATGATGAAAGAAGACTTTACGGGTGCCCTCTCCGAAATTAATAAGAAAGACGGCAAATTCGTAAAGGACAATATTTATGTGTTTGCAATGCCTGGAGGGGTCGTGTGATACCGTTTCTCATTAAAGGCAAATCCTTTTACGAGGGTTTGCCTTTTTTGCAATTTTGTAAGAAATAGGATATATGTACTGGAAATTTAGGTGCTTTGACCTGTGCTTATGGCAAGTAACCACAAGTTTTTAAAGGCAGGGTTTTTAGCATATATTCTCAATATATCAAAAGTTTAAAGACTGAAAGGCGGACCACAACATATTGTATCCACCTTATTTTTCCGAATGAGGAAAATTGATCGAATCCCACACTGTTTTTTTGATTTGAACCACTGAGAACTATCAAAGAATGGACCACTCCTTCACGATTCAAGAATCATGCATGCATTGTGGAATTTGACAATTTTTCAGTATCATGGAAGTAGATATGAACCCCGAACATTGTCACATAGTGGACTGTTATTTTTTGTTTTAGATTTTAAATACCAAGACGGTAGCAACAATACACCTTCAACAGGTGCCAATTACATGGTGGCGGACAGCTGACATCGGATAAAAATATTGACAAGATAGATCAAATTAAGTAATAATAATATATCAAATGCCTATTTGAAGATAGGTTATCAAAAACAGCACGTAATCATCGAATTCTAAAGCCACGAAGGCTGTTGGTTCTTCCATAGAGAGCCCAATACGTCGTGGCTTTTTTTGTTTGCAATAATCTGGAGATGTTTGCTTGTGTTGAGACGAATTTACGTGATCGATGGGCAGGGTGGAGGCATCGGTGCTACTCTTATTAAATATCTGAGAGCTGAATTTGGCGAAAATATCGAGCTAATCGCTTTGGGAACCAATGCAATCGCAACGGCCCAAATGTTGAAGGCCGGTGCCAATAATGGAGCCTCCGGTGAAAATGCGATCTGCCGAACGGCAGCTAAAGCTGATTGCATCATCGGCCCAATTGCCATCACTTGGGCAAACACCATGCTGGGTGAAGTGACGCCGAAAATGGCCGAAGCCATTACGTCAAGTCCGGCGTTAAAAGTTCTTATTCCCTTGTATCGGGAAAGGTTTGAGATCGTGGGCGTTGTCAAGGAGCCCTTACCGCATCTTGTGCAGGAGGCGGTGGAGAAATTAAAGGAGGTGATAAAAAATGTGTGAAGCCAATGCATATCTGGTCAAAGAAGGTCAAGAGCAACTGATCATGGAATCCGTGGATATTGTAGAGCCGGAAGGCGACAATACATGGCGGCTGGTTAACATTTTTGGCGATCAAAAGACGGTCAAGGGCCGGATTAAGGGAATGAATCTGGTTAATCATAAGATTTTGTTTGAAGTGCAAGCTGACCGATATGGTCAGGGATAATAAATCGTTTTTCATTTAGATTGGTCAAGAAGGCCATCGGATCGATGAAGAAAAAACTTGACTTCGCAGAAAGCCCCAATTATAGGAGCATCCATTAAATTGCGGCAGAAGCTGCTCATGTTTGTATTTTAACCCAAGACCCAAGACATAAGATTCTTCGCCGGATAGTGGCGGAGATGACAATAGAGCTGAAACAAAAAGGCCACGAAGGTCCATGCTCCCGGAAAGGGAAGCGACCATGTGGCCTTTTTTGTTTTGGAAAGGAAAAAGCGCCATAAGGTTAAGTTGCTTCAGCCAAAGTCTGTATGCTCAATCATAAAAAAAGGAGGTTGTGACAGATGAAGAAAATGACCCTGTTGTTGTCATGTTTGATTCTGGTTTGTGTACAAGCCAGCCCCATTATGGCGCAGGACTCGATGTCGTCCGAGCAAGCAGAACAAACCAACAAAGTAGGCGGCGTCAAAAGCCTTGAAGATCGAATCAAGCATCTTGAAGACGCTATCAAAAGAAAACCGGAAAGCGACAAGTGGTACGATCGTATTGAGATCAGCGGGCTCGTCGAGGTCGAGGCCGGATATGAAAAGACCGATTTCAAAGATCTGGCCATAGAGGATAAAAAAAACAGCGATGTGGACCTGGCTACCGCTGAACTGGTGGTGCATGCTAAAATTGCAGAACATGTCGAAGGTCATGTCATGTTCAAATATGAAGATGATGATCTTTTTGTGGATGAGGGCTTTATCGCGTTGGTGGGTTCGGAGTCCTTTCCCGCTTATCTGATCGCCGGGCGGCAGTATATCCCTTTTGGTAACTACGACAGTCATTTCGTCACCGATCCGAACACTCTAATTTTGGGGGAGACCAACGAGGGGGCTGTCGTGGCCGGATATCGGTTCGGCGGTGAAATGGTCGATGTCTCGGTGGGTGCCTTTAACGGCAACGCTAAAGAAATTGGCAAAGATGACGTCATCGACAGTTTTGTTGGGAGCATCGCTGTAAATCCCTTTGAAAACATGATGTTCGGTGCATCCTACACTTCGAATCTGGCCGGTTCGGATACATTTAATACGGTAGTGGTAGACCCGGACAATCTTGATTCGCTGGTCGGCGGTTGGAGTGCCTTTGTCAGTTTCAAATTTCTGGAACGCTTTAAGCTGATTGGTGAATATGTCGGCGCACTAGATAGTTTCAAAGCCGGAGAAATATATGATGCCGCCGACACCAAAGAGCGTAAGCCCTCGGCTTGGAATGTGGAATTAGGTGTAGCTATAATTGATAATCTGGAACTGGCGGTTCGCTATGATGGATCTGATGAAGGCGGAGCAGATTTTTTACCGGAATCCCAGTATGGCGCAGTGCTGAATTGGGGCTTTTTTAAAAACACCAACCTGGCCATTGAATATTTGCACGGAGAATTCGAAGATGATGCCCAGGAGACAGATTCTTTTATCGCTCAGCTTGCGATAAAGTTTTAGCTGTATTGGTGAATATTTTTTAAGAAGACTTTATCGAAATTGGTTTCCAACCAAGTTTACTCATTAACAGGTTGTTAATCTATAATTAATTGAACCAAAACCAAAAGTAAAGGAGGCATGTATTATGCGCGCAGTAAATTCAATTCTGTCAGTCGTGGTTGTAACGGTTATGATGGTGGTTACCGCTCCGGCACTGGCACATTTCGGTACCATTACCCCGTCGAACGACATCGTGACCCAGGATGATACCAAGACCTTGAACCTTCAGATCAAGTTCATCCATCCTATGGAGTTCCATTACATGGAGATGGTCAAACCCAAGCAGTTCGGCGTGGTGCACGATGGCAAAAAGACCGATTTGCTCGGTACCCTTCAGGCGACCAAAGGGAAAAGCCTCGACCAGAATGAAAAGTTCACCTTCTGGACCACCGACTTCCAGATCCGCAGGCCGGGAGACTACACCTTCTATGTCGAACCCACTCCTTACTGGGAGCCCGCTGAGGATAAATTCATTGTTCATTACACCAAAGTTTGCGTAAACGCGTTGGGCTTAGAAAAAGGCTGGGATCAGCCGGTCGGCCTGGAGACTGAAATTGTTCCTTTGACCCGGCCTTACGGGCTGTGGACCGGCAACCTCTTTACCGGGCAAGTGTTGCTCAAAGGCAAGCCGGTCTCCTTTGCCGAAGTGGAGATTGAGTATCTGAACGAGTCACCTGGAAATATCAGCGTTGTTATCCCTCCGGCAGACCCCTACGTGACTCAGGTGGTCAAAGCCGATGCTAACGGCGTTTTCAGTTACGCCATGCCCAAGGCCGGCTGGTGGGGATTTGCAGCCCTTAATGAAGCCGACTGGAAGCTGAAATACGATGGCAAGGAAAAGGGAGTTGAGATCGGCGCCGTCTATTGGGTCCATACCCGGGATATGAAATAGCGGCAGCCGGT
This sequence comes from Desulfobacterales bacterium, assembly GCA_035529735.1. Taxonomy (GTDB): domain Bacteria; phylum Desulfobacterota; class Desulfobacteria; order Desulfobacterales; family UBA11574; genus JAAXQD01. The sequence goes on along the minus strand of DATKWE010000219.1, from coordinate 5,800 downwards.
TTTTCGTTGCCTCATTGAGCGCCCCTCACCCTGTGGGGGGCCAATTTTCAAGGCTGACAATAAACAAAGTAAATGGAGGGTGTAATGAAGATCCTGAATTATCTTTTCATTCCGGTTTTTGTGTCACTGCTGTTCAGCGGAACCGCACTGGCGCACAAGGTCAACCTTTTCGCTTATGCCGAAGCAGGGAAGGTTTATACCGAGAGCTATTTCCCGGATGGCAACCCAGTAGAAAGCGGTAAGGTGTTGGTTTATGACAGTCAAGACAACCTGCTTTTGGAGGGAGTGACCGACAAAAAGGGACTGTTCGACTTTGCCGTGCCGAAGGTTGATGATTTGACCATTGTCATTGAAGCAACCATGGGACACAAGAACAGTTTTAAGCTGAAAAAAGCTGACGTGGAGGCTGGGAAATGACGATTATTCAAAGAGGCCTTATGGTTGGCGTCCTGTGCCTATTTTTGGCGAGCTCGCCAAGCTTACTTCTTGCGCAGACTCCTCCGGGTGAGAGCTCTCAGGAGGTCATTACGCTTTTAAAGGAGCAAAATAGCAAGTTGTCCAGCGATCTAAGGCGCATTCAGCGGGAAATCGCAGCCCTGCGTGCCGATCTCGACAAGCCGGGCTTCAAAGAAGTTTTCGCTGGTATCGGTTACATTTTCGGTCTGTTAGGGGTGGCCGCTTTTGTCGCCGCACGCCGCAAGGAGTAGATCATGCATATTTCCGACGGGGTTCTCCCCATTTCCGTGACAGTCGGCGGCTATGTCGCCAGCGCTGCGATAGTGGCCTGGAGTGCCCGCCGCACCCGCAGCGAAGAGCTGCCAAAGCTGGCGGTGATGACGGCAGCCTTTTTTGTCGCTTCACTGGTTCACGTGCCTTTTGGGCCGACCAGTGTGCATCTCATCATACCGGGCCTGACGGGGGCACTGCTGGGGCCGTCCGCCTTTCTCTCCATCGGCCTTGGCCTTCTGCTGCAAAGCTTGCTGTTTCAATTCGGCGGTTTGACCGCGCTGGGCGCCAATGCCTTAATGATGGGGCTGCCTGCCCTGGCGTGCGGATGGTTCTTCCAGAGATACAAAGGCCAAACTCAGTTGCGGCAGGCGATCATCGGTGGATTGGCGGGCGCTGTAGGGACAGCACTGGCAGCAATTATTCTGGCGATCCTTCTGGTTACCGGCGGTGAGGATTTTTTCGGCGTTGCCAAAATTGCCTTGCTCGCACACGTACCGGTCATTATCATTGAGGGCGTGGTAAGCGCTTTTACCATCGGCTTTCTTGCCCGTGTCAAGCCGGCACTGCTGCAACCGTCATTTACACGCTCGCCCTAAAATGCTCATGGCTGATGTAATCCATATCCAGATGCCTTTGTGGCAACTGCCCCTGTTCATATTGATACCGGTGGCAGTGATTGCGGCTGTCGTGGTCTGGCTGCGGCGCGTTGCGCACAACCGCAGTGCGCCTGGAGAGGACCGTGACTGGTCGGTACCGCCTCTGGCGGATGCTGCCGGTGTTTCATTGTTTCACCGCTGGGATGTGCGCTGCAAGATCGTGACGATACTAGTCTACAGTTTTGCCATCGCTTCCTTGAGTCACCTGACGCCGGCACTGGCCGCCATCGGCATCTCATTGCTGACCTTGATGATTACAAGGGCTTCTTTTGCAAAGGTAGTACTGAGGCTGTTGGCGATTACCGGTTTTGTCAGTATGTTTTTTGTGGTCATGCCCTTTTCAGCCCCCGTACATAATGGTGATACGGTGCTGGTTTTTAACGGGATGGACTGGCTCGGTTTCAACCTGCGCGGTTTGCGACTGGCTGCGACGATTGCAGCCAAAGCAGTTGCTATCGCGCTGTTGATGGAGCCTCTACTGTCTACCGCACCTCTGCCGGTAACCCTGCACGGACTCTCCCGGCTCGGTGCGCCGGAGATGGTTGGACAGATGGTATTGCTCAGCTACCGGTATTTGCATGTCTTCCGTCACGAAGCCCGGCGTATGTCTTCCGGTATGCAGGTGCGCGGATTCCGCAAGCGCACTGATCTGGCAACGCTGCGCGCAGTGGGCAATTTTATTGGAATGCTTTTTGTTCGTAGCTTCGAACGGACCGAGCGGGTTTTCGACGCCATGCGGGCGCGTGGTTACCGGGGACGGTTTCCGGACCCGGCTGAACTGAGTTTGCGGACCAGAGATTTGCTTTTGGCGGCGGGCTGGCTGGCCGTTGGAGCAGCACTGATTGCATATGACCGGATTGCCTGGTAAGGAGTAAGCATAATGCACGAACCTCTGCGACCAATTCAGCGGCCTGCCCTGGATGCTCCCCTGTTCAGCATGCGCGGGCTGTTCTATCGTTATCCGGATGATACCCAAGCCTTATCCGGTATCGACCTGGACATTGCCGCCGGAGACAGAATCGCTTTGGTTGGACAAAACGGTTCCGGTAAAACCACACTGATTAAACAACTCTGTGGACTACTGCTATCGACTGCCGGGGAAGTTTTCTACAAAGGTGAGCGGTTGAAAGGGGAGAATCTGGACCGGAATAGACTTGAGATCGGCCTGCTTTTTCAGGATCCAGACGACCAGCTCTTCGGCCACACGCTGCTGGACGACACGGCTTTCGGCCCCCGCCATCAGGGATTGTCTCGACAAGATGCGGAGCAGGCGGCCCAGCAGGCGCTGCAACGCGTCAGCCTGCTTAACATGGCGTACAAAGCGCCGCACAATCTCAGCTTCGGGCAAAAAAAGCGCGCCGCTTTAGCCGGGCTTCTTGCCATGCAGCCGAACGTGCTGCTCCTGGATGAACCGACCGCAAATTTAGATCGACATCAAGAGGAGGTCTTCCTCAACCTGCTGAGGGATTTTTCCGGCACCCTGATCTGCATCAGCCACGACCTGATCTTTCTCTATGAACTCTGCGACCGGGCCGTGGTTCTCGATCGTGGTCGCATACATCATGACTACACACTGCGCGAACTGGTCTCCCAACGTCAATCATTGCGGGAGCATGGTCTCGATTTTTCCTTTCGTCTGGTTCACACTGCCTCATCATGCGATCAGACTAAATCAAAACCGATTGATGAGCCCCATCGACCCCGCACTTTTCCTGACGTATATAAGGGAAAACCGCTTGTGGTTCTGCGCGACTACCACTATCGCTACCCAGACGGAACACTCGCGTTACACGGTATCAATCTGTCCATTCATGATGGCGAACGGATTTCAATTGTCGGTGAAAATGGCGCCGGTAAAACCACGCTGTTGTCTTGTCTGCTCGGCCTGCACCAGGGACTCGGAGAGTTTCGTTTTGCCGGTCGGTTGATGACACGCAGATGGCGCAAGACCCTCTGGCGGCAGGTCGGAATGGTTTTTCAGGACTGCGCCGACCAACTCTTCTGCCCAAGCGTGCGGGAAGAAATTACCTTTGGACTGCATCAACTCGGCTATTCGCGGGACGAATCCCGAAAACGGCTTAAACAGGCCCTGTCGATGGTTCGTTTGGAAGGCTTCGAAGAGCGTGTCCCCTTGCATCTTTCAGGTGGTGAACGCAAACGTCTGGCGCTGGCCTGTGTTCTTGCCATGGAACCCAAGCTGCTCATATTAGACGAACCAACGGCCGGACTCGATCCGCAAGGCGAGGAGTTGCTGCTAGATATTCTGTGCAATCTCAACGTGACCCTCTTGCTCGTCAGTCACGATATGTTTTTCGTCAAAGAATTGACCCGCCGTACCCTGGTGATGCACAAGGGCCGGATTCTGGAAGATATGCCGACCCATGCTTTTTTGCAGGATGAACGACTCGGCAACCTCAACGAATTATCCTACACTTATCGGCGGCGTAGTAGCAGCGCCATCCTGACAATGCAGCACGAACACGAGCATAGTCATTTACACCAACACCTGCATACGCACCAGCATCGGCATGGAGAGGTGGAGCACGACCATTTTCACGAACACGCGCATGAACACAGCCACCGCTTTACGCACAGCCATCCTGGGGATGAGAAAACCCATGATCACATACCGTGCCGTTACCACGACCACGACCATACGGGCCATGAGTCCGAAGATCACGATCATTAGAACGTATAGCAAATTTTTAAATATAGCGAGTGAAGACAGAGGCCGCAGAATTATCTTCGCATTGATTTCGCATGTCAGCTAAACCCCCATGAATCTAAAAAAACGTTTGTGCGACTTTCACCATTTGGCTTGCTCGAATGAGTGTCGAGTGTTCCGTTGCTATTTCATCTCAATATATCTGTCTTTTTTGCTCTAAGTTCCTAAGTTCCGAACACAACATGTGGTATCCGTTCTATATTTTTTCAATGATGGCGAAAATTTGCATTCTCAGCTTATTTTTTGTATATATCACTTAAAGACCTACACGATCCTCTAACTGAAAACTCCAAAATTTTGTGAAAATCATCATGTATTGTTAGACATGACGGGATTAAAACATAATGCAAGAATTCTTAATTTTCAAAAATTCCCACAGCGGATAGAGTCTTTTACGAGCTGCAGATTTGAAGAGTAAGGGCTTTGGAACAAGATATCCACCCATCAATGTTTTCTCCAATATCCACAATAAAATTCTCTGGGTATACATCCTCAATAGTACGTTGTTGGGTAATATAGAAATTTTCAATTAGAATAAAATTAGATATTAGTATTATCAATTTGACATATTGATATTTTCCATGAAATATATTGGTAACGTTCAAAAGTGTGGGCATGAAATAAATATATTTGAAAATAAATCTTCAAAAGGTCTCCCATGATTGATGAATTTGGTTTCACCTGAGCGGTTTAAATTAACTCTAACCGGGTTTGTTAGACGCAAACGTAGACCAATTTCGTTGATAGCCTGCTCCAAAAATCATCCAAAAAAAATTATCAGTTTGCCCGTTTATGGTCTTACGGTCTAAACGAAAATTGCGTCTAATCGGGCTTCTTTAAAAACAACCCTCCGTCGGTTACGGCTTGACGATAGTCACCGTGCAACCTGCGTTGGCCTGGAATATAATGAGCTTATTCGATTGGATTTATAAAATATCACGCTGGGGTCTTGGCGGAACCTTCATATACGCCGGTAGTATTAAGCTGCTGGAGCCAGAAACCTTTGCTGTCTTGATAGAGGCTTATGGGATCGTCCCAGAAAGTCTGCTCATTCCCGTGGCCGTCATCCTGCCGGTTCTGGAGGTGGCTGCCGGTATCGGGCTGCTTTTCGACATTAAGGAAGCCTTTCCGTGATTGGCGGCTTGCTGGTGCTGTTTATCGCTATCTTGGGCTACGGCATTTGGATGGGGATAGATGTGGATTGCGGTTGCTTCGGCCCGGAAGATCCTGAATCCGAAGCATTTCACGGCCTCAAAGCATCTCTCTACCGCGATCTGGTCATGCTTGCGGGAATCGTTTTTATGTATGTATGGCGTCGATACCGCGCCATCAAGCCGGTAAAGATAACGCTGTTAATCAAAAAAACTATGGAAAAAAGGAGGATGGAAAATGCATATAGTTAAATCGATGGTGAAACTGGTAATCGTGGGTATCCTGGTGTTTGGACTCGCTGCTCCGGCAATGGCAAAAAACAAATTCGAAGTGGAAGTGGAAAAGGAAGCCGGTGCGGTGAAGCTAGTCCGCGAAGTCCAGCAGGGCGGTTACGATGTGGTCACCACCGAAGAGCTCAAGAAATGGATCGACTCCGGGAAAGATATGGTTATCGTGGACACCATGCCTTTTGAGGACAGCTACAAAAAAGGACACGTACCGGGGGCTGTTCAATTTCTGTTTCCTATACCGGAGATGA